>DATBDM010000204.1:0-2789 GCA_036269915.1 Solirubrobacteraceae bacterium | reverse complement strand
GCGGTCGTGCGGCTCCACCGCTGGCTCGAGCTGACAGGCAAGCTCGCCACCGGCGTCTGGGTTGCCTTCATCGCCTCGATCCTGCTCGGACTGGACTTCAAGGACGTCGTGCGTCACGCCCTCAACTCCGGCGCGCCGCTCCAGAGCGCCGCCGCGCTCGCCATCGTCATCCCGACGGTGGTCTTCCTCGTCGCGCGGTCAAGCATCGGGTTCGCGCGCTGGCGCCTGCAGCGGGAGCTGTGGCGCCGCGACGTGCTGCGGCTCGAGCGCGACCCCTGAGCCGTCGCGCAGCGACGCCATCGTCGCGCGCCGCGGGCGGCCGGCCTCGCGCAGCACGATCTTGATGACGGCGGCGAAGGGGACGGCCAGGATCGCGCCGACGACGCCGAGCAGCGATCCGGCGATCAGCACGGAGACGATCGTCGTGAACGCCGTCAGCTCCACGGCGCGGCGGTAGACGATCGGGTAGACGATGTAGTTCTCGACCTGTTGGTAGATCAGCTGCACGACGAGCATCACGATCGCCGCCGTGGTGCTCACCGTGAGGGCGACGGCGACGAGGATCACCGCCGCGACCGTCGCGCCGACCTGCGGGATCAGGTCGAGGAAGCCGGTGATGACGGCGAGCACGATCGGGAACGGCAGGCCCATCGCCCACGCCGACACTCCGGCGACCGTGCCCGCGACGATCGAGATCGCGACGTTGCCGATCAGCGACGAGGAGACCGCCGAGATCGAGTCCTCGACCACCGGGCGCCAGCGCTGCTCGACCGGCGGCGGCGCGAACCCGAACAGCCAGTCGGTGATCGCCGGACGCTCCATCAGCAAAAACAGCGCGAGGAACGTCAGCGTCACGAGCGAGAGCAGCGAGCCGAACACCCCGCCGGCGATCCCGAGGATCGCGTTGGCGGCGTCGGGCAGGCCGGCGGCGAGATCCTTGAGGGCATTGCGGATCTTGTCGCCGGCGCCGGCCGTCTGCGTCAGCGTCTGGAACCAGCTCATCTGCTGGAGGTCGTCCCAGTACTGCGGCAGATGATCGACGAAGTCCGTGATCTGGTCCCACAGCGGGCCGGCGGTGACGAGCACGATGACCACCACCGCCGCGAACAGCGCCGCGAACACGGCGACCGACGCGCGGCCGCGGTTCCAGCCGCGCCGTACCAGCGCCCCGACGGGCGGATCGAGCCCGAGCGCGAGCACGGCGGCGACGAAGATCGAGAGCAGCGTGCCCAGCGAGAGCACCGCGAGCGCCACGAGCCCGGCGAAGGCGAGCACGACGATCATCGTGCGCAGCGGGATCAGGAGCTCGACCCGCTGCGGCGGGCGGTCGTCGCGCGGCGACCCGCCCGTCCCGTTCACGTCTCGATCGCCCGGCCGGGAACCGGCGGCTCGGATCTGCTCAGGTACTCGCTCATCGGGCACTCCTCCTCGGTGCCCCGATGATCTACGCGGGCGGGTGAGGTCGCCTCACCCGGCAGGGATGATCCGCGCGGCGATCACCAGCCGGCGGCCCGAGCGGGTATAGAGGTCGCTCCAGGGCCCCACCGCGGCCGGCCGCCAGTCGTACCAGCGCCAGCGCGCGACCCCCGCGAGCGGTGGTTGCGCGACGACGTGGCGGGCGTCGCGGCAGCTCAGCGCGAGGCCGTCGCGCCGCAGCACCCGCACCACGAGGGTCACGCCGTCGCGCACGGCGGTGCCGCAGTCGGCTCCAGAGCGCTCGGCGAAGCGGCGCAGCGCGCCGACCGGCGGGGCGATCACGCCCGCCGCGCGACGGGCGATCAGGCGCGCGAAGGCGGCGGCGCCCTTCTGGTTGACGTGCAGGCCGTCGGACGCGAACCAGCCGTCGTGCCCGGCGCTGAAGCGCTGCCAGTCGATCAGCAGGATGCGGCCTGGGCGGCGCGCGGCGGCGGCGCGCATCGCGTTCGCCGAGGACGCCAGGTTGCGCGGGGTCACCAGCCCGAGCACGCGACCGCGCCCCGCCGCGCGCAGCGCGGCGTCGATCTGGCGCGCGGAGACGGGGCCGTTGGCGCCGAGCGCGAGCACCGCGAGGTGGCCGAGTGTCCCCGCCGCGCGGCGTGCGCGCAGCAGCGCGACGCCCGCGTCGAACTGGCGGCACTCCTGCGCGTCGGCCTCGATCCCCCGCCGCGCGAGCAGCGGGGCGGCGAAGATCCCCGTCGAGTCGCCGACCACGAGCCCCGCGCGATGACCGGGCGCGAGCGCGCCCGACGGCCGGGCGTGGCGCTCGTAGCCGCAGCCCAGCGCGGTGCCCGGCAGCGCCAGGCAGGCGAGGATGGCGGCGAGCAGGAGCGGCGCGAGACGCATCGATCCAGTGTCCTCGACCGTATATGCCTTGACACGTACATGCCCTAGGCGGCATACTCGGGCGCCGATGACTCCCTCCCACCGCCTGCTCGCGGTCCTGGCCGAGCCGACCCGCCTGCGGATCCTCGATGTCCTGCTCGCCGGGCCATGCGCCGTCGGCGAGCTCGTCGAGCTGCTCGGCGTCACCCAGCCGGCGACCTCGAAGCACCTGCGCGTGCTGCGCGCGGCGCGCCTCGTGCACGTGCACCCCGACGCGCAGCGCCGCGTCTACGCGCTGCGGCCCGAGGGGCTCGCGGAGCTCGACGCGTGGCTCGCCCCCTACCGGCGCCTGTGGGAGGGCCGCCTCGACGCGCTCGAGGCCCACCTCGACGCCAACCCCGATCCCGGGAGGTCCCTCTCATGACCGCGACGCTCGACACCGGCGACGGCCGCGACACGCTGCGCTTCGAGCGCGCCCTGACCCACCC
>DATBDM010000203.1:0-11734 GCA_036269915.1 Solirubrobacteraceae bacterium | reverse complement strand
GACATCGCCGCCGAGTACTACGCGTCGATCGTCTTCGACCGCTCGGCCAAGCGCCCGCTGGTGATGCTCTCCACCCAGGGCGGCGTCGAGATCGAGGAGGTGGCCGCCTCCGACCCGGACGCGATCGCCACTCTGCACGTCGACCCGCTGCTCGGCTTCCAGGACTTCCACGCGCGCCGCCTGGCCTTCGAGGCCGGCGTCGACGCCGACGTCGTGCGCCCGATCGGCGCGCTGCTGAACAAGCTCTACGCCGCCTTCGTCGCCGAAGAAGCGATGCTCGTCGAGGTCAACCCGCTGATCGTCAACGGCGACCGCCAGGTCACGGCGCTCGACGCGAAGGTGACGCTCGACGACAACTCGCTCTTCCGCCATCCGGACAACGCGGCGCTGCGCAACGTCGCCGCCGAGGACGAGCAGGAGCGGATGGCGCGCGAGCGCGACCTGACCTTCGTCAAGCTCGACGGCAACGTCGGCATTCTCGGCAACGGCGCCGGGCTCGTGATGTCGACCCTCGACGTCGTCGCCCAGGCGGGCGGCGCGCCGGCGAACTTCCTCGACGCGGGCGGCGGCGCCCGCGCCGACGCGATCACCCAGGCGGTCGAGGTGATCCTCTCCAACCCGAACGTCACCGCCGTGCTCTTCAACATCTTCGGCGGCATCACGCGCTGCGACGAGGTTGCACGCGGTTTGATCGAGGCCTTCGAACAGATCAAGCCGACGGTGCCCTTCGTGGTGCGCCTGGACGGGACGAACGACGAGGAGGGCCGCCGGCTGCTGGCCGAGGCGGACCTCCCGAACGTGCACACGGAGGCGACCATGCTGGGCGCCGCGGAGAAGGTCGTGGAGCTGTCGCGCGCATGAGCATCCTCGTCGACGAGAACACCAAGCTCTGCGTCTCGGGCATCACCGGGCGCGAGGGCACCTTCCACGCGCTCAACAACCGCGCGTACGGGACGCAGGTCGTCTCGGGCGTGACGCCCGGCAAGGGCGGCCAGGATGTCGACGGCGTCCCGGTCTTCAACACGTTCCACGACGCCGTCGCCGCGACCGGCGCGAACACGGCGATGATCTTCGTGCCGCCGCGCTTCGCCGCCGACTCGATCCTCGAGGCCGAGGACGCCGGCATCGCCCTGATCATCGCGATCACCGAGGGCATCCCGGCGCACGACGAGCTGCGCGTCTACAACCACCTCGCGACGAATCCGGACGTCCGGCTCGTCGGGCCCAACTGCCCCGGGATCCTCTCCCCCGGCAAGGCCAACGTCGGGATCATCCCCGCGTCGTTCTTCTCGGCGGGCAACGTCGGCGTCGTCTCGCGCTCGGGCACGCTGACCTACCAGATCGGCAACGAGCTGGCCCAGGCCGGCTTCGGCAACTCGTCGATCGTCGGCATCGGCGGCGACCCCGTGCCGGGGTCGAGCTTCGTCGACATCCTCGAGCTCTTCGAGGCCGACGACGAGACCGAGCTGATCGTCATGGCCGGCGAGATCGGCGGCTCCGCAGAGGAGGAGGCCGCCGAGTACATCGCCGAGCACGTCTCCAAGCCGGTCGTCGCCTACATCGCGGGGTTCACCGCGCCTCCGGGCAAGACCATGGGCCACGCGGGCGCGATCGTCTCCGGCTCGGCCGGCACCGCCGCCGCCAAGCAGGAGGCGCTCGAGGCGCGCGGCGTGCGCGTCGGCCGCACGCCGACCGAGGTCGCGGAGATCGCGGCCGAGATCGCGGGCTCGCTGAAGACCGCGTAGCGCCGTCGCGCTTCGCTCCGCTCGCCGCCCGGTGCGGCGAGCGGACGTCAGCCCCGCATCGACGGAGGGGCGCGATGTCAGCCCCGCGTATCCTTGGCTCGCATGGCCGACACGATCTCCTTCGCCCGGGGCGCGCCGTCGCTCGACATCGTCGACGTCGAGGGCCTGCGCGAGGCCGCACAGGCCGCCTTCGAGCAGGATCCCGCCGGCACGACGGCGTACGGCACCGCGGTCGGCTACGTGCCGCTGCGCGAGTACATCGCCGAGCGGGCCGGGGTCGCCGTCGAGCAGGTGCTGGTCACCAACGGCTCGATGCAGGCCGACGCGTTCCTGTTCGAGACGCTCGTCGCGCCGGGCGACGCGGTCGTGCTCGAGTCGCCGACCTACGACCGCACGCTGCTCAACCTCCGCGGGCGCGGCGCCGACATCCACATGGTCGAGCTCGAGACCGACGGCATCGACGTCGACGCGCTCGAGGCCAAGCTACGAGGCGGCCTGCGCCCGAAGCTCGCGCACATCATCCCCAACTTCCAGAACCCCGCCGGGTACACGCTGAGCGCGGAGAAGCGCACGCGCCTGCTCGCGCTCGCGGCCGAGTACGACTTCACGATCTTCGAGGACGACCCGTACGTCTCGATCCGCTTCGAGGGCGAGTCGCTGACGACGATGCGCGACCACGACGAGGCGGGCAAGGTGGTCTACGCCTCGTCGTTCTCCAAGACCGTCTGCCCCGGCATCCGCGTCGGCTACCTGGTCGGCCCGCAGGCGGTGATCAAGCAGATCCAGACGCTCGCGACCAACACCTACATCTCGCCGAACATGGTCGCCCAGTCGATCGTCAACCAGTTCTGCCGCTCGGGCCGGATCGACACCGCGATCGAGACGGTCAGGAACGCGCTGCGCGACCGCCGCGACGCGCTCGTCGCCGCGCTGGAGCGCGAGCTGCCCGAGGCGCGCTTCTCGGCGCCGCAGGGCGGCTACTTCATGTGGGTCGAGCTGCCCGAGTCGGTCAAGGTCGCCGAGCTCGAGACGGCCGCCAAGGAGCGGGGCGTGCTCTTCGTCAAGGGCACGGACTTCCTGCTCGAGGGGGGCGAGAACGCGCTCCGGCTCGCCTACTCCGGGGTGAACCCCCGACAGATCGACGACGGCATCTCGCGCCTGGCCGAGGCGGTGCGCTCGCTCGGCGTGACCGCCTAGCGGGGCGCGCGCGGCGTGGAGCGGATTCCCTACGGGCCCGACCCGTCGCAGTTCGGCGAGCTCACGCGCGCTGCGGCGAACGGCGGCGGCCCGCGCGTCGCCGTGCTCATCCACGGCGGCTTCTGGCGCGACCGCTACGACCGGACGCTGATGCATCGGATCGGCAACGACCTCGTCGCCGCGGGCTGGACCACCTGGAACCTCGAGTACCGGCGTCTGGGCTCGGGCGGCGGCTTCCCGGCGACGCTCGAGGACGTCGCCGCGGGGATCGACGCACTCACCGACGTCGACGGCCTCGACCTCGGCGGCCGCGTCGTCGCCATCGGCCACTCGGCCGGCGGGCAGCTCGCCGCGTGGGCGGCCACGCGCGAGCGCCCGCGCGTGCCGGTGACCGGCGTCGTCGCGCAGGCCGGCGTGCTCGACCTCGCGCTGGGCCACGAGCTCGGGCTCTCCGACGGCGTTGTCGCCCAGCTGATGGTCGGCGCCCCGGACGAGCGGCCCGAGGCCTACGCCGCCGCCTCGCCGCGCGCGCGGCTGCCGCTCGGCGTCCCGGCGCTCGTGGTCACGGGCGGCGCCGACGACGTCGTCCCGCCGCGGATCTCGCGCGAGTTCGCCGCGGCGGCGCGCGCCGCCGGCGACGACATCGTCCTGCACGAGGAGCCCGGCGAGGAGCACATGGGGCACGTCGAGCCGGACAACCCGCTGTGGCTGGCGGTGCGCGCGTGGCTGTGACCGGGCGCGCGCACGCCGAGGCGCTCGACGCCGCGGATCCGCTCGCGCCGCTGCGCGAGCGCTTCGCGATCGACCCGGACGGCCCGCTCTACCTCGACGGCAACTCGCTCGGGCGCCTGCCGCTGGCCACGCGCGACCGGATCGGCGCCGTGCTCGACCAGTGGGCGACGAAGCTCGTCGGCGGCTGGTCGGAGTGGATCGATCTCCCGCGCAAGGCGGGCGACGTGCTCGCCGAGGGCGTGCTCGGCGCGCGGGCGGGCGAGGTGCTGGTCTGCGACTCGACCACGGTCAACCTGTTCAAGCTCTGCGCCGCCGCGCTCGACGCCTACCGGCTGAGCGCCCAGCGCGCGGTGATCACCGACCGCGACAACTTCCCGACCGACCGCTACGTGCTCGAGGGGCTGTGCGCGGAGCGCGGCCTCGCCCTGCGCACGTTCGAGGCCGACCCGCTGTACGGGCCGCAGCCCGAGGACCTCGAGCGCGAGCTCGACGACGGCGCCGCCGCGCTCGTCGTGCTCTCCCACGTCGCCTACCGCTCGGGCGCGCTCGCCGACATGGCCGCGCTGACCGAGGTCGCGCGCCGCCACGACGCGCATGTGGTCTGGGATCTCTCCCACTCCGCCGGCGCGCTCCCCGCGGCGCTCAACGAGGCCGGCGTGGAGCTCGCCGTCGGCTGCTCGTACAAGTACCTCAACGCCGGGCCGGGCGCGCCCGCGTGGCTCTACGTCGCGGAGGGCATCCAACCGCGGCTGCGGTCGCCGATCTGGGGCTGGTTCGGCCAGGAGGACCAGTTCGCGATGGAGCGCGACTACGCGCCCGCGGAGGGGATCGACCGCTTCGCCGCGGGCACGCCGTCGATCGCCGGGGTCGCCGCGGTCCACGAGGGCGCGCTGCTCGCCGCCGAGGCGGGCATGGGGGCGGTGCGCGCGAAGTCGCTGGCCCAGACGGAGCTGATCGTCGCCCTGCACGACGCGTGGCTCGCGCCGCTGGGCTTCGAGCTCGGCACGCCGCGGGAGCCGGAGCGCCGCGGGTCGCACGTCGCGCTGCGCCATCCGCGGGCCTGGCCGATCTGCCGCGCGCTGATCGAGCGCGCGAACGTGGTCCCCGACTTCCGCGGGCCGGACGCGATCCGGCTCGGCGTCGCGCCGCTGTACACGAGCTTCGCGGAGGTCTGGGATTCGCTCGACCGGCTGCGGGCGCTGGTCGAGGCGGGCGAGCACGAGCGCGTCGATGCGACGCGCGCGCGGATCACCTGACGCTCAGCCCAGCTGGGGTCCGGAGAGCTGCGCGCGCAGCGTCGCGATCTCGGTGACCGCGAGGCCGACGTAGACGGCGCGGGAGGCCGCGATGTCGTTCTCGAGGGAGACCATGTAGAGCGTGTTGCGGTCAAGACCGGCGTCGACCGCATCCAGGCGCTCGGCCTGGAGGCGGGTAAGCCGGGACCGTGCATCGGAGGAAGTCATAGGCGCCACTATCCCGCCTCGCGGCCGCCGCTCCGATGTGGCAGGCATGCGTCCGAAAGGTGTGGCTGGCACCCGTCAGAGCGTGTCGGCGTAGGCGCGCGCCTCGCCGTAGACCCGCGCGAAGTCCGCCGGCTTGTAGTGCGCGTTGAGGCCGCTCGGGTTCGGGAGCACCCACACCGGACGGCCGGCCAGCAGCTCGGGCTGCAGCCCCCAGGTCGCGCCGCGGCGACCGAACGCCGTCCGGTAGGCCGCCAGACCGAGCACGGCGACGAGCCGCGGAGCGCAGCGGGCGACCGTCGCCTCGAGCTCGGCCGCGCCCGTGCGCAGCTCGTCGCCGGACAGCTCGGCCGCGGCGCGGGTCGGGCGGGCGACGACGTTGGTCACCCCGATCCCGTACTCGAGCAGCTCGGCGTCCTCGTCCGGGCGCAGCCGGCGCGGCGTGAAGCCCGCGGCGTGCAGCGTCGGCCAGAAGCGGTTGCCGGGCCGGGCGAAGTGGTGGCCGACCTCGGCGGAGCGCAGCGACGGGTTGATGCCGACGAACAACACCCGCAGGCCAGGCCCGACGATCGGGCCGAGCGCGCTCAGCGCCCGTAGCGCTCGCGGCCGAGCACGAGCTGCTCGGGGAGCGCCGTCCGCGCGGGCGGCGACGGGTCCGCGAGCACGGCGACCGTCTCGGCGACCGAGGCGGTCAGCGTCGCGGTGGCGTCGCCGAAGTCGACGGTCACCTCCTCGCCGTCCGAGCTCGCCACGGTGCCCTTCTTGCCGGGCTCGATCCCCTCGTCGCGGAAGATCAGCAGGAGGTCCTCGGCCTCGTTCTCGAAGCGCAGGATCTGCACGCTGGCGCCGACCTCGACGTCGCCGAGCGGCACGCCGGTGATGCGCGCGCCAGGCTGGATCGGGTGGCCGTGCGGACAGGTCTTGGCGTCGCCGATCGCGGCGAGCATGCGCGCCTCCAGCACGGGCGACATCGCGTGCTCGAGCCGCTCGGCCTCCTCGTGGACCTCGTACCAGGGGATGCCGAGCACGTCGGTGAGGAAGCGCTCGATCAGGCGGTGGCGGCGGACGATGCCCTCGGCGTGCTCCAGCCCGTGCTCGGTGAACTCGAGCTGCTTGGTCGGCGAGCGCGTGATGTAGCCGTCGCGCTCGAGCCGGCCGATCATCTCGTGCACGGTCGGCGGGGAGAGCTGCATCGCGCGCGCCACGTTGGCCCCGGTCATCGGCAGGCCGGCCTCCTGCAGCCAGAAGATGCTCTGCAGGTACTCCTCTTCGGCGACGGTGACGTGGTCTGAGGCCATGCCGCCATCGTATCCCCCGCGCTAGGGTCGCCGGATGCGGCTGGACGCCACCACCCGCGCCTTCGTGACGGGCGCCTCCCAGGGCATCGGCCGGGCGCTCGCGGAGGCGCTCGCAGCGCGCGGCGCCGCCGTCGGACTCGCCTCGCGCTCGCTCGAGGACCTGCAGGCGCTGGCCGTCTCGCTGACGCCGCCCGGGCGCGCGTTCGCCTGCGACGTCGGCGACCCCGCGGCGGTGCAGGCGGCGGTCGACGGCTACGCGGAGGCGGCCGGCGGGCTCGACCTCGTCGTCGCCAACGCGGGCATCGCGCACTACGAGCCGTTCCTCGAGCAGGACCCGGCCCACATCGAGGCGATGACGCGGGTGAACTGGCTCGGCACCGTCCACACGGTCCGCGCCGCGCTGCCCCGGCTGGTCGCCCAGCGGTCGGGCCACGTCGTGATCGTCTCCTCCGGCGCGGCGCTGCGCGCGTTCCCCCAGGCCGCCGCCTACGGGGCGACCAAGGCAGCCCAGCGCGCGTTCGCCGGCGCGCTGCGCCACGAGCTGGCGGGCAGCGGCGTGGGCGTCACCACGGTCTTCCCGGGCGAGATCGCCACGCGCCTGCACGCGCACGAGGAGGCGACGATGCCCGCCTGGTACGACGGCAAGCGCGCCGACCCGGCGGAGCTCGCGCGGCTCGTGCTCGACGCGATCGAGGCCGACCGCCGCGATGTCGTCTACCCGCGCCAGATCCGCCTGCTCGGCCTCGACGGCATCGCCCCGCGGGCGGTCGACCGGCTGCTCGCTCGCCTTCGCGGCAAGAGCGCCGCGCCGCGCGTGGACTAGGCCGCGCGATCGGCGTCGAGGCGCTTCTGCAGCGCCTGGACGCGGCGCTCGGCGATCTCCATGAACGCCCGCGTCGCGGGCGAGAGATGCGCGTTGCGACGCGTGATGAAGGCGAACGTCTCGTACAGCGGCGGGTCGAAGGCGACCGCGTGCAGGCGCCGCGAGTAGCCGCGCGAGATCAGGATCGACATCGGGCCGACGGTGTCGGCGAGCCCGCGCGCGGCGAGCTCGAGCGCGGCCGTCAGGTACTCGACCTCGATCACCGGCTCGATCCGCACGCCGGCCTCCTGCGCGCGCTCGCGCAGCTGGCGGCGCATCGGGTCGTCGGCGCCCCAGCGGGCGTCGTAGAGGATCAGCGGCGTCTCGGCCAGCGCCTCGACGGTCATCGGCTCGCGCACGTGGGCGGGGTTGGCGGAGATGAACAGCTGCTCCTCGCGCATCGCCGGGCGCACGTCGAGCCCGCGGTCGTCGACGGGCAGCGCGACGAGCCCCGCCTCGAGCGTCCCGTCGCCGACGGCGTCGGCCACCTCGGCCGAGTTCTGCCCCAGTACCCGTACGCGGACCTGCGGATAGCGCTGGCGGAACTCCTGGACGAGGCCGGAGAGCAGGTAGTGGTGGGCCGAGCCGAACGTGCCGAAGGCGACGGTGCCCGAGCGCAGGTCGCGGACCTCGCGGACGGCGTCGACGGCCTCGGCCGCGGCGGCGATCGTGCGCTCGGCGTGCGGGACGAGCAGCCGCCCCGCCTCGGTCAGCGCGAGCCCGCGCCCGGCGCGCGAGAAGAGCGGGACGCCGAGCTCGGCCTCGAGCCGGCGGATCTGCTCGGAGAGGCTCGGCTGGGCCATGTGCAGCTCCTCCGCGGCGGCGGAGAACGAGCCGTGCTCGGCGGCGGCCAGGAAATAGGTGAGCTGCTGCAGCGTCATATAGGACGAACCTTCTGATGCTGAAGTCAATCAAGTATACGCCAATGGCGCATTTGGTCCGATACTGATGGACATGATCACATTGCTCGCCATCGCCATCCCCGTGGCCCTGATGGGAGCGTTCGACGCATTCGCCCTGAAGTTCGGCGCGGAAGACCGCCCCGGCTTCGACGAGCGTCACCCGCTCTCCTAAGCGTCACCCCACCCTCCCCGAGAAGGATCGACCATGTTCGCCTCCCCCTCCGTCAAGGAACCGCGCCCGCTCGTCTAGAGCGCGCCCACAGCGCCCCGCCGACCGCGGGGCGCTCTCGTTTAAGCTCCGGCGCGTGGCCCTCCCCCTCAAGCCGCCGATCCTGCCGCAGCTCGCGCGCTCGGCGAAGACGATCCCCACCGGCGGGGGCTACGCCTACGAGCCCAAGTGGGACGGGTTCCGCGCGCTGGCCTTCGTCGACGGCGCCGACGTCTACCTGCAGTCGCGCAACGGCCGTCCGCTGCGCCGCTACTTCCCCGAGCTCTCGTTCCCGGAGGGCCGCTACGTGCTCGACGGCGAGATCGTGCGCTTCGACGAGGAGGGCCGCCAGGACTTCGACATGCTGGGCCAGCGCATCCACCCTGCCGAGTCGCGCATCCGCATGCTCGCCGAGCAGACGCCGACCCGCTTCATCGCGTTCGACCTGCTCGCCCACGACGACGACGTGCTGCTCGAGGTCCCGCAGGCCGAGCGCCGCGACCGGCTCGCGGAGCTCGTGGCCAAGCCGGTCGACCTCACGCCGTCGACCACCGACGCGGCCGAGGCGGAGCCGTGGCTGCGCGGCGCCGAGGGCGTCATCGCCAAGCTCCAGGACGCGCCCTACTCGCCGGGCGAGCGCACCGGCATGACCAAGATCAAGCGCGTGCGCACGATCGACGCGGTGGTGATCGGCTGGCGGCCGGGCAAGCTCGAGGGAACGGTCGGGTCGCTGATCCTCGCGCTCTACGACGAGGGCGGGAAGCTGCGCCCGGTCGGTCACACCTCCGGCTTCAGCGCCAAGGAGAAGCGCGAGCTGCCCGCGAAGCTGGCCGAGCACGAGACCGGGCGCCGCGGCGCGGGCGAGCCGAGCCGCTGGGCGAACGAGCGCGACCTCGAGTGGATCGAGATGCGCCCTGAGGTGGTCGTCGAGGTCACCTTCGACCACACGAGCAACGGCCGCATCCGCCACGGCGCGAAGATCGCGCGCTGGCGCACCGACAAGGACCCGCGCGACTGCACTCTCGAGCAGCTCGACCAGTGAGCGGGCTCGCGCGCCGGATCCGCGAGCGCTCGCACCTCACCGGCGAGTTCCGGCTGCGCTCGGGCCAGGTCAGCGGCGAGTACTTCGACAAGTACCGCTTCGAGTCCGACCCCGCCCTCCTGCGCGAGGTCGCGGGGGAGCTCGTCGCGCTGCTCCCGGCGGACGCCGAGGCGGTCGCCGGGCTCGAGCTCGGCGGCATCCCGCTGGCGACGATGGTCTCCCAGCTCAGCGGCCTGCCCGCGCTGTTCGTGCGCAAGGAGGCGAAGGACTACGGGACCTGCCGGCTCGCCGAGGGCGGCGAGGTCGACGGCCGCCGGCTCGCGGTCGTCGAGGACGTGGTGACCACCGGCGGCCAGCTGCTGCTCTCCTGCGCGGCGCTGCGCGAGGGGGGCGCCGACATCCGCGCGGTGCTGTGCGTCATCGACCGCGAGGCGGGCGGCCTCGAGAACCTCGCCGCCGAGGGGCTCGAGCTGCGGTCGGTGCTGACCGCGTCGTCGCTGGCGGCCTAGATGATCCGGGGCGTCGCCTGCGTGCGGGCCCGGAGCTCCTGGCTCTCGGCCCCCCACTGACGCAGACGGTCGTCGAACAGCGCCCGCGCCTCCATCATCTCGTCGCGGTGCTCGATGCCCCAGCCGGCGAGTGGCGTCAGCGCGCGCAGCAGGTCCTCGCCCGTCGCCGACAGCTCGTACTCCACGCGCGAGGGCACGCGCGCGTAGACGTGGCGCTTGACCAGCCCGTCGCGCTCGAGCTGGCGCAGCGTGGCGCTCAGCATGCGCCGCGAGACGCCGTCGACCTGGCGCAGCAGCTCGTTGAAGCGATGCGTGCCGGACGCGAGCCGCGCGAGGACGGCGAGGCTCCACTTGGCGGTGAGCACGCCGACGGCCTCTTGCAGCGCGCCGACGGTCGTGTCGTCGAGCGGCGGGGGGGCAGGGTGAAGCGATGCGGCGGCCATGACGATCACATGGCTCATCGCGCGCGGATGTGTCTGACAGGATGCCGCGATGGTCGCCCCCCGGCAGGTGCTGGTCGCGCCCGACGCCTTCAAGGGCACCTTCCGCGCCTCCGAGGTGGCGGGCGCGATCGGGCGCGGGCTCGAGCGCGCCGGCCTGATCCCACCGGATCTCTGCCCGGTCGCCGACGGCGGCGAGGGCACGCTCGACGCGCTGCTGCCCGGGCTCGGCGGCGAGGTCGTCGCCGCCGACGCCCACGACCCGCTGGGACGGGACCTGCGCACGGGCTTCGGGCTCGTCGAGGACGGCGGGACGGCGATCGTCGAGACCGCGTCCGCGTCGGGCCTCGCGCTGCTGGCCGAGGACGAGCTCGATCCGTGGGCGGCGTCGAGCTACGGGACCGGCGAGCTGATCGCCTCCGCGATCGACGCGGGCGCCGGCGTGGTGCTCATCGGCGTCGGCGGCTCGGCGACGATGGACGGCGGCGCCGGGGCGGTCGATGCGATCGAGGAGCGTGGCGGACTGCGCGGCGCGCGGCTGGTCGTGCTGTCCGATGTGCGCACGCCGATCGACGGCGCGCCGCGCGTGTTCGGGCCCCAGAAGGGCGCCGACCCCGACATGGTCGCGCGCCTGGAGGAGCGGATGGACGCGCTCTCGGCGGGCTGGCCGCGCGACCCCCGAGGGGTGGCGATGACCGGCGCGGCCGGCGGCCTGTCCGGCGGCCTCTGGGCGGCGCTTGGCGCGGTGCTCGAGCCGGGAGCCGCCTGGATCCTCGACGCGCTCGACTTCGACGCCCGCATGCGCGCCGCCCGTGCCGTCGTCACGGGCGAGGGACGGCTCGACCAGCAGACCCTGCAGGGCAAGCTGGTGGGCGAGATCGGCACCCGCGCGCGGCAGGCGGGCGTGCCACTGCACGCGATCGTCGGCCAGGACGGGCTCGACCCCTTCGGCAAACGGATCATCGACCTCCAGCGGGTCTACGAGGCGACCGATCTCACCGAGATCGCGGCCGCGGCGGAGGCTCTCGGGGCCGACCTCGCCACCGGCGCGGCCTGAAACCGCACGGCTCTGCTTGGGTAGGGGCACCCAATGCCGGCGCGGCCGCACCTCTCCATCCCCACCCCCGGCTCGCGCCGCGCCATCGTGCTCGGAGCGGGCTCGTTCGGCACCGCGACCGCGGTGCTCCTCGCGCGGGGCGGGTTCCGGACGACGCTGCAGACCCGCACGCCCGAGCAGGCGCAGCTGCTCGAGGCCGATCGCGAGAACAAGGTCTATCTCCCGGAGGTCGAGCTGCCGCGCGACCTGCGGATCGAGCACATGGGCGCCGGCCTCTCCCGC
>DATBDM010000202.1:0-2604 GCA_036269915.1 Solirubrobacteraceae bacterium | reverse complement strand
AGCTCGCCGGCGTCAACATGCGCCTGAAGCCGGGCGGGGTGCGCGAGATGCACTGGCACAAGGAGGCCGAGTGGGCGTACATGCTCGCCGGCCGCGCGTGCATCACCGCGATCGACGCCGACGGGCGCAGCTTCGTCGACGAGGTGGGGGAGGGTGACCTCTGGAACTTCCCCGCGGGCGTGCCGCACGCGATCCAGGGGCTCGAGGAGGGCTGCGAGTTCCTGCTGGTGTTCGACGACGGCGACTTCTCCGAGAACGAGACGTTCCTCATCACCGACTGGTTCAAGCACACGCCCCGCGACGTGCTGGCCAAGAACTTCGGCGTACCGCAGGATGCCTTCGCCGGCCTCCCGGTCGACATCGAGCACGAGCGCTACATCTTCCCCGCCGCCATCGCCACCGACGCGCCGCGGTCGCCGGCGGGGACCGTCCCCGACAGCTTCTCCCATCGCCTGATGGCCCAGGAGCCGCTGCGCGCCGCCGGGGGGTGGGCGCGCATCGTCGACTCGAGGAACTTCCCCGCCGCGTCGACCATCGCGGCCGCATTGGTGGAGGTCGAGCCGGGCGCGATGCGCGAGCTGCACTGGCATCCCAACACGGACGAGTGGCAGTACTACATCTCCGGCCGGGGGCGGATGACGGTGTTCGCGTCGGGCGAGAAGGCGCGGACGTTCGACTACCGGGCCGGCGACGTCGGCTACGTCCCGTTCGCCATGGGGCACTACGTCGAGAACACCGGCGACGGGCCGCTGCGCTTCCTGGAGATGTTCCGGAGCGACCGCTTCGCCGACGTCTCCCTGCGCCAGTGGATGGGCCTGACGCCTCCCGGGCTGGTGCAGGCCCATCTCAACCTGGACCCGCGCGCGGTCGCCGCGCTGCCCACCGACAAGCCCGTGGTCGTGGCCGCCGGTGCTCCCGACACACGCCCGGTCGTGCTGCCCGAGTGGCCGGCGAGCACCATCGCGGTGCTCAGCACGCTCGACGAGGAGCCACACGCGATCCCGGTCACCGCCCCCGTCCGGGCGGGAGACCGCGCGATCCTGTTCAGCCTGCTGCACCAACACGAGTCGCTGCGGCGGCTGCGCGAGCGGCCCGAGGTCGCGATCACCATCCTCGCCAAGGACGACGAGGCGTTCACGGCGCGCGGGCGCGCGCGGATCGTCGAGGAGTCGATGGAGCAGGCGCCGGCGTTCGCCGCGGTGTCGATCGACGTCCAGCACGTCGACGACCATCGCCAGGAGCCGGAGGCCGTCGACTCCGGCGTGGGCGTGCGATGGCGCGACGCGAAGGCCGAACGTGGCCTGCACGAGCGGGTCGATGCCCTCCGTGTCCTTGCCGGTCGCGAGCGGTAGAGGCCGGTCGTGCACCGGAAGATCGGTGTCGTCGGCGCGGGTGCCGTGGGCCAGGCGTGCGCGTTCGCGGCGATGCTCCGCGGCTCGGCGGAGGAGATCGTGCTCGTCGATCGTGCCGCGGAACGCGCGACCGGGGTCGCGACCGACATGCGCTACGGCCTTCCCCTGTCGCCGACGGCCGGGATCAGCGCGGGCGATTGGCACGACCTCTCCGGCGCGGCCGTCGTGCTGATCTGCGCCGGCGTGAACGAGAAGAGCGGCGGCGCGACCGATCGCGGCGACGAACGCGGGCGGCTCAAGCTGCTCGCGACGAACGCGGACATCTACCGGGACGTGGTCCCGCGCATCGTCGCGGCGGCGCCCGATGCCGTGATCGTCGCGGTGACCGATCCGCCCGACCCGCTGGCCGACCTGACGCGCGTGCTCGCGGGACACGACCGTGTCCTCAGCACCGGGACGACGATCGACACGCTGCGCTTCCGGGTGCACGTGGCCGCCGAGCTCGGGGTCGACCCGTCGGCGGTCGAGGGCCTGGTCGTCGGCGAGCACGGCACGACCGAGGTCATGCTCTGGTCCTCGGTGCGGGTGGCGGGCGCTCCGCTCGTCGACGCGCTCGCCGCGTGGGACGGTGACCGGTCGCTCGGGGACGTCCGCCGGCGGATCGCGCGTGACGTCCGCTACGCGAACATCACGATCATCGAGGGCAACGACGCCAGCCGGTTCGGCATCGGCGTGGCCTGCGCGCGCATTGCCGAGGCGATCCTGCGCGACGAGCGCGTCGTCCTCCCCGTGGCGGCCTACCGCGAGCGCCACGGTGTGACGATCGCCCTGCCGACCGTCGTCGGGCGCGAAGGCCCGGCGGGCGAGCTCTCCCCGAGCATGTCCGAGGACGAGCGGCGCGCCTTCGAGCACAGCGCCGCGACGCTGCGCGAGGCCGCGCGCGGCATCGGCGTGCCGATCGCCGAGGTGGGCGTCAGAACGGCAGCGTCGCGGTGACGAGCGTCCCGGCCCCCGCCGGGCTCTGAACGCGGAGCCGCCCGCCCAGGGCCGTGGCGCGGTCGCCGAGGCCCACGAGCCCGTGACCCTCCGGATCGGCACCACCGATCCCGTCGTCGCGGACATCGACCTGGAGGAGGCGGTCCTCCACGGCGATCTCGACCTCGGCGCGGTCCGCCCGGGCGTGCTTGACGACGTTGGTGAGCGCCTCGGCGACGATGAAGTACGCGCTGGCCTCGATCTCGGGCGGGAACCG
>DATBDM010000201.1:0-11424 GCA_036269915.1 Solirubrobacteraceae bacterium | reverse complement strand
CCGCGGCATCGAGAATTATTCGCGGCACCTGACCGGCAAAAAGCCCGGCGAGCCTCCGCCGACACTGCTCGACTATTTGCCATCGGACGCGATGATGGTCATCGACGAGTCGCACCAGACCGTCCCGCAGATCGGCGGCATGTACGAGGGCGACCGCTCGCGCAAGACCACGCTCGTCGACTACGGCTTCCGGCTCCCCAGCGCGCTCGACAACCGCCCGCAGACGTTCGAGGAGTTCCTCTCGATCTCGCCGCAGCTCGTCTTCGTGTCCGCCACCCCGGGCAAGTACGAGAAGGCCCACTCCGGCCGCGTCGTCGAGCAGATCGTCCGCCCGACGGGGATCGTCGATCCGGCCGTGGAGGTGCGCGAGACGCGCAACCAGATCGACGACCTCATGAACGAGATCCGCAAGCGCACCGACCGCTCCGAGCGCGTCCTCGTCACGACGCTGACGAAGAAGATGAGCGAGGACCTCACGGACTACCTGCTCGAGATGGGCTTCAAGGTCCGCTACCTGCACTCGGAGATCGACACGCTCGAGCGCATCCAGATCATCCGCGACCTGCGGCTCGGCGAGTACGACGTGCTCGTCGGCGTCAACCTGCTGCGCGAGGGCCTCGACCTGCCCGAGGTGTCGCTCGTGGCGATCCTCGACGCCGACAAGGAGGGCTTCCTCCGCGGCGAGACGTCGCTGATCCAGACGATCGGCCGCGCGGCGCGCAACGTCGAGGGCAAGGTCCTGATGTACGCCGACAAGCGAACCGACGCGATGAACAAGGCGCTCGACGAGACCGACCGCCGCCGCGAGATCCAGCGGGCCTACAACGAGGAGCACGGGATCACGCCGGAGACGATCGTCAAGGGAATCTCGGACATCTCCGAGTTCCTGATGGGCGAGTCGAAGGTCCCGAAGGGCCGGCGGCGCCGGCGCGAGAAGACCGTCGACATGACGCCGGCCGAGCTCGAGTCGACGATCGTGCAGCTCGAGGAGGAGATGCTCACCGCGGCCGAGGAGCTGCGCTTCGAGTACGCCGCCAAGCTGCGCGACGAGATCCGCGACCTGCGCCGCGAGCTGCTCGACGCGACCGAGCCGGCCTCCTCGGGGGACTAGCTCCCAGGGCGGTTCGTCGGCTCTGTCGCGGCGCTACGCGAGGAGTGCGATGGGGCGCGGCGGGCGGCCCTCGGGACGGCCCGCCGCGCTGGCCTTTCTAATGGACCGGATGCCCCATCCGCTCCCGCCTACGTCCGACGCCGAGCCCCGCGATGCCGGCGAGGAGGCC
The DNA here is from genome assembly GCA_036269915.1 of Solirubrobacteraceae bacterium. Classification (GTDB taxonomy): domain Bacteria; phylum Actinomycetota; class Thermoleophilia; order Solirubrobacterales; family Solirubrobacteraceae; genus DATBDM01. The sequence goes on along the minus strand of DATBDM010000201.1, from coordinate 10,144 downwards.
GGCGCCGAGGACGGTGCCGACCGCCAGGAGCGGGTCATCCCAGCTCCATCCGCCGTCCCCTGACGGGACGGATCGGGGGATGGCGTGTGCGGCCGCGCGGGGGGAGGGATCCCGTGCGTCGAACGTGCGCGGATCGGCGGCACCGTGCCGCGTGATCAGCGCCTGGTGGCGGGCGTCGACCTTGGGTGCTGAGGAGGGCGGCTGCGCCTGCGCGCGGCCGGGGGCGGCTTGCACCGCCGGGGTCGCCACTGCCATGGCGACCGTCGCCACAACCATGGCCACCTTTCCGCGTGCGTCGATCATCTCGACTCCTTGGCTCCGCGACCGCCCCGTGCGGTCGACTGAGCGGAACACTCCCCGGTGCCCGTAACGCCGCGTCCACCGTCCGGTAACGTCGCACCCAGAAGCGGATGGAGTACCTGATCCTCGGCCCGTTGCAGGTGCGCACGGATGGCCGCCCCGTCGACCTCGGACCGCGCCGCCGGCGCGAGGTGCTGGCGTTGCTGCTGCTCCATGCGGGTGAGCTGCTGCCCTTGGAGCGGATCGTCGACGAGCTGTGGCCCGACGGCTCGCCGGCCACCGCGACCAAGGTGATCCAGAACGCGATCTCGGGCCTGCGCCGATCGCTCGGCGAGGAGGGATCGGGCGCACTCGAGACGCGCGACGGCGGCTATGTCCTCCACGTCGGCCCCGGCGAGCTGGACGTCGAGCGCTTCGAGGAGCGCCTCGCCGCGGGCCGCGGCGCCCTCGACGCCGGTGAGCCCGCGCGCGCGGCCGTCGCGCTGCGCGAGGCGCTGGCGCTCTGGCGCGGCGGGCCGCTGGAGGATCTCGCGCTCGAGCCGTTCGCGCAGCGCGAGGTGAGCCGGTTGCAGGAGCGCCGCGTGCTGGCCGAGGAGGCCCGCGGCGAGGCCGCGCTCGCGCTCGGCCTCGCCGCCGACCTGATCGCCGACCTCGAGGCGCTCACCGCCGAGCACCCCCTACGCGAGAACCTGCGTGCCCAGCTGATGCTCGCCCTCTACCGCAGCGGGCGCCAGGCCGACGCGCTCGAGGTCTACCGCCGCGCCCGCGCGGAGCTCGTCGACGCGCTGGGGATCGAGCCCGGACGGGAGCTGCGCCGGCTGCAGCAGGCGATCCTCGAGCAGGACCCCTCGCTCGACGTCGCGCCGGTGGAGATCGCCGCGCCGCCGGCTTCCCACGAGGACGCCGTGCCGCTCCCGCGCGCGCTCGCCGAGGCGCACGGGCGCACGCTCTACGCGCGCGAGGCCGCGCTCGCCCAGCTGCGCGAGGACGCCCGGACCGCGGCCGGCGGCACCCGTCGCGTCGTGCTCGTCGCAGGCGACGCGGGCATCGGCAAGACGCGACTGGCGGCCGAGCTCGCCGCCGAGCTGCACGGCGCGGGCTGGGGCGTGCTCTACGGCCGCTCGGACGAGGACGGGCTGATCCCGTTCCAGCCGCTGGCCGAGGCCGTCCGCCACGGCGCGCCGCTCGACGCGGGCGCGGCCGACGCCGCGCCCGATCGCCGGCAGCTGTTCGAGGCGGTCACCGCGGCGCTGCGCCGCGCCGCCGCGGCGCGCCCGCTGCTGCTGATCGTCGACGACCTGCACTGGGCCGACCAGCCGACGCTGCTGCTCCTGCGCCATCTGATGCGCGACCTCGCCGCGGCGCCGCTGCTCGTGCTCGGCACGCACCGCGACGTCGGGCCCGCGACCGCCCCGGAGCTCGCCGACCTCCTCGCCGACCTGCGCCGCGAGCCGTTCACGCGCCGGATCCAGCTCGACGGGCTGCCCGAGATCGGGATCGCCGGGCTGGTCGCCGCGCGCCTCGCCGGCGACGCGACGCCCGAGCTCGTCCGCCGCATCCAGGAGGCGACGGGCGGCAACCCGTTCCTCGCCGACCAGCTCGCCGGCGAGCTCGCCGCCGCCCAGGCCGAGGATCCGAGCCAGCCGGCGGAGGTGCAGCTGCGCCGGCTCGGCGTCCCCGAGGGCGTGCGCGAGGTCGTGGGGCGGCGCGTGCGGCGGCTCGGCGACGACGTCGGGGAGGTGCTCGTCGCCGCCGCCGTCGCCGGGCAGGAGTTCCGGCTCGACGTCGTCGAGGCGGTCGTCGAGGAGCCCGAGCAGGCGCTCTCTGCGGTCGAGCGCGCGATCGACGCGCGCCTGGTCGTCGAGGGGCCTGTCGTCGACAGCTTCGCCTTCGCCCACGCCCTGGTGCGCGAGACGCTCTACGCGCAGCCCAGCCTGAGCCGCCGCGTGCGGCTGCACCGGATGGTCGGGGAGGCGCTCGAGTTCACGGGCGGCGCCCGCGCGTCCGAGCTCGCGCACCACTTCCACGCCGCGTCGGCGGTCGGCGGCGCCGAGAAGGCGGCGGCGTACGGGATGCTCGCCGCGAGCGACGCGATGCACGCGCACGCCTACGAGGAGGCCGCCGAGCACTGTCGGCGGGTGCTCGAGGACCTCGACGGCGACGCCGGCCGGGCGCGCTGCGAGGCGCGCCTCGAGCTCGCCGCGGCGCTCGAGCAGGCGGGCGAGGTCGAGGACAGCCGCGCCGCCTTCGCCGAGGCGGCCGCCGACGCCCGCGCGCTCGACGACCCCGCGCTGCTCTCGACCGCGGCGCTGGGGTTCGCCAAGTGGCAGCTCTACGGCGTCGTCGACCACGAGGCGGTCGACCTGCTCGAGGACGCCCTCGCCGCGCTGCCGACCGACGACGACCCGGTGCGCGCCTCGGTGCTCGGCCTGCTCGCGGCACGGCTCGATCCCGAGGCCGAGCCCGCGCGGCGCGAGCGGCTGCTGGCCGAGGCCGTGGCGATGGCCCGGCGGCTCGGCGACCCGGAGACGCTCGCGGGCGTGCTGCGCTGGATGCCCTACGTCGCGTCGGCGCCCGAGCGCATCGGCGAGCGGCTGGCCGCGTCGGCCGAGAGCGTGCGGCTGGCCGACGCCGCGGGCAGCCCGGAGCGCGGGCTGTGGGGGCACGTCAACCGCTTCGCGGACGTGCTCGAGCTGGGGGAGATCGCCGACGCCGACGCCGAGCTGCAGGCGAGCGTGCGGCTCGCGCACGAGCTGCGCCACGGCTGGTTCGCGTGGTACGCGCCGATGCTCGAGGGCACGCGCGCGCTGTTCTCCGGCCGGCTGGCGGAGGGCGAGCGGCTCGTCGAGAGGGCCCGCCGCGAGCGGCTGCGCTTCGACTCGGGCGTCAACGAGACGCACGCGGCGCAGAGGCTGATGGCGGCGCTGCTGCGCGGCACGCCCGGGGAGGCGGACGGCGACGTGCTGGCGACGCTCGCCGCGCGCCACCCCGACCGGCGCGTGTGGGCGGCGATGGCCGTCGCGGTGGACGCGCACGCCGGGCGCACCGAGCCGGCGCGGACGGGGCTGGTGGCGCTGGCGGGCGCCGCCGCGCTGCCGCGCCTCGACGGCCTCAGCGTGGGCGTGATGCTCGCCGAGGCCTGCGCGGTGCTCGAGGACGCGGAGGCCGCCGCGTGGCTGCGGCCGCTGTTGGCGCCGTTCGCCACCCGACAGCCCGTGCTCGACCGCGGCTGGGCCTGCTGGGGCAGCCTCGGCCGGCACCTCGGTCGCCTCGCGACGGTGCTCGAGGACTGGGAGGCGGCCGAGGAGGCGTTCGCGCTCGCGCTCGAGCGCTCGCGCGCGACGGGCGCGGCCGGGTGGGCCGCGCACGCCGTCGGCGACCACGCCGCGATGCTCGCGCGCCGTGCCCGCGCGAGCGATCGCGGGCGCGCACGGGCGCTCGTGGATCTCGCTCGGGCCGCCTGCCGCGACGAGGCGATGCCGGGGCTCGAGCGCAGGCTCGCGGCCATCGAGGCGAAGCTCGGTCAGCCCTCGTCGGGCTCCGTGCCGCCGTCGTCGCCGGGCCGCGGCGAGCCCGGGACCCAGCCGCCCGGGACCCAGCCGCCGGGCACCCAGCCGCCGGGGACCCAGCCCGCCGGGGCCGCGCCGCCGGGCACCCAGCCGGCCGGCGCCGCTCCGCCGGGGACCCAGCCGGCCGGGGCCGCTCCGCCGGGGACCCAGCCCGCCGGCGCGACGCCGCCCGGGACCGGCCCGTAGCCCCAGGCCACGAAGCCCATCATCCAGTCCGGCGGCCGCGTCGGCATCGCGGGCGGCGCCTGCTGGGCCGAGGCGTCGTAGTCCCCGCTCTTGGCCTCCTCCACCGCGCGGCGCGCGTTGGCCTTGCCGGGGAAGGTCGCCTCGTCATCGGTCATGTCGATGTCCTCCGTCGTGCGCTTGAGGGTGTCCTTGACGGCGGCGGCGGTGATGCCCGGCGCCGCCGACTTCACGAGTCCGCAGATGCCCGCGACGACCGCGGTCGCCGCGCTCGTCCCGGTGAAGTCGTGGGTGAAGCGCTTGCCCGCGGTCATCCCCGGGCCGCTCGCCTCGTTGTCGCAGGTGGTGATGCCGCGCCCCTGCCCGCGGTCGAGCGTCCTCGGGTCGTAGTCGCCGCTCGGCGCCGCGACCGCGACCTCGGCCCCGTAATTGGAGTACTGCGAGCGGCGGCCCAGCGAGGTGGTCGCGCCCACCGCGATCACCGACGGGTGCGCGGCGAAGCCGTTGAGGATCGGCCCCGAGACGCTGTGGTGCTGGGCCGGCCTGCCGTCCTGTGCGGGCTCGAGCCACTCGATCGGCTCGGCGGGCGTGCCGTTCACGGGCGCGGCGAAGTTGCCCGCCGCGGCGCACACGATCAGGCCGCGGCCGTCGGGTGCGCCGTGCGCGGCGAGCTGGGTGAGCGTCTCGGCGAAGGCGGTGTTGATCGGCTTGTAGCCGGGCAGCGGGCTCCAGCTGCAGGAGGCGACGTGCGCGCGGGCCGACACGAAGCGGAAGATCTCGATCAGCAACGGGTCGGGCACGTTGAACGGGAAGCGCAGGGGGAGCAGTGCGCACCGCGGGGCGACGCCGACCACACCGCTGCCGTTCTCCTCGGCGACCGCCACGCCGGCGCAGCAGGTGCCGTGGTAGTCCGAGCCGACGGGCAGCGGGTTGGCGTCGCCGTCGGTGTAGTCGGTCGCCGCGACGATCTTCCCCGCGCCCTGGAGGTCGGGGTGGGTGAGGTCGAAGCCGTCGTCGAGCACGGCGACCACGATCTGCCGCGAGCCCTTCGTCGTCGCCCAGGCCGGGCGGATGCGCGCGTCGGCGTTCTGCACGACGTCGGGCAGCAGCATCTCCTCGGAGTCGATGTGCCACTCCTGCGCGTACTGCTCGTCGACCGGGTCGATCGCCTGCGCCGCGAAGCGGTTGACGATCGCGGGCTCGGCGTAGCGCACCGCGCCGTGGGCGAGGAGCCGCTCCGCCCCGCCGACCGTGGTCTCGGCGTCGCCGCCCAGATCGAGCAGGTAGCTGCCGGGGAGGTGGTCGTAGACGTGCCGGACGCGGTCGCCCAACGGGCCGAGCGCCTCCCTGACGTGCCGCGGCTTCGCCTCGGGGTCGAAGCCCACCATCAGCTCGCCGGTGGCGTCGAAGCGATGGTCGCCGTCGGCGGCCACGTAGGTCGGCTCGACCGACCAGCGCCACCGATCGCGCAGCGTTCCGACGAGGTCCCGCCGCGCCTGCACGTCCCCGGCCGTCACGCGCGCGAGCGTGGACGTGAGCGGCGTGACGTCCTCGACGCCGGGCTGCTCGCGCAGCGCGTGCAGGGCATCGGTGCGGGGGATGCGGACCGTGAAGCTCTCCTCGGCGAGATGGACGGCGATCTCCGTACCGCCCCTCATCAGTGCTGGCATTCGGCCTCCTGGCCTGGCTCGGCGTGGGCGAGGCGCACGCTACGCCCGCTCGTCCACGCGGTGGCAACCCGAGGGCAACCGTATCCTGCGCCGATGGCGCACGAGGCCCTGCCCGACCGCGACGCGCTGCTCGCCTGGTACGCGGCGGTGCGCCGCCCGCTCCCGTGGCGCGCGACCCGCGATCCGTACGCGCTGCTGGTCAGCGAGGTGATGCTCCAGCAGACGCAGGCCGCGCGCGTGGTGGCGTACTACGAGGCGTTCCTCGCCCGCTTCCCGGACGCCCCGGCGCTCGCCGCGGCTCCCGCGCGCGAGGTGCTCGCGCTGTGGAGCGGGCTCGGCTACAACCGCCGCGCGCTGGCGCTGCAGGCCGCCGCGCAGGTCGTCGCGCGCGATGGCTGGCCCGCTGACCTCACCGAGCTCCCCGGCGTCGGCTCGTACACGGCCGCCGCGGTCGGCGCGTTCGCCTGGCAGCGCGACGAGGCGGCGGTCGACACCAACGTCCGCCGGGTGATCGAGCGCTGGGACGGCACGTCGCTGCGTGCGCAGGCGCTGGCGGAGCGCGCCAGGCAATGGCTGCCCCGCGGGCGCGCCGCGGACTTCAACCAGGCGATGATGGAGCTCGGGGCGACGGTCTGCGCGCCGCGCGCGGCCCGCTGCGGCGAGTGCCCGCTCGCGCGCGGCTGCGCGAGCCGCGGCGCCCCCGCCGTCCCGCGCGCCGGCCGGCGGGTGCGCGAGCGCTTCGAGGACACCGACCGCTGGGCGCGCGGCCGGGTGGTGGCCGCGCTGCTGGCGGGCGAGGCGCTGCCGCAGGCGCTGGGCGGCGAGCGCCGCGAGCGCGTGCTGGCCGGGCTCGAGCGCGACGGGCTCGTGCGGCGCGCCGCCGACGGCTCGCCTGCGCTCCCGTGAGCCGCTCAGGCGGGTGACGTATCCTGGCGGCCGTGGACAGGGACGCGATCGAGCGCCGCGACTTCCCGGTCGGGCGGCGCGGCTATGACCCGGGGGCGGTCGATGCGCACCTGCGCGCCGTCGCCGACGAGATGGACAGCCTGCGCGAGCGCGCCGCGGCGCCGCGGCCCGGCGGCGGCCTGGCGGCCGGCGCGTCCGAGCGCGTGCGCGAGATCCTCGAGGCGGCCGAGCACTCCGCCGCCGAGATCCGCGACCAGGCCGGGCGCGACGCGTCCGACCACGTGGGCCGCGTGACCGAGGCGGCCGCGGCGATGCTCTCGCGGCTCGACCAGCTGCAGGGCGAGCTCGACGGGCTGCTGGCCGGGTTGCGCACGTCCGGCGAGGCGCTCGAGTCCGGTCTCGCGCGGCTGCAGGAGGACGTCCGCGGGCTCGGCCCCGAGGAGCGCGAGGCCCCCGAGCCGCCGCCGACGCCGCCACCCTCGCCCGAGGCGATCCCGGGGGCGGTCGGGACCGTGTCTCCCGAGCCGGAGCAAGCGCCGGACGCCGAGCCACCCGGCGACGACGCCGGCGCGCGCCTGATCGTCCTCAACATGGCGCTCGGCGGCGCCCCGCGCGAGGAGGCGGCCCGCTACCTGGCCGAGCACTTCGCGCTCGACGACCCCGACGCACTGCTCGACGACGTCTACTCGCGGGTCGGCGGGACAGGGTCGTGAGCGTGCCCGCGGAGCTCGCGCAGCTGCGCGAGCGGATGGCCGAGATCGCCGACCTCGGCGCGGTCTTCGGGCTGATGTTCTGGGACCAGAACACGATGATGCCGCCGCGCGGCGCGCCCGCCCGCGGCGACCAGCTCGCGACGCTGACCCGGGTGATGCACGCCAGGACGACCGATCCCGAGCTCGGCCGCCTGCTCGACCGGCTCGAGCCGTGGGCGGCGGGCGAGGACCCCGACGGCATCGACGCGCGCACGGTCCGCTGGGTCCGCCACGACTTCGAGAAGTCGGTCCGCGTCCCGGCCGAGCTCGCCGCCGACCTCAGCCGCGCCAAGGCGCTCGGCCAGCAGGCCTGGGAGGAGGCGCGCGCCGCCGACGACTTCTCCCGCTTCCGCGACGCGCTCGCCCGGCACATCGAGCTGCGCCACCGCTACGTCGCCTGCTTCGACGGCTTCGAGCATCCCTACGACGCGCTGCTCGACGATTTCGAGCCCGGCCTCACCACCGCCGAGCTGCGCCCGCTGCTGGCCCGGCTGCGCGACGCGCTGGTGCCGCTCGTCGCCGCCACCGGCGATCCCGACCAGCCGCGCAACGACGGCATCTTCGCCGGGCCGTGGGAGGTCGACGTCCAGCGCGCGGCGGTGACCCGGATCGCCGAGGCCGTCGGCTTCGACCCCGACGCCTGGCGCCTGGATCCCTCGCTGCACCCGTTCGCCTCCTCGCTGTCGACCTCCGACATCCGCCTGACCACGAAGTACGACGTCAACGACTTCGGCATGACGCTGTACTCGGTGCTGCATGAGTTCGGGCACGGGCTCTACGAGGCCCAGCTCGCCCCGGCGCTGTACCGGACGGCGCTCGGCGAGCCGGTCTCGCTCGGCGTCCACGAGTCCCAGAGCCGGCTGTGGGAGAACAACGTCGGGCGCTCGCGGCCGTTCACCCGCTGGCTGCATGGGCGGGTCGAGGAGCTGCTGCCGGGCGGCCTTCGCGGCGCCGACGCGGACGCGCTGTTCCGCGCCGTCAACTCGGTCCAGCCCTCGCTGATCCGCATCGAGGCCGACGAGACGACCTACAACCTCCACATCATCCTGCGCTTCGAGCTCGAGCTGGCGCTGATCGAGGGCTCGCTCTCCGTCGACGACGCCCCGGCGGCCTGGAACGAGGGGATGGAGCGGCTGCTCGGCCTCGAGGTCCCGAGCGCCGGCGAGGGCATCCTCCAGGACGTCCACTGGAGCGCCGGGCTGATCGGCTACTTCCCGACGTACACCATCGGGAACCTGATGTCCGCCCAGTTCTGGGCGCGCCTGCGCGCCGACTTGCCGGGCCTCGACGAGCAGCTCGAGGCGGGGGAGTTCGCGCCCCTGCGGGAGTGGCTGCGCGAGCACATCCACCGGCACGGGCGGCTCTTCGAGCCGCGTGAGCTGCTGCATCGCGTGACGGGCGAGGACCTGCAGGTCGAGCCGCTGGTCGACTACCTGCGCGGGCGCCTCGAGGACGCCGGCCTGCTCGCGCCGGGCGCCGTCTCCTAGGCACGAACACACGTTCGAAGAGGCCGTCCGGCGGAGGGCTATCGTTATGGAGACCGCATGCCTTCCGCCGCCTCCTCCATCGTCGTCACGGGCGCCCGTGAGCACAACCTCAAGGACGTCACCGTCGAGCTCCCGCGCGACTCGCTGGTCGTCATCACCGGCCTGTCGGGCTCGGGCAAGTCCTCGCTGGCCTTCGACACGATCTACGCCGAGGGGCAGCGCCGCTACGTCGAGTCGCTGAGCGCCTACGCCCGCCAGTTCCTCGGGCAGATGGACAAGCCCGACGTCGACTCGATCGAGGGGCTCTCGCCGGCGATCTCGATCGACCAGAAGACGACCTCGCGCAACCCACGGTCGTCGGTCGGCACGGTCACCGAGATCTACGACTACCTGCGCCTGCTGTGGGCCAGGATCGGCAAGCCCCATTGCTACAACTGCGGCCGCCCGATCGCCGCCCAGTCGGCGGAGCAGATCATCGACCAGATCCTCGGCATGGAGGAGGGGACGCGCTTCATGGTGCTCGCCCCGATCGTGCGCGGGCGCAAGGGCGAGTACGGCAAGCAGCTCGAGGAGCTGCGCGCCGAGGGCTTCACGCGCGCGAAGGTCGACGGCGAGATCCGCCTGCTCGAGGACCAGATCGTCCTCGACAAGCGCTACAAGCACGACATCTCGGTGATCGTCGACCGCCTGGTGATGCGGCCGGACCTGCGCAAGCGGCTCGCCGACTCGGTCGAGACCGCGGTGGCGCTGGCCGACGGGATGGTCGAGATCGAGACGGTCCCGCGCGGCGACGAGCAGCCGGAGCACCACACGTACTCCGAGCGCTTCGCCTGCCTGCACTGCGGGATCTCGATGCCCGAGCTCGAGCCACGCTCGTTCTCGTTCAACTCACCGCACGGCGCCTGCCCGCGCTGCACGGGTCTGGGCTCGCAGATGGAGATCGATCCCGACCTCGTGGTGCCGGACCCGACGCTGTCGCTCGCCGAGGGCGCGATCCTGCCGTGGTCGACCGGGTCGAGCGCGTACTACGACCAGATCACCCAGGCGATCGCCGACCGATACGAGGTCGACCTCGACACGCCGTGGGACGAGCTCGACGACGACGTGCGCGACGCGTTCCTGTACGGGACGAACGGCGACCGGATCTACGTCTCCTACCGGAACCGCATGGGGCGCAAGCGCTCCTACATGACGAACTTCGAGGGGATCGTCCCCAACCTCGAGCGGCGCTACAAGGAGACCGACTCCGACTACTCGCGCGAGAAGATCGAGGAGTA
>DATBDM010000200.1:0-11452 GCA_036269915.1 Solirubrobacteraceae bacterium | reverse complement strand
CATCGGCAGCGAGCCGTCCGCCAGCGCCGCCCACAGCGCCTCGCCCTCGGTGGCGGGGCGCAGCGGCGGCGCGCACTTGGCGACGGTGCCGAGCCGCTCGGCGTCCTCGTCGTCGAGCACGAGGTAGTGCGGGCATGTCTCGCAGGTCACGTCGACGCCGCGAGCGCGCGCCTCGGCGACGAGCGCGACGCCGCGGCCGGTGGAGACGTGAACGACGTGCAGCGAGCACCCCGTGTCCTCGGCGAAGCCGATCGCACGGGCGATCGCCTCCGTCTCGGCGACGATCGGGCGCGAGTCGAGCCAGTCGCGCATCGTGGTGGCGCCCGCGGCGATCGCGCGGGCGGCGAGCGCGGCGGTGATCGCGCGGTTCTCGGCATGGACCGCGACCGGCAGGTCGAGCTGCGCCGCGCGCGCCATGCCCTCGTAGAGCGTGAGGTCGTCAGCGGCCTCGAAGTCGTCGATCCCGGAGTCCGCCATGAACGCCTTGAAGCCGACGACGCCGCGCTCGGCCAGGCCGGCGAGCTCGTCGGCGTTGCCGGGCACGAGGCCGCCCCACAGCGCGAAGTCGACCCGCGCGGCGCCCTCCGCGGCCGCGCGCTTGAGGTCGAAGGCGGCGGCATCCGTGGTCGGCGGGTGCGCGTTGAGCGGCATGTCGACGCAGGTCGTTGCGCCGCCCGCGGCGAGTGCCGCCGTGCCCGTGTCCCAGCCCTCCCAGTCGGCGCGGCCGGGATCGTTGAGGTGCACGTGCGCGTCGACCACCCCGGGGAGCACGTGCAGCCCGGTGGCGTCGATCGTCTCGCGCGCGTCGCCGCTCAGCTCCTCGGCCACCGCGCTGATGCGGCCGCCCTCGACGGCGACCTCGAGGGGCGCGCCGGTGACGTCGCGTCCGCCGCGGACGTGCAGGTCGGCGCTCACGACAACCCCCGCACCGCGCGCTCGAGCACGTCGATCGCGACCGCGACGTCGTCGGCGCGGACCGACTCGTCGGGATGGTGGCTGACGCCGCCGGCGCAGCGGACGAACAGCATCGCGATCGGGGTGACCGCGGCGAGCGCGACGCCGTCGTGGCCGGCGCCGCTCGGGAGCCGCTCGACGGGGAGGCCGCCGGCCTGGACCGCGGTGGCGAGCGCCTGCATCAGCGCCGGGTCGCAGGGGACCGCGCGGTTGGCCTGCACGAGCTCCCAGTCGAGGCGGACGCCGCGGGCCTCGGCCGTTCGCTCGGCCGCCGTCTCGAGCGCGGCGGTCGCCGCCGCGAGCGTCGCGTCGTCGGCGTGGCGCACGTCGAGCGACGCGGTGACCGCGCCGGGGATCACGTTGGAGGCGTTGGGCGTGGCGGCGATCTCGCCGACGGTGGCGACGAGTCCCGGCCGGGCGCGCGCGGCGGTCTCGACCGCGCCGATCCACTCCGCGGCCGCGGCGAGCGCGTCATGGCGCTGGTCCATCGGCGTCGTGCCGGCGTGGCCGGCCCGGCCGGTGAAGGTGACTGCCGCCCGCGTCTGGCCCGCGATCGCCGTGACCACGCCGACGGGCAGGTCGCGGGCCTCGAGCACCGGTCCCTGCTCGATGTGGACCTCGAGGTAGCCGTGCAGCGTGGCGGGGTCCCGCGCCAGCGCGGCGATGCCGCCGGGGTCGCCGCCCCAGTCGCGCAGCGCGTCGGCGAGCCGGATGCCGTCGCCGTCGCGGCGGTCGAGCCAGGCCTCCTCGAAGCGGCCGGCGAGTGCGGCGCTGCCGAGGTAGGCCGTGCCGTAGCGCAGGCCCTCCTCGTCGGCGAAGGCGACGATCTCGAGCGCCGGTGCGGCCGGATCGGCGGCGAGCCGCTCGGCGACGGCGAGCGCGACGAGCACGCCGAGCGGCCCGTCGAAGCGGCCCGCGTCGCGAACGGAGTCCAGGTGCGAGCCGAGCAGGAGCGCCGGCCCGTCGGCGGACGTGCGCCCGACGAGGTTGCCCACGGCGTCGACGTGCGTCGCCAGGCCGGCCTCGCGCATCCAACCCTCGACCAGGTCCCGCGCCCGCGCCAGCGCCGGCGTCGCGAACCGCCGCGTGATCCGCCCCTGCTCCTCGCTGCAGGCGGCGAGCGCATCACAGCGCTCGAGGACGTCGATGGCGGCGTGAGAGGGCACCCGCGCAAGATAAAGGGGCTGGCCCCTTTATCCTCGCCCGCGTGCTCGCCATCGCCGAGGTCGACGGGATGGACCTGCCGGCGTTCCGGGCGGCGTTCGGCGCCGTGGTCGAGCATTCGCCGTGGGTCGCGGAGGCCGTGCACGGCCGCGCGCCGTTCGGATCGACCGCCGGACTTGCCCTCGCCTTCACCGCCGCGATCCGCGGCGCGGACGACGCGCAGCGGCTGCAGGTGCTGCAGGCGCATCCGGAGCTCGCGGGTCGCGAGGCGCAGGCGGGCGAGCTCACCGAGGCCTCAGCGCAGGAGCAGCGCGCCGCGCGGCTGGACCGGCTCACGCCCGCCCAGCTCGCCGACCTGCGGGAGATCAGCGCCGCCTACCGGGAGCGCTTCGGCTTCCCGTTCATCTCCTGCGTGCGCGAGCACTCGATCGCCTCGCTGCTGACCTGGGGCCGGGCGCGGCTCGAGCGCGAGCCCGGCGACGAGGCGCGCACCGCGCTCGCCGAGGTCGACAAGATCGTCGGCCTGCGCCTGAACGGGCTGGTCGCCGGATGATCTCCACCCACGTCCTCGACACGGCGCGCGGCCGGCCGGCCGCCGGCATCGCCGTGCGGCTCGAGCAGGCCGGCCCCGGCAGCGGCAGCCACTACACGCTGATCGGCGAGGGCACGACGGACGCGGACGGCCGCGTCGGCGAGCTGGTGCCCGACGGCGCCGCGATCGCGGCCGGCCGCTACCGCCTGCGCTTCGACACCGCGGCCTACCTCGGCGAGGACGCGTTCTTCCCGCAGGTCGCGATCGCCTTCGCCGTCACCCGGCCCGACGAGCACCACCACGTGCCGCTGCTGCTCAGCCCGTACGGCTACACGACCTACCGGGGGAGCTGAATGCTCGGCGCCAACCAGTACGGCAAGTCGGAGATCCGCGTCGTCAAGGTCATCCGCGGCGCCGAGCGCCACGAGCTGCGCGACCTGACCGTCGACGTCACGCTGCGCGGCGACTTCGAGGCGGTCCACGACGGCGACAACACCGGCCTCCCGGCCACCGACACGATGCGCAACGTCGTCTACGCGCTCGCCGCGGGGCATCCGCTCGACTCGGTCCCGGACTTCGCCGCCGCGATCGTCGCGCACTGGGTCGCCGACGACGCGGTCGAGCAGGCGCGCGCGCGGGTCCGCGAGCACCCCTGGCAGCGGCTGGAGGGCAACTCGTTCCAGCGCGGTGCGGGCGGGACGCGCGTGCACGCGGCCACGGGCGACGGCGAGCGCACGACGCACGAGGGCGGCCTCGAGGACCTGCTCGTCCTGCGCAGCTCCGGCTCGGCCTTCTCCGGCTTCGCGCGCGACCGCTACACGACGCTGCCCGAGACCGACGATCGCATCCTCGCCACCGTCGTGACCGCCCGCTGGGACTACGCGAGCATCCCCGGGGAGGGAAGCTGGGCGGCCGTGCGCGACGACCTGCTGCGCGCCTTCGGCGACCACCACAGCGCGTCGGTCCAGCAGACGCTGAAGCACATGGGCGAGGCGGTGCTCGAGCGCCACCCGGACGTCGAGCGGATCGCGCTCGCGCTGCCCAACCGCCACCACCTGCCGTTCGACGTCTCCCGCTTCGGCCTCGAGAACCGCAACGAGGTCTTCCATGCCACGACCGAGCCCTACGGGCTGATCGAGGCGACGATCGAGCGCTGACTCAGGCGGCCTGGCCGCCCGGGACGGCGATCCCGGTCTCGTAGGCGAGCACGACCGCCTGCACGCGGTCGCGCAGCCCGAGCTTCATCAGCAGCCGGGCCACGTGCGTCTTGACCGTCGTCTCGGACACCACGAGCTCGGCCGCGATCTCCGCGTTGGAGAGCCCGCGCGCGACGAGCTTGAAGACCTCGACCTCGCGCGCGGTCAGGTCGTCGAAGCCGGGCGGCGGGCCGGATGCGGGCGCCGCGCGGGCGAACTCGTGGATCAGGCGCCGGGTGATCGACGGCGCGAGCAGCGCGTCGCCGCGCGAGACGACGCGGATGCCGTCGGCGAGCTGCTCGGGCGGCACGTCCTTGAGCAGGAAGCCCGACGCGCCGGCGCGCAGCGCCTCGTAGACGTACTCGTTGAGGTCGAAGGTGGTGAGCATCAGCACCCGCACCGGCTCCTCGCCGCCGAGCGCGATGACGCGCCGGGTCGCCTCGATGCCGTCGAGCTCGGGCATGCGGATGTCCATCAGGACGACGTCGGGCTTGAGCCGCCGCGCGGCATCGACCGCGCTGAGCCCGTCCGGCGCCTCCCCGATCACCTCGAGGTCCTCCTCGGCATCGAGGATCATGCGGAAGCCCGCGCGCACCAGCGCCTGGTCGTCCGCGATCAGCACCCGCACCGGGGTCATACGAGTTCCATCTCCGTGTCAGCCACCAGCGGGATCCGCGCCCTGATCTCGAAGCCGCCGCCCTCGCGCCGTCCCGTCCACAGCTCCCCACCGTACAGGCGCACGCGTTCGCGCATCCCGACCAGGCCGTGTCCGGTGACGCCGTCGTCGCCCGACCAGCCCGGACCGCGATCGGCGACGGTGAGCTCGAGCGCCGAGGGCGTCCAGCGCACGCGCACGTCGGTCGGGGCGGCGTGGGCGTACTTGATCGCGTTCGTCAGCCCTTCCTGCAGCACGCGGTAGGCGGCCAGGTCGAGCCCGGCGGGCAGCGGGCGCGGCTCGCCGTCGACGGTGAGCTCCACGGGCAGCCCCGCGGCGCGCGTGCGCACGACGAGCGCGCCGAGCTCGCGCATTCCCGGCGCGGGGGCGCGCTCGGCCTCGTCGCCGGCGTTGAGCACGCCGAGCAGGCGCCGCATCTCGACGAGCGCGGCCCGGCCGGTCTGCTCGATGTGGGCCGCGGCCTCGATGGCGCGCGCGGGGTCGCGGTCGAGGATGCGGCGCGCGCCGCCGGCCTGGACGACCATCACGCTGACCGAGTGGGCGACGACGTCGTGCATCTCGCGCGCGATCCGGCGGCGCTCCTCGGCGGCGACGCGGGCGAGCTCCTCCTCGTGGGCCTCCTCGGCGCGGACGGCGGCCTCGTGCAGCTCGCCGGTCAGCTGCGAGCGCGTCCGCACGCTGCGGCCCATCACCCACGCGATCACCGAGAAGGCCGTCGGGAAGAGGAAGTCGGCCCCGGTCTGGCCTTCCATCGTGAGGACCACCGCGAGCATGCCGCCGGACGCGACGGCCAGCGAGGCGGGCACCGCGCGGCGCTCGGTGTAGCGGCCCATCGAGTAGCTCGTGATCAGCGCTGCGATCAGCGGGACGTTGAGCGGCTCGATGTCGACCGCGACGAGGCTGAGCGTGAACCAGGTCGCGTACATCGTCGCGCCGGCGGGCAGCGGCCGCCGGCGGCGAAACGCGAGCATCGCGTAGGCAAGGCCGACGCCGATCATGCCCGCGACGCCGGGGTGGACGCGCAACAGCTCGATCTCGCCGGCGATGACGAAGGCGGCGGCCAGCACCGTGTCCGACACGCGGCGGTCGATGCGCGACGCGCGGCGGATCAGGCCCTTCACGACGGGCCTCCGACCGGCAGCCGCGCGCGCACGCTGTGCCCGCCGTCGCGGCGCGCACCGGCGCGCAGCTGGCCGCCGTAGAAGCCGACGCGCTCGCGGATGCCGGGCAGGTCGCGGGCGGGCGTCGTCCCGTCGTCGTCGACGCGCAGCTCGACGTGGTCGCCCGCGTAGCGCAGCCTCACCCGGGCCGCGCCCGCGGCCCCCTGCTCGGCGGCGCCGCGCAGCGCCTCCTGCACGACGCGGTAGGCGGTCAGGTCGACGCCGGCGGGCAGGTCGCGCGCGTCGCCGTCGACTTCGAGCTCGGTCGGCAGGCCCGCGGCGCGGGCGCGGGCGACGAGCGAGGCGACGTGGCGCAGCGAGGGCTGGGGGGCCAGCGCGATCTCCTCGTCCTCGCGGCGCAGCACGCCGAGCAGCGTGCGGATCTCGGTCAGCGCCTCGCGGCCCGTCGACTCGACCGCGCCGAACGCGGCTGCCGCCTGCGCGGGGTTGCGGTCGGCGAGCCGCCGCGCGCCGCCGGCCTGCACGACCATCGCGCTGAGCGCGTGGGCGACGACGTCGTGCAGCTCGCCCGCGATGCGGGTGCGCTCGTCGCTCGCCGCGGCGCGGGCATGCTCGGCCCGCTCGGCCTCGAGCGACGCCGCCTTGGCGAGCAGCGTCTCGTGCAGCTGCGCGCGGTGGCGCATGAAGCGGCCGATCAGCACCGGCGCCCAGACGGCGAACGCGGTCGAGCTCAGTACGTTGGCGAGCGAGTCGTCGTAGTTGTCGAGCATCGACGCGGCGACCACGAGCAGGGTGCCGGCGACGACCGAGATCAGCGTGCGCTGGTCGTCGGCGTGGCGCCCGACCGAGAAGCTCAGGAAGAGCATCACGAAGAAGACGCTGACCAGGTGGTCGTTGTAGGCGCCCGGGAGCGCGTTGACGACCAGGTACACCGACCACGCCGCGAGCGACGAGGTCAGCGGGAGCCTCCGGCGCAGCGCGATCGCGGCGCCCATGACCACGAGCGCGACGGCGACGAACACGACGTCGGGCGGATGCGGAGGCAGCGCGAAGGCCAGCTCGCCCGCGGCCTCGAGCAGGAAGAGCGCGGCGAGGAACAGGTCCGCGCGCTGCGGATCGAGGCCACGGATTCGCTCGCGGAGCGCCCTCATGGGTGGGAAGGTACCGCCGCGGCGGGGCGCCATCGTCGTCCCGGCTGACGAGCACGCGTCATCCCTGAGGATGACCCCGGACCATCCTCGGCGGCTGCACAGGATCGTCACCCCGGCTGACGACGCGCGACGCCCGCGCCGGGAGAGTCCTCGGTCATGAGGACATGGACGGCCACCACCATCACCGCCGCACGGCCCGCCGAGGTGCTGGACGTGCTGACCGATCCGGACGCCGCGACGCGCTGGGCGCCGGTCGGCTTCGAGCTCGAGGACTACGTCGGCCGTCGCCTGCGGGCGGGCACCCGGGCGCGCGTCAGCGGCCGGTTCGCCGGCCGCAGCGTCGGCTTCGACGTCCGCGTCGAGAAGGCCGACGAGCGCGGGCTGTCGCTCGCCGCCGACGGCCCCGTCGGCTTCGACGTCGCCTACGAGCTGGCGCCGACCGACGCCGGCTCGGAGGTTCGCGCGTCGGTGTCCGTCCGCCCCTCCCGCGGCCTCGCCGGCCGCCTGCTGGCCGAGGCCACCGGTGCGCTGCTGACCGCCGGCGCCCTCGACACGACGATCTCCCGCATCGGCCGCGAGGCCGCCGCGTGCTGCTGACCCCCATGAACGGAGAGCCGACCATGACCGCCATCGAGGTACCCGCCGCGACCGCCGCCGTCGCCGCGTCCGCCCTGACCCGCTCCTACGGCGACGGGAGCGCCGCCGTGCAGGCCCTGCGCGGCGTCTCGCTCGAGGTGCCGCGCGGCCAGTTCACGGCCGTGATGGGCCCGTCGGGCTCGGGCAAGTCGACGCTGATGCACCTGCTCGCCGGGCTCGACACGCCGGACGCGGGCAGCGTGCGCATCGGCGGCGAGGACATCACCCGCATGTCCGACAAGCAGCTCACCCGGCTGCGCCGTACGCACATCGGCTTCGTCTTCCAGTCGTTCAACCTGCTCCCTACGCTCAGCGCCGAGGAGAACGTCGTGCTGCCGCTGGCGATCGCCGGCCGCCGGCCCGACCGCGAGGCCGTCGAGGCGCTGCTGGCGCGCGTCGGCCTGCTCGACCGCCGCGGCCATCGCCCGGCGCAGCTGTCCGGCGGTCAGCAGCAGCGCGTCGCCGTCGCCCGCGCGCTGGTGAGCTCGCCGACGGTGCTGTTCGCCGACGAGCCGACCGGCAACCTCGACTCGGCCGCCGGCACCGAGGTGCTCGAGCTGCTGCGCGACGCCGTCGACCTCGACGGCCAGACGACGCTGATGGTCACCCACGACCCGCGCGCGGCGGCCACCGCCGACCGCGTCGTGTTCCTCGCGGACGGCCGCGTCGTCGACGACATCGCCGACCCGACCGAGGACGCCGTCCTCGCCGCCATGCACGTGGTGACGTCGCGATGATCCGGGTCACGCTCAGAGGCCTGGTCGCCCGTCCGCTGCGGACGGCGCTGACCGCGCTGGCCATCGTCGTGGGCGTCGCCTTCGTGTGCGCCGCGTCCACGCTCACCGACACGCTGCGCGCGGCCGCGAACTCGCTGTCGAGCGCCGCCTACGACGGCACCGACGCCGTCGTCACCGGCAAGACCGCGTTCAAGCTCTCCGCCGAGGACGCCGGGCAGCGCCCGACGGTTCCCGCCTCGCTGGTGGCCGCCATCCGCTCGACTCCGGGCGTCACCGTCGCCGCCGGCGACATCACCGACCAGGCGATGGTCATCGGCCGCGACGGCAAGTCGCTCGGCAGTGGCCCGTACTTCGGCGCGGGCTACGACGCCCGCACCCCGGGCGCGAACCGCCTCACGCCGTTCCGCCTGCACGCCGGCCGCTGGGCCACCGGGCCGGGCGAGGTCGTGCTCGACCAGGCGACCGCGGACAAGGAGCACTACGGGATCGGCGCCTCGGTGCCGGTCACCACGCGCGGTGCCGTCCGCCGCTTCCGCGTCGTCGGCGTCGCGACGTTCGCGGACGTCAAGTCGATCGGCTCGGGCACGCTCGCCGTGTTCGACCTGCACGCCGCGCAGGGCCTGTTCCACAAGACCGGCCGCTACGACCGCATCCTCGTCGGCGGGCACGGCGCCCCCGCGGCGCTGCGCTCGGCGCTCGCGACCCGCGTGGGCGACCACGCGCAGGTGGTCACGGCGCGTGCCGACGACCGCTTCACGCTCGACGGGCTGAAGACGTTCGTGGGGATCCTGCGCACGATCCTGCTCGCCTTCGCCGGCGTCGCGGTGATCGTGGGCGGCTTCACGATCTTCAACACGCTCTCGATCACCGTCGCCCAGCGCACGCGCGAGTTCGGCCTGCTGCGGATGGTCGGCGCCGAGCGCCGTCAGCTGCGGCGCGCGGTGCTCGTGGAGGGCCTGGTGCTCGGCATCGGCGCGTCGCTCGTCGGCCTCGCCGGCGGCGTCGGGCTCGCCAAGGGCCTGAGCGCGCTGTTCGAGGCGATGGGCCTCGGGCTGCCGACGATCGGCACCGTGTTCGGCTCCGGCACGGTGATCGCCTCGCTGCTGGTCGGCGTGCTGGTCACCGTGGCGGCGGCGCTCGTGCCCGCGATGCGGGCGACCCGCATCACCCCGGTCGCCGCGATCCGCGGCGGGGGCGAGGGCGGCGGCAAGGTCGGCCTCGTCGGCCGCGGGGTCCGCGGCCTCGCCTCGGTCGTCGGCCGCCCGGCCGAGCGCCTCGGCGGCACCGCCGGCCGGCTCGCGCGCCGCAACGCGATGCGCAATCCCGGCCGCACGGCCGGCACTGCGCTCGCCCTCGTCATCGGCGTGATGCTCGTGACCGCGGTCACCGTGGTCGCCGGCGGGCTGCGCTCCGAGAGCGTCGGCGCGCTCGAGCAGCGCGTCCAGGCGCAGTCGGTGATCACCGGCGCGGACGGCTGGTCGCCGATCGACCCGCAGACCGCGCGGATCGCCGCGGCGACGCCCGGCGTGCACGGTGTCAGCTCGATCCGGCAGGACTCGGGCCTGGCGTTCGGCAAGCGCCAGTACATCAACGCGGTCGACCCCGCGACGATCACGAAGCTGTTCGCCTACGACTACAAGTCGGGGACGGCGGCGGACGTGGCGTCGCTGGGGCGGACCGGCGCGCTGGTCGACGAGGGCTGGGCCACCGATCACGGCCTGAAGGTCGGCGACCGGTTCACGGTGACCGCCCCGCGCGGCGACCGGCTGTCGCTGCAGGTGCGGGCGACCGAGCACTCCGCCGTGCTCGATCCGCTCTCGCTGGGGCCGATCACGATCTCCGACGCCGCGTTCGCGGGCGCCTTCGACACGCAGCGCAACCGGCTGACGCTGGTCGACGGCGGCGGACCCGCGCTGGACAAGGCGATGGCCGCCTTCCCGGACGCCAAGGTCGACACCAAGGCCGGGTTCGTGAGTGACCAGACGAAGTTCATCGGCACGATCCTCGGGATCCTCTGGGTGCTGCTGGCGCTCGCCGTGATCATCTCGCTGTTCGGCATCGTCAACACGCTCGTGCTCTCGACCTTCGAGCGGATGCGCGAGCTGGGGACGCTGCGGGCGGTCGGCATGTCGCGCCGCCAGGTGCGGCGGATGGTCCGCCACGAGAGCGTCATCACGGCGCTGATCGGCGCGGTCATCGGCATCGCCGCCGGGTTGGGGCTCGCAGCGATCGGCGTGGCGATGCTCGGCAAGTACGGGATCGCCTACATCATCCCCGCGGGCCCGCTGGTGGCCGTGGCGGTCGTCGCGATCGTCGCGGGCGTCCTCGCGGCGGTGCTCCCCGCACGCCGCGCATCCCGCATCGACGTCCTCTCGGCGCTCGCCTACGAGTAGGCCGCTAGGGGGGCGAAGTCGGCATCGATGGCGGCTACTCGGTCACATGGACCGAGAAGCCGCCATCGATCACCGGATCGCCGAGCTCGCCGCACGACAAGGCGGCGTCGTCTCGCGCAAGCAACTGTTCGGGCTCGGCCTCAGCGGCTCGGCGATCGACATGCGCATCAGACGGGGTCGGCTGTATCGGATCCACCAAGGCGTCTATGCCGTCGGGCACCGTCTCGTGAGCGCGCGCGGGAGGCACTTCGCCGCCCTGCTGGCCGTCGACGGCTCGGTGCTCAGCCACACGACTGCCGCCGTGGTCTGGGATTGGCGCACCCACTACGAGGGTCTCGTGCACCTCACGGTCGCGGGCGACGGAGGGCGTGATCGGCGCGCCGGCCTCCGGGTCCATCGCTGCGTGCTCGCGCCTGACGAGACCACGAGCCACGAGGGCCTCGCGGTGACGACGCCGGAGCGGACGCTGCTCGACCTGGCACCACTCGTGAGCGTCGCGGCGCTCGAGCAATGTCTCGTCAGGGCGGTGGCCCTGCGCCACTTCGACGCCCGAGCTCTCGAGCGGGCGATCGCCCGGGCCCCGCGTCGTCGGGGAGTGCCCGCACTTCGACAACTGCTCACCGAGTGGGACGGGAGGTCGGCTCCCGCCCGTAGCGCCCTCGAAGAGCAGTTCTTGGACCTCTGCCGGCGAGCGGGGTTGCCCCACCCGGACGTCAACACTCGCATCGAGGGCATTGAGGTCGACTTCGCCTGGCCGGCGCAGCGGTTGATCGTCGAAGTCGACGGCTTCGCGTTCCACGGTGGTCCGGCGGCATTCGAGCGCGACCGCGCTCGCGATGCGGCGCTCGCGCTCACCGGCTGGCGGGTCCTGCGCTTCACCTGGCACCAGATC
>DATBDM010000199.1:0-3388 GCA_036269915.1 Solirubrobacteraceae bacterium | reverse complement strand
GCGCCCCGCCTAGGCGACTGCCGAGGCGAGCGGCTGCTCGCCGGCGAGCGTCTGGCTGGTGGCCGCCGTCACGCGCACGGGCACGATCTCGCCGGGACGCGCCAGGCCGTCGAAGTTGACGACCTTGTTGTGGCGCGTGCGGCCGCGCAGGCGGCTCGCGTCGGTCCGCGAGCTGCCCTCGACGAGCACGTCGAGTGTGCGCCCGACGAAGCGCTGGGCGCGCTCGCGCGCCCGCCGCTGGACGACCTCGACGAGCTGCTCGATGCGCTCGACCGCGACCTCGTGGGGCACGAACTCGTCGGTGAACTCCGCCGCCTCGGTCTCGCGCCGCGGCGAGTAGATGAAGGTGAACGCCCCGTCGAAGCCGACCTCCTCGGCGACCTCGAGGGTCTCGCGGAAGTCCGCCTCGGTCTCCCCGGGGAAGCCGACGATGATGTCGGTCGTGATCGCGCAGTCCGGGACGTGCTCGCGGATCAGCGCCACGCGGTCCATGTAGCGCGCCCGGTCGTAGGTCCGGCGCATCCGCTTGAGCACGCGCGAGGACCCCGCCTGCAGCGGCAGGTGGATGTGCTCGCAGAGCGCAGCCAGCTCGGCGTGGGCGCGCACGACGTCCTCGCGCATGTGGGCCGGATGCGGGCTCGTGTAGCGGATCCGCTCGATGCCGTCGATCGCGTCGACGGCCGCCAGCAGCTCGGAGAACCGCCGCTGGGGCCGCAGCCAGGTCCCGTAGGAGTTGACGTTCTGGCCCAGCAGCGTCACCTCGCGCACGCCGTCGGCCGCGAGCCCCTCGATCTCGGCCACGAGCTCCCCGAGCGGCCGCGAGACCTCGCGGCCGCGCGTCGCGGGGACGATGCAGTACGAGCACTTCATGTTGCACCCGGCGGAGATCTGCACCCACGCCTGCACGTCCCGCGCGCGCTTGGCCGGCAGGTGGCCGGTGAAGCCCTCGAACTCGAAGTAGCCCTGGGCGGTCAGGGAGTCGGTGGTCAAAAACTCCGCGAGCTTGTGCACCTGCCCGGGACCGAAGGCCACATCGACGAACGGGAACTGCCGGAACACCTGGTCCTTGACCGACTGCGCCCAGCAGCCGCCGACGCCGATCACGCGCCCGGGGTCCTCGCGCTTGAGCTTGCGCGCCTCGTAGAGGTGCGCCACGAAGCGCTCGTCGGCCTTCTCGCGGATCGAGCAGGTGTTGAACAGGATCAGGTCCGCCTCGGCGCGCTCGCTCGCCTCGGAATAGCCCAGCGACTCGAGCATGCCCTTCATGCGCTCGGAGTCGTGCTCGTTCATCTGGCAGCCGAACGTCGTCACATGGAACTTCATCGCTACCGAGCGTAGTCCGTGGCCCGGGACTCCCGGATGACGGTGACCTTGATCTGGCCGGGGTAGTCGAGCTCCTGCTCGATCTCGCGGGCGATCTCGTGCGAGAGCAGGATCGCGCCATCGTCGTCGAGCGCCCCCGGCATGACCATCACGCGGATCTCGCGTCCGGCCTGCATCGCGTAGACCTTGTCGACACCCTCGTGGCGGGTGGCGATCTGCTCGAGGTCGCGCAGGCGCTTGACGTACTGCTCGAGCGACTCGCCGCGGGCGCCGGGCCGCGCGCCCGAGAGCGCGTCGGCGGCCTGCACGAGCACGGCCTCGACCGTCTGCGGCTCGACCTCGTTGTGGTGGGCCTCCATCGCGTGCGCGACGGCCTCCTCCTCACCGTGGCGGCGTGCGAGGTCGCCGCCGACGAGCGCGTGCGGGCCTTCGACCTCGTGCGAGACCGCCTTGCCGATGTCGTGCAGCAGGGCGGCGCGGCGCGCGGTCTTCGGCGAGGCGCCGAGCTCGTCGGCCATCATCGCCGCCAGGTGCGCGCACTCGATCGAGTGCGCGAGCACGTTCTGGCCGTAGCTCGTGCGGTACTTGAGCCGCCCGAGGATCTTCACCAGCTCGGTGTCGAGGCCCTGGACGTTCGCGTCGAAGCAGGCCTGCTCGCCCGACTCCTGGATATGGGCCTCGAGGTCTGACTTGGCCTGGTAATAGGTCTCCTCGATGCGGGCCGGGTGGATGCGGCCGTCCTGCAGCAGCCGTTCGAGCGTCATGCGCGCGATCTCGCGCCGGACGCCGTCGAAGCCGGAGAGGATCACCGCGTTGGGCGTGTCGTCGATGATGAAGTCGACGCCGGTGAGGTGCTCGAGGGCGCGGATGTTGCGCCCCTCGCGGCCGATGATCCGGCCCTTCATGTCGTCGGCCGGCAGCTGCACGACCGAGACCGTCGTCTCGGCGGCGTGACCCGCGGCGAGCCGCTGCATCACCACGCTGAGGATGTTGCGCACGCGCCGCTCGGCGTCGCGCTTGGTCTCGGACTCGATCTGGCGCACGCGCCGCGCGGAATCGTGGCGGATCTGGTCCTCGAGCTCCTTGAGCAGCAGGTGCTTGGCCTGGGAGGCCGACATGCTCGAGGCCAGCTCGAGCTTGCGCACCGCCTGTTCGCGGATCCCCTCGAGCTCGAGCTCGCGCGCCGCGAGCCGCGCCGCCTCCTGCTCGAGCGTCGCGGACTGGCGCGCGAGGTCGGCCTCGCGCGTCTCCAGGCGCTGCTCCAGGCGGCCCATCGCCGCCTGGCGCTGGAGCGCCTCCTCCCCGTTCTCGCCGCGCGGCGCGCTCCGCGCCGGAGCGGCGACCGCCCCGTCCCCGCCCGGGCCACCACCCACGGCGATACCGGGCGCGCGCTTGGCCAGCAGGTGGGCCGCAGCGACCAGACCGGCCGCCAGGCCCACGGCCACCACGACGGCCGCGATCACGATGCTCATGTCTTCTCTCCCCAAGCCCGGGCGCCGTGACGGCGCTCGGGCTCATGCTCGGTCCTCGATCGGTGAGCGGCAGACCGAGCCGTGCCCGGGGCACCGGCGGAGAGGATCAGCAGGCGACGGCTGGTGGCCGCCGCGACGGGTGGCGGCTAGAAGCGTGGTTGGGTCGTGTGCACCGGGCGCGCCCGCCCGGGTCGGCAGCCGGCTCGGCTGCTGGTTCGTCTGGTTCTGGCCGTCAGCACGATGCTGTGGTTCCGCGTTGAAAGTTGCCTGTTTGCTGGAGTTTCAGTGGCCCCGACGGGCCCGATCTGTCGCTGCGGCGGACTCTAGTACCGCAGCGGTTCCGGCGCAAACGGAGTCGACCTTCGTGCAGCGCACCTGCCGCTCAGTCGAGCTCGGAGACGCCCGCGTGGCGGCGCAGGGCGTCGTGCGCGAGCTCGAGGCCGTAGCCCTTGCGGACCAGCATCCCGAGCGCGCGCTGGGCGTCGCGCGGCGTCGCCGGCGGCTCGGGGAAGCGGCGCGCCAGCAGCGCCAGCGCCGCGCCGAGCTCATCGTCCTCGTCGCGGCGATCGAGCGCCGCGGCGAGCTCCTCGCCG
>DATBDM010000198.1:0-4999 GCA_036269915.1 Solirubrobacteraceae bacterium | reverse complement strand
CCGTCCAGCGCCCGCGGGACCGAGCCGCGGGCCGCCGCAAGCGCCGCCGCCGTCCCGGCCGCCTGACCCATCGCCATGCAGGTCGCCATCGAGCGCGCCGAGGCGTGGGCGTCGTGCGAGGCGCTGAAGCAGCGTCCTGCGACGACGACGCCCTCCACCGCGCGCGGGAGCAGCGATCGATAGGGGATCCCGTACGTCGCGCCATCGGACAGGTACGCCCAGCGCGTGTCCGAGCCCGAGTGATGGTCCTCGACGGGAGCCCCGCAGCGCGCGATCTGGTCGCCGAACGAGGTGCCCGCGAGCACCTCGTCGGCGGTCAGCACGTGCTCGCCGATGATCCGCCGGCTCTCCCGCACCCCGATCGCCGGGCTGGTGGAGACGAGCACCGCGCGCGCGAAGCCCGGCACCCGTTCGCGCAGGAAGCGCGCGTACTCGTGGCACTGGCGGCGCCCCTCGAGCTCGGCCGCGGTGAGCTGATCGGGATCGGTGGCGTCGACGCCCGCCATCCGCGTCATCAGGCACATCACCACGCTCTCCTGCGGGGTGCGGTGGATCGAGCCCTCGAGCCGCGGGAGCCGGTAGTCGCCGGCCTCGGACGCCTCGCGCATCAGCCGCCACAGCTCCTGCTTGGACGCCATCCCGGCGACGTCGACGTTGGCGAGCCTGAAGACGGTCGAGAGCGACTGGGTGCGCTCCGACGGCCCCTCGTACGGCGCCCCGGCGAGGTGGCAGAGGTCGGCGTCGCCGCTCGCGTCGACCATCGCCGCCGCCCGGATCGTGCGCACGCCGCCCTTGGTGGCGACGTCGACCTCGGCGGCGCGCCCGTCGCCGTCGCGGCGCAGCGCGAAGACGAGCGAGTGCAGCAGCGGCCGCACCCCGGCCTCGCCCGCCAGCGACTCCCAGGCGCGCTTGAGCACCTCCGGGTCGTAGGTGATCCCCGTCCCGGCGCCGTAGGTGTTCGGGCGCTCGAAGCAGGCGTCCTCGGCCTTCAGGCGGTCGACGACGTCGTCGGGGATCCCGCTCACCACCTTGGCCGGCCGCTCGCCGGGCGTGTAGAAGGCGTAGAAGGTGTCGAGCACGCTCGTCGAGGTGCCGCCGAGGAAGCCGAGCCGGTCGACCAGCACGACGTCGGCGCCCGCCCGCCCCGCCGCGATCGCCGCCGTCGACCCCGCCGAGCCGGCGCCGACCACGAGCACGTCGCAGGTCTGGGTGCTCATATGTGCGAGCATAGCTCACATGAGCGCACTCGCCACCGCGCACGTGGCCCGGCTGCACTACGTCGACGAGCTCTCCAACCAGGAGATCGCGGCGCGGCTCGGCGTCTCGCGCTTCAAGGTCGCGCGGATGCTCTCGCAGGCGCGCGCCGAGGGCATCGTCAGGATCGCGATCGAGGAGCCGCTCGACGTCGACGCCGGCGCGGCGCGCGCGCTCGAGGCCCGCTTCGGGCTCGACCTCGCGGTCGTCGTCGGCGACGGCACGGCCGTCGCGCCTGCCGCGGCCGCGTGGCTGCCCGACCTCCTGCGCGAGGGCGAGCCGCTGGGCGTCGGCTGGGGCACGACGCTCGCCGCAGTGGCCGAGGCGCTCGATCCGCAGCCGCACCTCGGCGTCGAGGTCGTCCAGGTGTGCGGCGCGATCGCCGGGCTGGAGCCCGGGACGACGCCGGTCGAGCTGGCGCTGCGCTTCGCGCAGCGGCTCGGCGGCCCGCTGCACGCGCTGCCGGCCCCCGCGCTGGCGAGCCGCCGCGCCCGCGACGAGCTGCTCGCCAACGAGGCGGTCGCCCCCACCGTCTCCCGCTGGTCGCACGTCGGGCTCGTGCTGGCCGGGATCGGCACCGCGCTGCCAGACGCGCCGGCGAGCGCGGCCGGCCACCTGCTGGTCCAGTCGTTCGCCGCCGACGGCACGCTGCTCGCCGCCCGCGCCGCCGAGCGGGCGATCGCGATCGGCACCGGCGACCTGCGCCGCGCGCGCGTCATGGCCGTCGCCGGCGGCGCGGCCAAGGCCGAGGCGGTCGCCGGAGCACTGCGCACGGGACTGCTCGACGTCCTCGTCTGCGACGCCGCTGCGGCGAGGATCGCGCTGGAGGACGCGTGACCCGCGTGGCGCTCGTGACCGGCGCGGCGGGCGGCATCGGCGGCGCGGTCTGCGCCGCGCTGCTCGCCGACGGCTTCCGCGTGCTGGCCGTCGACCGCGAGGGCGTCGCCGCCGCCGGGGACCTCGTCCCCCACGCCGCCGAGCTGACCGAGGAGGCGGGCGCCGCCGGGGCGGTCGCCGCCGCCGAGGCCGCGTTCGGGCGCCTCGACCTCGTCTTCAACGGCGCCGGCATCAGCGGCCGCCGGCTCGGCGACGGCGCGGTGGAGTCGATCCCGCGCGAGGGCTGGGACGCCGTGCTCGCCGCCAACCTGACGAGCACCTTCCTCGTCTGCAAGCACGCGGTCCCGGCGCTGCGCCGCGCCGGCGGCGGCGGGATCGTCAACCTCGCCTCGGTGCTCGGCCTCGTCGGCGGCGACGCCGACTTCGCGACGCACGCGTACGCCGCGTCGAAGGGCGCGATCGTCTCGCTGACGCGGTCGATGGCGGTCACCTACGCGTCCGAGGGGATCGCCTGCAACGTGGTCTGCCCCGGGCTGATCGCGACGCCGATGAGCGCGCGGGCGCAGGGCGACGCGCGCATCGCCGCCCGCCTCGCCGAGCTGCAGCCGCTGACCGGGACCTTCGGTCGCCCGGAGGACGTCGCGGGCGCGGTCGCCTACCTCGCCCGCGCGCCGTTCGTCACGGGAACCGTGCTCACCGTGGACGGTGGCTGGACCGCGCGATGAGCCTGCACCTGGGGCTCGACCTCGGCGGGACGAACGTCAAGTGCGCCCTGCTCGACGGCGAGCGCGTCCTCGCCCAGGCGAGCGCGCCGACAAGCTCGGCCGGCGGCCCCGAGGACGTCCTCGCGCGGGTCGCGGAGCTCGGCCGCACGACAGCCGCGCCCTTCGGCCCGGTCGCAAGCGCGGGCCTCGGGCTCCCGGGCCACTTCGACCCGGTCGCCGGCACGGCGAGCCTGCTGCCGAACCTCCGGGGCGAGTGGCTCGGGCGCCCGGTCGCCGGGCCGCTGGGCGATGCGCTCGGCGTGCCGGTGGTGCTGGTCAACGACGTGCGGGCGATGACGCTCGCCGAGCTGCGCCTGGGCGCCGGCCGCGGCGCCCAGGACCTCGTCTGCGTCGCGCTCGGCACCGGCGTCGGCGGCGGCGTGGTGATCGGCGGACGCGTTCACCTCGGGCTCGGCCACGCGGGCGAGATCGGCCACACCACGGTGCTGCCCGACGGTCCGCTGTGCGGCTGCGGCAACCGCGGCTGCCTGGACCGCGTCGCGGCGGCGGCCGCGATCGCGGCCGCCGCGGGCTGCGACACCGTCGAGGAGGCGGTGCGCGCCGCCGGCGACGGCGACGTCCGCGCACGCGACGCGCTCGCCGAGGCCGGGCGCCACGTCGGCCTCGCGCTGGCCGGCGCGATCGTGCTGCTGTGGCCGCAGCGAGTGGTCGTGGGCGGTGGAGTGGCGGCCGCCGGGGAGTTGCTGCTCGGGCCGCTGCGCGAGGAGGTGCGCCGCCGTGCCCGGGTCGCGCCTGTCGATGCGATCGCGATCGTCCCCGCGCAGCTCGGCGCCGGGGCGGGCGCGATCGGCGCCGCGCTCTGGGGCGCGCAGTCAGAGCCGTAGCCCGGCGTCCTCCCCCAGCGCGGTGAGCAGCGCGTCGTGGCGCCCCTCGATCAGGTCTCCGATCGGGTCGGACGTGTGGCGCAGCAGCGTCGCGTAGGGCAGCCCGTAGGCGGCGCGCCGCGCGAGCTCGGCGGCGCGCACGGGATCGCCCGCGCCGCGCAGCACCCGGTCGGCCGCGCCGAGCTCGCGCGTCCGGCGCACGCGCTGCGGCAGCCAACGGCCGAGCACGAGCAGCGTCGGCAGCAGGAAGGTGAGCCAGCCGAGCAGGTTCGCGGTGCTGTAGGCACGCGCCTCGCCGTCGCGCCCGGCCGCGATCAGCCGGCGGGCCGACGCGTCGCCCTCGCGCTGGAGCGGCCCGGCGGTCGCGCCGCCCGCGTCGCGCAGCGCGCCGGCGATCCCGCCGCCGACCACGGGCGTGCCCTCGACCGCGTCGGCCGCGCTGTTGAAGCCATCGCGGATCGAGCCGGCCGCCCCGCGCGAGGTCGTCTGCACCGCCGTCCCCGCGTCCTGGAGCCCGCGGCCGAGGCCCGCGAGCTCCGCCACCCCGTCATGGACCTTGATGCCGAGCCAGGCGAAGAGCACGACGAGCAGCAGTACGGCGACGTCGCCGGCCAGGGTCCGGGAGCGCAGGCGCGGGAGCGTGGGATACGACCTCATGGCCGCTCACTACCCGTGAACGACGAGAGGACCCATCCGGGCCCTCTCGTCGCGTTGCTTCGTGGTACCCCAGTCCGTCCCAGGAAGCTTTGCGCTGGGCCGGGTGATACCCGGCCCAGCGGCAGGTCCAAACGGAAAGAGGTCAGGCGGCGATCCGCGGGCGCACGAGCCCGCGTTCGTGCAGGACCTCGGCGATCTGCACGGCGTTCGTCGCTGCGCCCTTGAGGAGGTTGTCCGAGACGACCCACAGGCACAGCCCGCGCTCGTGCGACGGGTCGCGGCGCAGGCGGCCGACGAAGACCTCGTCGTGCCCGGCGGCGTCGAGCGCGGTCGGGTAGGCGTGGCGCGCCGGGTCGTCGACGACCTGCAGCCCGGGTGCGGACTCGAGCAGCGCGCGGGCGTCCTGCACCGAGAGCGGCGCGCGCGTCTCGAGCGTGACCGACTCCGAGTGCGAGTTGCGCACGGGCACGCGCGCGCAGGTCACGTTGAGCGCGATCGACGCGTCGCCGAGGATCTTGCGCGTCTCGAACATCATCTTGCGCTCCTCGTCGGTGTGGTCGTCGCCGTCGGCGAAGTTGCCGGCGCCGCCGAGGACGTTGAACGCGATGTTGTGCGGATAGACGCTCGGCGCGGGTAGCGGCT
>DATBDM010000197.1:0-19640 GCA_036269915.1 Solirubrobacteraceae bacterium | reverse complement strand
CGCCCTGCGCGCGCTCGGGCTGCCGGCCGACGTGCGCGAGCTCGACGCCTCGACGCGGACCGCCCCCGAGGCGGCCGCGGCGGTCGGCTGCGAGCTCGGGGCGATCGTCAAGTCGCTCGTCTTCCGCGGGCGCTCCTCGGGCGATCCCGTGCTCGTCCTCGTCTCGGGGGACAACCGGGCCGACGAGGCGCGCGTGGAGGCCGAGATCGGCGAGCCGGTCGGCCGTGCCGACGCCGACTGGGTCCGCGAGGTGACCGGCTACGCGATCGGCGGGATCCCGCCGATCGGGCATCCGTCGCCGGTGCGCACCGTCGTCGACGCGGACCTGCTGCGCTTCGACGAGGTGTGGGCGGCGGCGGGCACCCCGCGCGCGGTCTTCCCGGTCGCGCCGCGCGCGCTGGTCGACGCCGCCGGCGGCACGCTCGCGGCGGTCGGCGTCCGCTAGGCCTCGCGGGCCGCGCGCTCGGCGAGTCGCCGCAGCCGCTCGTCCCACAGCCCACCCACGTCGGCCATCCAGGCGAGCGCGTCGCGCAGGGGCTCGGGCGTGAAGACGTAGCGCGTCTCGCGCCCCTGACGGTGGCTCTCGACGAGGCCCGCGTCGCGCAGCGCGACGAGATGCTTGGAGACCGCCTGGCGGGTGATCGGCAGCTCCCCGGCGAGGCGGGACGCGGTCACCGACGGCTCGGCGCGCAGCGACCGGAGCATCGCCCGGCGGGTCGGGTCGGCGAGCGCGGCGAACACCGCGCCCGCCCGCTCCTCGGTCACGCCGGGACGAGGGCGGCGGTTGCCGCGAGCGCGTGCATCGAGGGGCTGGGTGGGAACGTGATCATCGCGCCATCGCCGGCGCGGTGCTCGGTCACGGTGAAGCGGGTACCGCCGGGGACCTCGTCGAGGCGCCACTCGACGCGCGAGTCGCCCCAGCGGAAGACGACGCGCTCCTCGGGCTCGACGGCCTCGACCACGCCCTCGCGCTCGCCGCCGTCCTCGAAGGTCACGCGCAGGGGCGCGCCCTCTTCGGCCTCGAAGTCGACGTCCTCGGCGAGCCATTCCTCGAGCTCGGCGGGCTCGGTGATGAGCTCCCAGGCCCGCTCGCGGGTGACGGGGAGCAGAACGTCGCGTTCGATGACGGGCACGGCAGCCTCCTGCAACGAATGGGTTGCGCTTAGGCTACCATCCGGCAGACACGCAACCACAGGGTTGCGCGAAGCGGAAAGGAACCACCCTCCATGCCCCTGATCCCGGTCGTCGTCGAGCAGTCCGCGCGCGGCGAGCGCTCGTTCGACATCTACTCGCGCCTGCTGCGCGAGCGCGTGGTCTTCGTCGGGTCGGCGATCGACGACGAGGTCGCCAACCTGGTCGTCGCCCAGCTGCTGCACCTCGAGGCGGAGGACCCCGAGAAGGACATCCAGATGTACATCAACTCGCCGGGCGGCGGCGTCTACGCCGGCATGGCGATCTACGACACGATGCGCTTCATCAAGCCCGACGTCGCCACGACGTGCTGCGGCATCGCCATGTCGATGGGCTCGCTGCTGCTCGCCGGAGGCGCGCACGGCAAGCGCTACTCGCTGCCGAACTCGCGCATCCTCGTCCACCAGCCCAGCGGCGGCTTCCAGGGCCAGGCGTCCGACATCGAGATCCACGCCCGCGAGACGCTCGAGCTGCGTCGCCACATCGAGGAGATCTACGTCGAGCACACGGGGCGCACGCCGGAGGAGATCTCCGACGCGCTGGAGCGCGACCGCTACTTCACGGCCGAGCAGGCGCGCGAGTTCGGCCTCATCGACCGCGTGACCTACGACCGCAACGGCAACGGCAACGGCAACGGGGCCTACTCGTCCTCGTCTTCGTCGTCGTCCTCGTAGAGCGACTCGCGCGCGAGCTGGTTGGCGCGGGCGTCCCAGAGCGCGATCTCGAGGTAGGTCTCCCGGTAGGCGTCGGGGGCCAGGAGCGTGAAGCGCCCCTCGTCGATCGCGCACTGGTCGACGGCCGCGCCCTCCAGCTCGGCCGTCGCCGTGACGGCGCCGTCGGTCAGCGGCACGCCCCAGACGAGCGTCATCGCGGCCACCTCGCCGCCCTCGCCGCGCCAGCCGCCGACGACCTCCTCGGAGACGTCGAGGCGCCACTCCGGGTGGTCCTCGGCCGTGTCCTCGGTGTAGTCGGCCCAGGCCGCGAAGTCCGACGGCTCGTGCTCGGCGTCGCCCGGCGCGAAGGAGACGTAGCCGAAGAGCTCGACCCCGGTGCTGGAGATCGTGCTCGCGGGGACGTAGGTCCGGCCGGCCCACGAGCGATCGGGATGCCAGCGGATGTCGCCCGCCTCCCCGAGCTCGACGTCCTCGGCCTGGACGCGCAGGCAGGCTTCGAGGAACTCGGCACGCAGCGTCTCGGCCCAGTCCCCGTAGGGCAGCGGGCTCTGCGGAGGCTCGGCGGCGAAGCGGCAGACGACGAGGCGCTCGGGCGGCATGGCGGGGGAGCCTACGGCACCTCGAGGAGGAGCGTCACCGGGCCGTCGTTGACCAGCGCGAGGACCATGTGGGCGCCGAAGACGCCGCGTTGCGCGCCGAGGCGATCGCACACGCGCTCGTAGAGCGGCTCGGCGTGCTCGGGCCTCGCCGCGGCCACGTACGAGGGCCGGTTGCCCTTGCGCGCCTCGCCGTAGAGCGTGAACTGGGAGACGCAGAGCACGCCGCGCTCGCCCAGCGGCTCGTTCATCCGCCCCTCGGCGTCGGGGAAGATCCGCAGCGCGCGCAGCTTGTCGGCGAGGCGGTCGGCCTCGGCGGGCCCGTCGTCGTGGGTGACGCCGAGCAGCACGAGCAGGCCGGGGCCGATCTCGCCCACGCGCTCGCCGTCGACGTCGACCGACGCCGAGCTCACCCGCTGCACCAGCGCCCGCACCGCGAGCCTCAGAGCTCGCGCAGGGCCGCCGCGGCCGCCTCGGGCGCGACGATGCACAGGTTGACGCCGGCGCCGAGTTCGAGCCCGGCGGGCGCGGCGAGCCGCGGGACGATGTCGACGCGCCAGCAGAAGGAGTCGGCGCCGCGCGGGGCCGTGCGCAGCCACAGGTTCAGTGGCGGCGTCGCGCCGAGGTGCGCGCGCAGGCGGCGCAGCGCGTCGTGGAGCATCGCCGCACCCGTCGGACCGTCGTCCTCGAAGCGCGGCGTGGGCCGCCGCGGCGCGATCAGCAGCTGGAGCGGCGAGCGCGACGCCCACGGAGCGATCAGCACGGCCTCGTCGTCGACGGCCACGATCCGCTCGCGCCGGCGCACCTCCTCCTGGACGAGGTCGCCGAGCAGGTTCCCCGCGCCCATCATGCGCACGGCGTAGGCGCTGAAGCGCTCCCGCTCACGGGCGATCTCCGCGGGGACGAAGTCGAAGGCGTACAGCTGCGCGTGCGTGTGCGGCAGTGAGGCGCCGGCCTCGGGACGCTCGTTGACGATCAGATGACGGCAGGCCGCGTCGGCGTGCGCGCGCATCCGCTCCCGCCAGGTCGCCACGGCGAGCTCGACCTGCTCGAGCGTGAGGTCCGACAGGGAGTGGACGGCGTCCGGGGCGTTGACGATCACCTCGTGGCGGCCGGCGGCGCGCGCGGCGGTGAACAGGTCGGGGTTTGCCTCCGCCGGCGGCTCGGGCGCATCGGGGATCAGCGCCGGGTAGCGGTTCGGCACCGCGCGGACGGTCCAGCCCGGGGTGTCGGGTGCGCTGCCGTCGGGGCGCACCGCGTAGACCTCGGGCGGCGTCTGGTCCTCGTGGCCGGGGGCGAAGGGATCCTCGGCCACGTCGATCGCCGCCGGCGGCTCGATCGCGAAGAACGCGCCCGGTCGCTCCGCGCGGTCAGAGGCGACGATGCTGCGATGCCCCGACAGCGGGTCGACGCGGATCTCCGTCATCCGAGGTAGCGGTCGATGTCGCCGGACAGCTGCTTGGCCGACGTGTACTGGCCCGAGTGGATGAAGGCCGTCTTGCCCTCGGCGTCGATGAACACCGTCACGGGCGCGACGTCGGGGGCGTCCACCGTACGCGCGAGCTTCTGGCCAGGATCCTCGTAGGAGGGGTAGGGCAGCGGCCGCGCGGCGAGGAACTTCTTGGCCGCCGGCGCCTTGTCGTTGGCGTCGAGCCCGAGGAAGGCGACCTGCTTGCCGTGGCTCGTCGCGACCTGCTGGAACACGGGGAACTCGGCGCGGCAGGGCGAGCACCACGAGGCCCACTTGTTCACCACGACGGGATGGCCGTGCAGCGCGCGCAGCCGCGCCTGGAAGGCCGGGGTGCCGCCGGCGAGCAGCGTGTTCGCCTGCTGGTGCAGGCGCCCGAGCGCGCGCGGCGGCTTCGGTGGGCGTGCGAGCGTGCGCAGGGACGCCTGGAGGTCGAACGGCGGCGATTTCGCCGCCTGGCCGCTCTCCTTGCCGCCTGCTTGCGAGAGGCCGATCGCCACGACGGCGACGAGCGCAATGGCGGCGATCCAGGGCAGCAAACGTCGCATCTGCGACCCAGGGTGGCAGATTCCCGGTGCATCCCCCGGCGAGTTTGCTTCAATAGGAGACACCTCCGGGGGGATGCGATCTCAGACCACGTCTGGGACACGCTGCATTCGACGCGGTCCCCCCGCACGTTGAGAGCCGGGCACGCCCTCGCGTCTTGCGCGGCTCTCCTCACTCGATACAGGGCCTTCATGGCTGAGACCACCGCAGCGGCCGCTCTGGCCGCGCCCCTACCTTCATCGGACGACATCGAGCGGGCCGCCCGCTTCACCCGTGAGCCATTCGTGGCCGAGGGCGAGGATCTGGCGACCACGCTCGCTCCCGGCACCCCGCGCCGCCGCGCGCTCGACGCCGCGCTGGCCGAGATGGCCGCGGGCGCGACCGCGCCCTCGGTCGAGTGGCGGCGCGAGTTCTCGCTCCTGCTCGGGCTCGAGCGCATGCTCTCCGACGAGGAGCCCAAGCTCGTCGACGGCACCGTGCTCTCCGCCCACCAGGTCGACGCGCTCTCCGGGACGCTGACCGCGCTGCTCGCCGAGGTCCTGCGCAACGGCAACGGGAACGGCAACGGCGCCTCCGCCGGGCCCGTGCCCGAGCCGGAGCCCGCCTCCTCGGGGATCCCCGGCGAGGAGGACCTCGACGAGGACGACGACGAGGACGCGGACGAGGCCGACGAGCCGCAGGACTGGGAGGACGCGGGCGACGAGGACGCCGATCAGCTCCCCGAGGCGCCCGAGGACCCCAACGCGGGCAAGCGCTTCTGGTTCGAGCACGCCACCGGCGCCGGCAAGACGGTCGCCGCGCTGGGCTTCGTCGAGGCCTCGCGCACCGGCGGCACGCTGATCCTCACCCACCGCCGCAACCTGGTCGACCAGTTCCACGGCGAGCTGCGCGACCGCGGCTACGCGAAGCGGATCTCGCCGGCGCTGCTCAAGGGCCAGGACCGTGCCGACGGCCCCGTGACGGTCGAGACCTACCAGTGGTTCGTGCGCAACGCCGGGAAGATCTCCGACGCGTACACGATCGTCATCTGCGACGAGGCGCACACCGCGCTGGGCGAGAAGACCTCGGCCTCGATCCGCAACTGGGCCGGCCCGATCTTCATCGGCATGACCGCAACGGGCGCGCTGATCGCTCGCCACGTCACCGACCTCTTCCCGACCCAGACCTCGCGCTTCGACCTCGCGCAGGCCGCCCGCCGGGGCGTCATCGCGCCGTTGCGCTGCGTGCGCATCCCGCCGGGCCCGGGCGTCCGGACGATCGCCAAGGTGCCGCTGCGCCGCGGCGAGGTCGACACCGAGTTCGACCAGGAGCTGCTGGCCGAGCTGCTGGATCAGCTGCCGTTCAACCTCGCGGTCGCCGACCTCTACAAGACACGCTTCAACGGCGTCCCCGGCGTGGTCTACGCCGCCGGCGTGCGCCACGCCTACCACGTCGCCGAAGCGTTTCGCAACACCGGCCTGAAGGCCCAGGCGGTGTCGGGCGAGACGCCCAAGCGCGAGCTCGCGCAGATCCTCGCCCGCTACGAGCGCGGCGAGATCGACGTGCTGGTCAACGCGCAGCTGCTCGCGGAGGGCTGGAACTCGCCGCGCGCCACCGTCTGCATGCACCTCGCGCCGACCGCCTCCAAGCGCATCTACCAGCAGCGCGTCGGCCGCGTCACGCGCCGGCACCCCGGCAAGGAGGCCGGGATCGTCGTCGACTTCGTGCATCCGGCGACCAAGCACGACGACCCGGTGGTCACGCTGCACTCGCTGCTCGATCGCGACGTCTACCGCGGCGGCGCGATCGTCGTCGGCCCCGTGCGCCGCGGCCGCGGGCGCCGGCTGCGCGTGGAGCGCCGCGTGCTGCCGGTCACGGGCGACGAGAACCGGCGCATCGAGGTCTTCGAGCGCGAGCTCTGGCGGATCGCCGTCGAGCACCTCGACTACGGCGAGCAGGTCCAGTGGGCCGCGCTCGCCGGCGCGCGCGTCACGCCCAACAACTGGCGCCGCGCCCGGGCGATGCTGCACTTCGACCAGGGCGGCGAGCTCAAGCGCGCCTTCCTGCTCACCGCGGTCGACCGCAACAAGAACCCGCAGCTGCGCCTGAAGGCGCTGCAGGAGATCGCCGCGGCGCGCGATCCCGAGGCGTTCGACCGCGCGCTCGACTTCGTCGAGGGCTGGCCGCGCGACGACAAGCGCGAGGGCGTCAAGGTCGTCCTGCAGTCGCTGGCCGAGAAGAAGATCGGCCGCCGCGACCAGGCCAACAACTGGATCTGGCGCTGCGCGAACATGACCCGCGAGGTGCACGAGGAGTACGCCGTGCAGCGCTGGCCGGAGACCAAGCGGCTGCTCGGGCTGCTCGTGAACTCCTCGGGCGGCGCGCATGCGCGCAACGCCCGCCGGCTCGTGCACGCGGCGCGCCAGCAGGACCGTCGCCTGTCGGCCGCGCTGCTCGCCGCCGCGCTCCCGCACACCGCCGAGGCGGGCGAGGTCATCAACGGCGCACGCACGCGTATGTCGCGCAAGCCGGCCGCGCTCGCCCGCGAACTGCTACGCAACTTCCCGAAGGGCAAGGGCAAGGCGAAGCGCCGCCGCCGCCGCAAGGGCGCGGGGGAGAGCTCCGGCGAGCCCGCGGAGGCCGCGCTCGCGACGACCGCCGCGGCGCTCGAGGCGAGCCCCGACGCCGGCGGCTCGGAGTCGGGCGAGGAGGGCGCGCAGGCGCCGAGGCCGCGCTCGCGCCGCTCGCGCCGCCGCTCGTCCAAGGGCCCCGAGGCCGCGGTCGCCGAGGCGGCCGGCCAGGAGGCGGAGACCGTCGAGGTGTCGGCTCCGTCCGAGCCCGAGGAGCAGCCGAAGCCCAAGCGCGCGCCGCGCAAGCGCACGCCGAAGGCGGCCGAGCCGGTGGCCGAGGCCGCGCCCGAGACGGCCGCCGCCGAGCCCGCGGAGCAGCCGAAGCCCAAGCGCGCCCCGCGCAAGCGCACGCCGAAGCCGGTGCCGTCCGACGGCGCCGAGGCCGAGGCGCCCGCGCCCAAGCCCAAGCCCGCGCCGCGCCGGCGCACCACGCGCAAGCCGTCCGAGCCGGCGGCGAACTCGCTCGCCGAGGCGACCGAGCGCGTCCGCGCCGCCGTCGAGGCCGCGGGCCGCGACGACGCCGACGCCGCCTGACGACCAGCGCCGGCGGGTAGCCCGAGATGGCGCCATGGCCGTCGTCACCGTCTTCGCCGTTCTGCTCGCGTCGCTGCTGATCGCGCGCGTCGGCGCCGTCGCGCTCACGCTCACCGGGATGTCGCACGAGTCCTCCCGCTTCCAGGCGCGGTCGGCGTTCTTCGGCGTGGGCTTCACCACCGCCGAGGCCGAGGCCGTCGTCGGACACCCAGTCCGCAGGCGGATCATCGCCTGGCTGATCCTGCTCGGCAACGCGGGCGTGATCTCGATCCTCGGCTCGCTCGTGATCTCCTTCGGCGGCGAGCGGGACACCCTCGGGCACGTCGGGATCCTGCTCGCCGGCCTCGTGGTCGTGGCGTTGCTGGCGACGAGCCGGCCCGTCGACCGGGTCCTGACG
Source organism: Solirubrobacteraceae bacterium (assembly GCA_036269915.1). Lineage (GTDB taxonomy): Bacteria > Actinomycetota > Thermoleophilia > Solirubrobacterales > Solirubrobacteraceae > DATBDM01. The sequence continues at coordinate 11,625 of DATBDM010000197.1, read as the reverse complement.
CGGGTGATCCGCCGGCTGCTCGGGCGCTGGACGGACCTCGAGGTGCGCGACTACGCGGCCGTGCTCGAGTTGGAGGGCGGCTACACGGTCGCCGAGCTGCTCGTCGAGCGCCAGGACTGGATCGCCGGCCGCTGCCTCGGGGCGGTCACGCTGCGCGACGAGGGCGTCGTCGTTCTCGGCGTCCGCCGCCACGGCGGCGCCTACGTCGGCGCGCCGGACGGCGACACGGCGATCGCCCCGGGCGACGTGCTGACGCTCTACGGCCGCGAGGACCGCGTCGCGGAGCTCGACCGCCGCGTCCGCGGCGACGCGGGCGACCACGCCCATCGTGTGGCGATCGACGAGCAGGAGCGCGTCGAGGCGCGGGAGGGCGCCGGCTAGCGCGGCGTGTCGAGCGCCGGCGTGCGCAGCGAGGGGATGCCGGTGGGCGCCGGGACCGGCGCACGGCCGAGGGTGAGGGTGCCGAGCTGGGCGCCCGTGTCGATCGGGCGGTCGCGGTGCAGCTCGAGGATCGCGTCGACGACGTCGGCGTCGAACTGGCGGTTCGCGCAGGCGCGCAGCTCGTTGAGCGCGTCCGCGGCCGGCATCGCCGGCCGGTAGGGACGCGTCGTGGTCATCGCGTTGAAGGCGTCGCAGGCGCAGATGATGCGGGCGGCGAGCGGGATCTCCGTCTCGCGCAGGCCGTCGGGGTAGCCGCGGCCGTCCCAGCGCTCGTGGTGCGCGCGTACAGACGGGGCGATCTCCCCGAGCATCCCGCCGACGCGCTCGAGCATCTGCTGCCCGTCGGCCGGGTGGCGGCGGACGATCTCCCACTCCTCCTCGGTGAGGCCCCCGTTCTTGTTGAGGATCTCCCGTGGCACGCGCAGCTTGCCGATGTCGTGCAGCAGCGCGGCGAACTCCAGCCGGCGCTGCTCGCGGGCGTCGAGGCCGAGCGCCTCGCCGACCTCGAGCACGAGCGCGACGACGCCCCAGGAGTGCTCGCCGCCGGTGTACGGGTCGCCGAGCTCGAGCATGTCGCCCATCAGCAGCGCGGTGCCGCGGTAGGCGTCCGAGAGGGCGACCATGTGCTCGATGCGCTTCTCGCGCTCGCCGCCGAGGACGGCGAGCAGGCCGATCAGCGGCAGCACGAGCAGGACGGTGAGCGGCTCGTCCGCGGCGGCGATCGCTACGAGCAGCCCGATCGGGGCGAGCGCGGCGTCGAGCAGGAAGGAGATGGCGGCCGCGCGGAGCTGCAGCCGCGGCGGCATGCCGTGGGCCAGCCACGCGCGGCCGGCGAAGGCGCCCGAGTCGAGCGCGACCTGGGTGACGAGCGCGGCGATGAGGACCGGCACGGAGCTCAGCGAGGGCGGGCCGGTGACGAGCAGGCCGGCGATCAGCGCCGGCCCGACGGCGTGCCAAGCGTCGCCGAAGTGCAGCAGGACGTGGTCCGGGTGGGCGCGGCGGCGCAGGTAGTCGGGCAGCCGCACGCAGATGTCGGCCAACACCACGAGGACGACGACCTCGGCGGGCGGGAGCAGCAGCAGCGCGGCGATCAGCAGCGGCTCGGTGGGCGAGCCGGTCGACGCGCCGAGTGAGAAGCGGACGCCGCTGGCGGCGACGAGCCCGACGAGGAGCATCACCGCGGTCTCGAGCGAGAGCTCCCGCGTGCTCGGCACCCACAGCGCCAGCGCGGCGATCGTGGCGAGCAGCAGCGCGGCGCTCGCGGCCTCGACGACGCGGTCGCGCGGAGCCAACGGCGAAGCGGCACGGCTCTTCGCCGTGCGCAGCAGCGACTCGAGCTGCGGGTCGACCTCCGGCGCGCTCACAACTCCGGTCATCGGCAGACAGCGCCTCGAAGGCGAGCGTCGCCGGTCGTCCGTCCGTCCAGTGTGCTGTACCCGCGCGCCCCACCGGCCGATGGACTCGCGAATCGACCGAGATCCAGGGAAGGGAATCCCGCAGTGCAGATCCGTATCGCACGGCTGGCCAGGACAGCGGCCATGGCCGCCATCGCCTCGTTCGCCGTCGCCGCTCCGGCCTCGGCCGCCTCGTCCGGCTGCAGCGCGCCGCCGGTCGGCAAGGCGTTTCTGCCCTGGGGCGACCTGAACGACTACTTCCTCGCCCAGGGCGGCGATTTCGAGTCCACCAGCGGCTGGACGTTCAGCGGCGGGGCGAAGCTGGTGAGCGGATCGGAGCCGTTCGCGGCGACGGGCAAGGCCGGCAAGGCCTCGCTCTCGATGCCGACGGGCAGCTTCGCGCTCTCGCCGATGCTCTGCCTGACCCCCGACAACCCGTCGATCCGGTTCTTCGCGAAGGCCGCGCAGGGCCGCGCCGCGTCGCTGCGCGGCGAAGCGGTCGTGACCAAGCCGACGTCGCAGGTCATCGGCCTCGGCACGGTCGACGGCACGCTGTTGTGGGCGGCGGCCAAGCCGATGGCCTCGGGCGTCAACGACATCCTGTGGGACGCCGACGAGAAGGTCTCGCTGCGGATCCGCTTCACCGCCGACTCCGGCAGCTGGCAGATCGACGACCTCTTCGTCGATCCGCAGAAGCGCGGTTAGCCGCTTCCGAGATGCACTTCGCCGGCGTCGAGCGCGAGCTCGCCGCCGGGGGTGCGGACCAGCAGCCGGCCGCCATCGTCGATCCCGGCGCCCGTCCCCTCGCCGCCCGCCCAGCGCACGGGGACGCCCAGCAACGCATCGCGGGCGCGCAGCGCGTCCAGCGCCTCGCCGGCCTCCTGTTCGAGCCGCAGCTCGAGCGCGACGAGCAGCTCCGCGAGCACGGCCTCGGCCTCGCCGGGCCGCTGGAGCGATCCCGCCGCCAGCTCGGGCGGGAGGGCGCTCGCGTCGAGGTTGATGCCGATGCCGAGCACAGCCCAGCCCTCCTGCGGGCGCCCTTCGGCGAGCACGCCGGCGAGCTTGCGGGAGTCGAGCAGCACGTCGTTGGGCCACTTGACGCGCGCCGCGGGTCCCGCGACGTCGGCGACGGCGAGCCCGCCGCGCAGGGAGAGCAGCGGGTCGGGGCGGCGCAGGACCAGCGACCCGAGCAGCGCGGCGCCCGGCGGTGTCACCCAGGTGCGGCCTTGGCGCCCCCGGCCCGCGGTCTGCTCGCCCGCCGTGACCAGCGTGCCGTGCGGGGCGCCGGCCGCGGCGAGCCGGCGGGCCACCGCGTTCGTCGAGCCGGTCGTGCCGAAGTGCAGGCGCGGCCGGCCGAGGGCGCTCAGGGGGTCTCCAGCCGGAGCGTCGCGCCCGGCCGCACGCCGAGCAGCCCCGCGGCATCGCCGCCGTTGACCGCGACCGCCACCGATCCTCCCGCGTCCTCGTAGACGAGCAGGCCGCGATCGGCGACGTCGACGAACGTGCGCGCGACGACGCCCGGCACGCGCCGCGATCCGACGCGCACCGCGATCGGCTGCCCGAGCCGGAGGTCGGCGGCGGCGAGGTCGTCGGCGACCGCGCCGAGGATCACGTTGCCGAACGAGTCGGTGCCGGTGACGAGGGCCTCGAGCGCGCCCGCCTCGACCGCGGCCAAGGGCAGCTCGATGCGCACGAGCTCGTCCGGCTCGAGCGGCGTGCCCGCCTCCGCGAGCGCGCCCCCGGCGGCCAGCCGCGCGGCCACCGGCGCGAACAGATCGCGTCCGTGGAACGTGGCCGACACGGGCTCCAGGCGCCATGGCGACGCCGAGATCTCGACCGCCTCGAGCACGCCGCCGAAGCGCTCGGCCGCCGGCATCAACAGGCCGTTGTCGGGGCCGACGAGCAGCCGGTCCTGCTCGACGGTGCGGAGCGCGACCGCGCGCCGGCGCGCGCCGACCTCCGGGTCGACGACGGCGAGGTGGACGCCCGCCGGCGCGTAGGGCAGCGCGCGGGCGAGGATCAGCGCGCCGCCGAGCACGTCCTGGCGGCCGATCCCGTGCGAGAGGTCGATCACCCGCGCGTCGGGGGCGATCCTGGCGATCACCGCGTGCACGACGCCGACGAACTCGTCGGTCAGGCCGTAGTCGGAGAGGAAGGTGATGGGTGGGGTCATCGCGCGGCGTCGTCGAGGAGGGCGGCGACGAGCCCGTCGGGGGTGTGGGGGTCGGCCTCGAGGTCGGGCTCGCGGCCGTGCGCGCGCAGCTCGGCGCTCGTCGCCGGGCCGATCGAGGCGATCCGCGGTCCGTCGAAGGCGCCGTCGCCGGCCGCGCTCGCGAAGAAGCGCACCGCCGAGCCCGACGCCAGCAGCAGGTAGTCGGCGCCGGTCGCCGCCGCGCGCGCCGCGTCGTCGAGCGGCTCGGCGACGGTCGCGTAGAGCGCGACCTCGTCGACCGTGGCGCCGCGCTCGCGCAGCGCGTCGGCGAGGACGGGGCGGCTCTCGGCCGCGCCGGCGATCAGCACGCGTTCGAGCGGCATGCCGGCGAGCGACTCGACGAGGCCCTCGGCGACCGTGCGCTCCGGCACGACGTCCGGCTCGATGCCTCGGCCGCGCAGCACGCGCGCGGTGCCGGGGCCGATCGCGGCGACGCGCACACCGGCGAGGTCGCGGGCGTCCCGCAGGCGGTCCATCAGCAGCTCGGCTCCGTTCGGCGAGGTCACGCACAGCAGGTCGTACCCCGACGGGTCCGGGAGCGCGTCCTCGCGCGGCTCGACGCGGATCGCGGGCGCCTCGACGACGTCCGCGCCGAGGTCGCGCAGCCGCGCGGCGAGCGGGCTCGTCTGCGCGCGGGCGCGCGTGACGGCGACGCTGCGGCCATGCAGCGGACGGCGCTCGAGCCACGCGAGCGGCTCGTGCAGGGACGCGACGGCGCCGACGAGCGTGATCGCCGGCGCGCGGACGGCTGCGGTGCTCGCGCGCTCGGCGACGTCCTCGAGCGTGGCGACCAGCGTGCGCTGGCCCGGCAGCGTGCCGCGCTCGACGATCGCGACGGGCTCGCTCGGCGGGCGCCCCTCGGCGATCAGCCGCTCGGCGATCCGCGGCAGCGCGCGCACGCCCATGTAGAAGACCAGGGTGCCGGGGAAGCGGGCGAGCGCGGCCCAGTCGATCGCGGTGCCGGGCTTCTCGGGGTCCTCATGCCCGGTGATGAAGGCGACGCCGGAGGCGAGGTCGCGGTGCGTGACCGGGATGCCGGCGTACGCGGGCGCCGCGACGCCCGCGGTCACCCCCGGGACGATCTCGACGTCGATGCCGGCCTCGCGCAGCAGCAGCGCCTCCTCGCCGCCGCGGCCGAAGACGAACGGGTCGCCCCCCTTGAGCCGCACCACGCGGCGGCCGGCGCGCGCGTGCTCGAGCAGCAGTCGGTTGATCTCCTCCTGGGGCATCTGCGGGCCGCCGCCCTGCTTGCCGACGTAGATCAGCTCCGCGTCGGGCGCGTGCTCGAGTGCGCCCGCCGGGATCAGCCGGTCGTGGAGGACGACGTCGGCGGCGCCCAGCAGCTCGACCGCGCGCAGCGTCAGCAGCCCGGGGTCGCCCGGGCCGGCGCCGACGAGGTGGACGATGCCGCTCACGTGACCATCGCCTCGGCGTCGCGCAGCAGGTCGGCGGCGCCCGCGGCGAGCATGCGCCGCCCGAGCTCCGCGCCGGCCGCCGCGGCGTCCGTGCCGGTGGCGAGCAGCTCGTCGCTCAGCCAGGCCGAGCCGTCGGGCATGCCGGCGAAGCCGCGCAGTCGCAGCCCGTCGCCGACGACGTCCGCGTGGACGCCGACCGGGGTGTGGCAGCTCGCGCCGAGCTCGCGCACCGCCGCGCGCTCTGCGCGCAGGCACGTGAAGGTGTGCGGATGCGAGATCGCGGCGGCGGCCTCCGCGGCGGGGGTGCCGGTGCGCGCCTGCACGGCGATCGCGCCCTGTCCGGGCGCCGGGACGAACAGCGGGCCGTTGAGCGCGCCGCCCGCCTCGCGGCGGCGATCGAGGCGCTCGAGCCCGGCGGCGGCGAGCACGAGCACGTCCGCCTCGCCGCCGGCGAGCTTGCGCAGCCGCGTGTCGACGTTGCCGCGCAGCTCGACGATCTCGAGGTCGGGCCGGGTGGCGAGCAGCTGGGCGCGCCGGCGCAGCGCGCTCGTCCCGACGCGGGCGCGCTCGCGCACCTGCTCGAGCCGGCCTTCGCCGACGAGCACGTCGAGCGGGTCGGCGCGGCGCGGGGCGGCCGCGATCTCCGTCCCGGGGGCGAGCTCGCCGGGGACGTCCTTGGCGGAGTGCACCGCGAGGTCGATGCGGCCGTCGAGCAGCTCGGTCTCGAGCGCGCCGGTCCAGCGCGACTTGTCGCCGCGGGATCGGTCGACGTCACCCGCGGTGGTGATCCTCACGACCTCGACGTCGCCGCCGAGGGCACGCGCGACGGCGTGCGCCTGGGCGAGGGCGAGCGTGCTGCCGCGGGTGCCGAGTCGCAGGGCGGTCAACGGGGGCGCAGGGTGCGGACCTCGGCCGTCCGCGCCGGCTCGTCGACCGCGTCGCCGGACTCCTCGAGCCCGAACAGCTCGCGCAGCAGCTGCAGGCGGGCGTGACGCTGATCGGCGTCGGCGGCCTTCAGGCGGACCGTCGGCTCGTGCAGCAGCCGGTTCATCGCCGTGCGGGCGAGCTTCTCCACGCGCTCGCGGTCGCGCTCGGACAGCGTCTCCCAGCGACCCTCGTTCTCGGCGAGCAGCCCGTCGACGACCTCGTCCGCGCGGGTGCGCAGCGCCCGCAGGGTGGGCGTCACCTCGAGTGAGCCGAGCCAGCCCGCGAAGGCCTGGATCTCCTCCTCGACGATCCCCTCGGCGAGGCGGGCCTCGGCGCGGCGGACGGTGAGGTGGCTCCTGACCTGCTTCTGCAGCCCGTCGACGTCGAGCAGCGTGACGCCGCTCAGCTCCGCGCAGGATCCGTCGATGTCGCGCGGCACGGCGAGGTCGATCAGCAGCAGCGGCCGGCCGCCGCGCTGCTCCATCACCTGCCCGAGCTCCTCCGCCTCGATCAGCGTGTGCGGGGAGGAGGTCGAGGTGATCACGATGTCGGCTCGCTCGAGCTCTGCGGGCAGGGCGTCGAACGAGCCGGAGGCGCCGCCGAAGCGCTGCGCGAGCGCGATCGCGCGGGCGCGGCGGCGGTTGGCGATGAACATCGTGCTGACGCCCTGCGCGCGCAACGCCTGGGCGGTCAGCTCGGCGGTCTCGCCGGCGCCGACGATCAGCACGTGACGCTCGCCGAGATCCCCGAGCGCGGCGCGCGCGGCGTCGACCGCGACCGAGGCGACGCTCGCGCGGCCTTCGGTGATCGCGGTCTCCGTGCGGACGCGCTTGCCGGTGGCCAGCGCGGCGCGGAAGAGCTGGTTGGTCATCGGGCCGGTGGTGCGGGCGGACAGCGCCAACTCGTAGGCGCGCTTGACCTGGCCCTGGACCTCGGACTCGCCGATGACCATCGACTCGAGCCCGCAGGTCACGCGATAGAGATGGCGGGCGGCGTCGCAGTTGCGCAGCGAGTAGATCGCGCCGACCAGCTCGGTGGGGCGGATGCCGGCCCGCTTGGCCAGCGCGGAGAGCACGAGGCTCTCGCCCTCGACCGGATCGCGCACGACGACGTAGAGCTCGGTGCGGTTGCAGGTCGAGATGACGACGCCCTCGCCGATCGCCGGATGGTCGACGAGCTCGGCGAGCAGCGCCTCGGCGGCGCCGTCGGTGAAGGCGAGCCGTTCGCGCAGGGCGAGCGACGCGGTCTTGTGGGAGGCGCCGACGGCCAGCAGCTCGCTCATGCGCTGCCGACCTTCTCGCGCTCGGCGCGGCGCTCCTCGGCGCGGCGGGCGGTCAGCTCGTCCAGCTCGGTCACCTGGCGCTCGATGCGCACCAGCTTGGCGGCCATGATCGCGACGTAGATGAGGATCAGTGCGAGGAAGACGAGGTAGGCGGCGGCGACGTACGGGCCGGAATCGCCGAGGGGCAGCTGCGCCATCTAGAGCTCCTGGGGCGCTGCCGAGCGCGGGAGCGCCAGCAGGTCGTCGTCGCCCGCGAGCCGGCGGCGCAGCTGGGCGAGCCGGATCGAGGCGTGCTTGGAGGTCAGCTCGTACTTGCAGAGGGTCACGTAGAGGACCGTCATCGCGAGCAGGGAGACCAGGAAGGTGAGCAGCATCGGGCCGGGCAGCGCGTCGGACTGCCCGAGCACCCGCGGATGGGTGGTCGCGCGCTGGGCGAAGCGCACGGAGAGGAAGTTGATCGGCACGAAGGCGCCGGCCACCACGGCGAACACCGCCGCGTAGCGCGCCTGGCGGTCGCGATCCTCGATCGAGAAGCGCAGCGGCTGGTAGCAGGCGTAGAGCAGGAAGACGATCAGGAAGGCGACCAGCGTCGGCTCGTCCCACAGCCACCAGTGCCCCCACGACGCGCGCGCCCAGATCGAGCCCGTGACCAGCGTCGCCACGGCGAGGATCAGCGACATGTGGATCGCCACGTAGGAGCGCAGGTCGTGCGCGCGATCGCCCGAGCGCAAGAAGCGCGCCGCGTAGACGCCGCCGGCGACGAAGCCGCACAGCGAGACGATCGCCAGCGGGACGTGCAGGTAGAAGATCTTCTGGAGGAAGCCCTGGTCCGCGTCGTTGGGCGCGTAGAAGAACACCAGGGCGAACGCGCCGGTGACCAGGACCACGGACAGGATGGAGAGGAGCCTGAGCCCTCGACCGAACACCTTCTTGTCAATCCTCCAGGAGGAAGTCGAAGATCGCGTAGGCGACGAGACCGAACGTCAGATCATAGAGGGCGAGGACGCCCAGCCAGCGTCCCGGAAGTGCCCCGGCGCCCGCCTCGAGCAGCAGCGGCGACGTGGCGCGCGCGGCGGCGATCACGACGGGGATCAGCAGCGGCAGCAGCAGGATCGGCACGATCAGGTCGCGCGCCCGCGCCTGCACGCCGAGCGCTCCGACCAGCGTGCCGATGACGGCCACGCCCAGATCGACGAGGACCAGCGTGGCGATCAACCCGGGCAGCGCGCCCCACGGCGACGGGCCGAGCAGCAGGATCGCGAAGGCCGGGACGGCCACGATCTCGACCGCGACGAGGAAGCACAGCAGCACGATCGCCTTCGCCACGAACATCGCGGTCCGGTCCACGGGGGCGAGCAGGAAGCCGTCGAAGCCGCCCTGCTCGCGCTCGGGGACGAACAGCCGGCCGATGGCCAGGACCGAGGCGAACAGCAGCGTCACCCAGAACACGCCCGCGGCGAGCTCGCCGCTGAGGCTGTCGCGGTCCAGCGCGAAGTGGAAGATCACGAACGTCGAGAGGCTGAAGAGCACCATCGCGGGAACCGCCTCGCCGGTGCGCAGCTCGACGAGCAGGTCCTTGCGCACGATCGCCGCCGCCGCGCGCGTCACCGGTAGATCCCCCGCACGTCGGCCACGCCGACCTCGGACGCGCCTGCCAGCAGCACCGGTCGTCCTCCGCGCAGGCCGAGCACCTGGTCGGCCTCGGCGAGCCCCGCCTCGACGTCGTGGGAGATCAGCACGCGCGCGAGGCCCGCGGGGCGGCCGATCAGCCCGTCGACGGTCTCGGCGGCCGCGGGGTCGAGGTTGGCGAGCGGCTCGTCGAGCAGCAGCAGCTCCGGCTCGTGCAGCACCGCGCGGCAGATCGCCACCCGCTGCGCGAGGCCGCGCGAGAGGTCGCGGACCGGCTCGTCGGCGCGGCGGGCGAGGCCGACGGCGTCGAGCAGCGCCTCGCCGCGCTGGAGCGGGACGTCGTGCAGGCGCGCGTGGAAGCGCAGGTTCTCGCGCGCCGAGAGGTCGCGATAGAGCAGCGGCTCGTGGGCGAGCAGGCCGATCCGCCCGCGCGCCTTCCAGGCCTCCCTGGGGAGCTCGAGCCCGAGCACGCGGGCGTCGCCGGCATGCGGGCGCAGCAGCGTGGCGAGGATCCGCAGCAGCGTCGTCTTGCCGGCCCCGTTGGCGCCGAAGACGGCGAGCGTGCGGCCGGGCTCGAGCCGGAGGCTCACCCCGGACAGCGCAACGCGGTCGCCGTAGGCGCGGCCGACGTCGTGGAGCTCGACGGCGGCCGGCGCCGCGTCAGCTGCGGCCATCGTGGCGCGAGTCGCCGCGCAGGGTGCGCACCACGTGCCCGAGCGTCGGCGCCAGCACGCCGAACAGCTCCGCGATCGCCTTCGGCGAGCCCGGGAAGTTCACGATCAGCGTCTCTCCGGCGATGCCCGAGATGCCGCGCGAGAGGATCCCCATCGGCGTGTGGCGCATCGCCTCGGCGCGCATCGCCTCCGCGAAGCCGGGCGCCTCGCGGTCGATCACCGCGCGCGTGGCCTCGGGCGTGATGTCGTCGGGCGTGAGGCCGGTGCCGCCGGTGGTGAAGACGAGGTCGCAGCCGTCGTCGACGTAGTGGTGCAGCCGGTCCTCGATCAGCGCGAAGTCGTCGGGGACGACCTCCATCGCGACGACCTCGCAGCCCGCGCCCTCGGCCGCCGCGGCGAGCGCGGGCCCGGACAGGTCGTCGGACTCGCGGCGCGAGACCGACGTGGAGACGGTGAGGACGGCGGTGCGGATGCCCGGAGCCTAGCCCGCGCGCGCATTGACGGCTGGTCCCCGACGCGGATACGGTCGGCCGAACCCACCGGTAAGGAGCAAGGATGCACGCACGCCGTCGGTTCTCCTACGCGAACGTCATGTCGACGATCGCGGTCTTCCTCGCGCTCGGGGGCGGCGCCGCGTTCGCGGCGTCGACGCTGGCGAAGAACAGCGTCGGGGCCAAGCAGATCAAGAAGGGCGCGGTCACCCCGAAGAAGCTCTCCAAGAGCACCAAGCGCTACATCGCGCGCACCGGCAAGGGCAAGGCCGGCGTGCAGGGGGTCCAGGGGATCCAGGGGGTCGCGGGCAAGGACGGCGCCACCGGGTCGGCGCTGCTGACCGGGCACGCCACGACCGTCCCCTCGGCGGGGCCGGGCTCGTCGCTGTTCCGCCGCGCGACCCCGAGCGGGCTCTCGGCGGTGAACGCGAGCTCGACGCCGGTCGCCAGCCTGTCGCCGAACCGGGCGCTCGAGATCCGTGACGTCGCCGTGCGCATCCCGGCCGACCTCCCCGACACCTCGCGGGTGGACTGGGAGCTGTTCGTAGGCCAGAACACCTCGGAGACCGCGCCGCTGATCGCGTGCTCGATCAACGGCACCGCCGGCACCGCCGACACCTCGTGCACGGCGCCGGGCCCGGTCACGCTCCCGCCCGCCTCGCTGATGTGGGTGCGCATCGTCACCGTGGGGGGCAGCGGGACGGCCAACCCCGGCGAGGTCGACTGGGGGATGAGCCTGCAGCCTGTGAGCTGAGCGCTACGCGATCCCCGCGCCGTGGCGAGCCTGCGCGTCCGCGATGAGCTCGCGGACGGCGGGCTCGTCGCCCGCGCGCAGCAGGGCGATCGGGTCGGGATCGCCGTTGACGATCTCCTCGAAGAACGCCTTGCGGTCCTGGTAGGTCGGCAGCGTGCCCTTGGCCCAGCCGCGGACCTCGTTGAGCAGGATGGCCAGCCGCGCGTAGGGCTCGCCGAACTCGTCGGCGACCTGGCGCTTGATGCGCTTGGCCAGCGCGGGGGAGGCACCGGCGGTCGAGATCGCGATCGCCAGCGGCCCGGTCCGGACGATCGCCGGCAGGATGAAGTTGCACAGCGGCGGCACGTCGACGATGTTGACGAGCATCGCGCGGCGCTCGGCGTCGTCGAAGACGCGGATGTTCGTG
>DATBDM010000196.1:0-8286 GCA_036269915.1 Solirubrobacteraceae bacterium | reverse complement strand
CGACCGCGAGGTCTGGGTGCGCGCCTATCCGCTGCCGATCGACTGGCGAGCCACGCGGGAGACCGCCCAGCGCGACCGCGTGCGCGAGTTCGAGGAGCAGGAGGTGCTCAAGCGGCGGCGCGAGTTCGCGATCCTGCGCGTCGACCGCGCGGATCTCTCCAAGAACGTCCTGCGCGGGTTCAGCGCGTTCGACATCTTCCTCGAGCAGCACCCGGAGTTCCGCGAGCGGATCACGTTCACCGCGCAGCTGATGCCGTCGCGGACGGACGTGCCCGAGTACGCCGAGTACCTGGAGAAGATCGAGGCGCTGGTCGCCGTGGTCAACCACCGCCACGGGACGCCGGACTGGATGCCGATCGACCTCAAGCTGCGCGACGACCTCGACGAGGCGGTCGCCTCCTACAAGCACTACGACGTGTTGATGGTCAACGCCATGTTCGACGGCATGAACCTGGTGGCCAAGGAGGGACCGCTGGTCAACGAGCGCAACGGCGTCTCGATCCTCTCCGAGAACACCGGCGCGCACGAGGAGCTCGGCGAGTTCGCGCTGTCGGTCAACCCGTTCGACGTGCAGGAACTGGCCGACTCGATCCACGCGGCGCTGACGATGGCCCCGGCCGAGCGCGAGCGTCGCTCCCGTGGCCTGCGCGAGGTGATCATGAGCCGCGACCCGGGTGACTGGATCGACGAGCAGGTGGCCGACATCACCTCCAAGGCGCGCGGCGCAGCGCCGGTCGTCGAGTAGGCCTACGGCCGCTCCGGACCGAACTCGCTGATCACCGGGTCGGGCTCGGGCGCGGCAGGCTCGGCGGGCGCCGGCGGCGCCGCGGTCCGGACGGGCGCCGGCGTGGGGACCGGCGGGGGAGCGGGCGGTGCCGCCGTCGGCCGCGGCGCGACGGGCGCCGTCGGCGTGCTCGCCGGTGCGCGCTGGGTCGGTCGCGGCGTCGCGAGGGGTGCGGCGGTCGAGGCTGGCGGGGGCCGGCGCCCCCGCCGGGGCTGACGCTCGGCGGCGCGCGGATGGCTCCGGTGGTGGGTCGGGCTCGCCCGTGCGCGGAGCCGGGTGTGCGTCTGCCGCGCCGGCTCCGAAGCGGGCGTCGGCGTGGCGAGCGGAACCGCGGTGGTGGCCGGCGCGCGCGGCGTGGGGGAGGCGAGGCGGGGCCAGGCCACGACGACGCCGAGCACGCCGAGCGCCGCCGTCAGACGGGCGACGTTGCCCCATCGGATCCGCTGCGCCAGGCTCACGTCCATGCCCGCGATAGGCGCGTCCGGGCACCGCCTCGCCCCCGGTCCGGCGGCCCCCGCGCTGCTAGCATGCGCCGCCGCATGGCCACTGAACCTCCGATCTACGACCTCACACTCCTGCTCGACACGGCGCTCGACGACGACCGCCGCCTGACGATCCTCGCGAACGTCGAGGATTCGATCGACCGCGCCGGCGAGATCGTCAGCCGTCACGACTGGGGCGTTCGCACCACGGCCTACGAGGTCCACAAGAAGGCGGACGCGGACTACCACCTGCTGCAGTTCCGCGGGCCGCGCGAGCTCCTCGAGCAGCTCGAGCACAACCTGAAGATCACGGACGGCGTCCTGCGCTTCCGGATCATCAAGCTGCGCCCGGGCACCCCGGGCCCGCCGGACCTCCGCCCGGGCGCGACCCCCGCCGCGCCCGAGGGCGAGCCGCTCCCCGTCGAGCGCTGACCCGGCGCCGCGTCGCCGCGGCTTCCGGATCGTCACCTCGCAGCACGATTTCCGCGCGTCTCACGCGCCGCTTCGTCACGAAATCGTTCCAATCTGCGGGGAGGGGGGCGGTGACGACCTCACCCACCCCTAGACTCGCCGCAACGAGCTTTCGAAGCATCCTGAGCCGCGAAAGGAGCCCACTGTGGCCGCCACCAACATCAACCGCGTCGTCCTGACCGGCAACCTCACGCGCGACCCCGAGCTGCGCTCACTCCCGAGCGGCATGTCGGTGTGCTCGCTGCGGGTCGCCTGCAACACGCGCCGAAAGGACAACTCGTCGGGCGAGTGGGTCGACAAGCCCAACTACTTCGACGTCACCGTCTGGGGCGCGCAGGGCGAGAACTGCGCCCGCTTCCTCGCCAAGGGGCGTCCCGTCGCGATCGACGGCCGCCTCGAGTGGCGCGAGTGGACGGACAAGGAAGGCAACAACCGCCAGTCGATCGACATCATCGCCGACGCCGTGCAGTTCCTCGGCGGGCGCGAGGACGGCCAGGGCGGTGGGGGCGGCAGCGCGAGCGGCGGCTTCACCCCGCGCTCGGACGTCCCGGTCGACGACCGCGACTTCCAGCCCGCCGGCGCGGCCTCTTCGTCGGCCGGCTCCGACGACGACATCCCGTTCTAGACCGCACGCGACGAGCCCGGGACGTCGCCTGACGTCCCGGCGCTCCGCGGTCCGATCGCATCCGCCGGGGCGTCCGGTACCGTCGCCCCGCGCCCTCCCGCCCGTGGTCGCTACCCTGTAGGTCGGTTTGCCGCCGTGTGCGGCGACCTGCCGTGCGCGCGCCGGCCCGTGTCCCTCGCACACGCCTGGCCGCACGCATCGGCGCAACCGAAGCGAGCACTTCCGAGAGAGGTTTTCGAACGTGGCGAAGCAGCGCAGCCGGCCGACGCGCCGGCGTGATCGCAAGGGTGGACCCGGCAGCGGCCGCCGCAAGTCGTGCCCGTACTGCCGCGACAAGGTCGAGTTCGTCGACTACAAGGACATCGCGACGCTGCGCAAGTTCATCTCCGAGCGCGGCAAGATCCGCTCGCGCCGGATCACGGGCGCCTGCCGTCGGCACCAGAACCAGATCGCGACGGCCGTCAAGCGCGCCCGCGAACTGGCGCTGCTGCCGTACGTGTCCGACGCCCGTGAGGAGCGCGACGAGCGCGGCCGCGGCCGTCGCGAGGACCGGGACCGCTAGCCCCGCATGCCTCAGGCCATCCTCCTGCAGGACGTGGAGAACGTCGGCGAGCGCGGCACCGTCGTCGACGTCTCCAAGGGCTACCTGCGCAACTTCCTGATCCCGCGCAAGCTCGCCGAGCCGGCGACCAAGGGCGCGATCGCCGCCGCCGAGCGCCGCGAGGCCGCCTCGCAGCGCGCCGCGGCCTCCGCGACGCAGACCGCGCGAGAGAACGCGGAGCTGCTCAACCGCACGGTGCTGACCATCAGCCACCAGGCGGGCGAGGACGGCCGCCTGTTCGGCTCGGTCACCTCGCAGGACATCGTCGACGCCATCAAGGAGGCGCGCGGCCTCGAGATCGACCGCCGCGACGTCAAGCTCGAGGAGCCGATCCGCTCCGTCGGCACCCGCATGGTCGACATCGAGGTCTCCCCGGGCGTCAACGCCCAGGTCAAGACCATCGTGTCCGAGCTCAAGTAGCCCGGATCTGCCGCTCGCGAGCCGCGCGGTGTCACGACACCGCGCCGGCTCTGTGACAACTCTGCGGAGAGAGCAGGAAGGACCGTTTCACCGACCGGCGGCGGACCTAGACTCCCTCGGCCCATGAGCGCCCTCGACCGCAGCCCCGGCAACGGATTCGCCAACGGCGGCGGCCCGTCGTTCGACGGTGGCCCGCTGGCGCCGCCGCGGAACCTCGAGGCCGAGCAGTCGGTGCTCGGCGCGGTCCTGCTCTCGGACACGGCGCTGCCGGCGCTGATCATCGACGAGCGCCTGCAGCCCGGGGACTTCTACCGCGAGGCGCACGAGAAGATCTTCAAGGCGATGCTCGACCTGCACTCGGTCGGCGAGCCGGTCGACGCGCTGACGCTGGTCGAGGCGCTCAAGCGCACGGGTGAGCTCGACGCCGTCGGCGGCCGCTCGGCGATCGACCTGCTGAGCGGCGCGGTCCCCGCCGTCGGCAACGTGCGCCAGTACGCGCGCATCGTGCGCGAGAACGCGATGCTGCGGCGGCTGCTGCGGGCGGCATACGACATCCAGTCGAAGGTCCACTCGCACGAGGCCGGCCCGCGCGACCTCGTCGACATGGCCGAGCGAGCGATCCTCGAGGTCGCGCACGAGGACTCGCGCAAGGACTTCCGCAACATCGGCGACCTGCTCCTCTCCGAGCTCGACAAGCTCGAGAAGCTCTCCCAGGCGGGCAAGGCGATCACGGGCACCCCGTCGGGCTTCGACGACCTCGACAACATCACCGGCGGCTTCCAACCCGGCAACCTGATCATCCTCGCCGCACGCCCGAGCATGGGCAAGTCGGCGCTGATGGCCAACTTCGCCGAGAACGCGGCGCTCGACGGCAACAAGGCCGTCGCGCTGTTCTCGCTCGAGATGTCCGAGGGCGAGCTGGCGCAGCGCTTCGTCGCCTCGCAGGCGTCGATCAAGGGCGACGACCTGCGCAAGGGCAAGGTCGCGCCGAGCCGCTGGCCGAAGATCCTGCAGGCGTCGAACCGGCTCGCCCAGTCGCCGCTGTACATCGACGACTCGTCGGACCTCTCGGTCCTCGACCTCCGCGCGAAGGCGCGCCGGCTCGCGCAGCAGCACGCGGACGGGCTCGGGCTGATCCTGATCGACTACCTGCAGCTGATGCGCTCGCACACCGACGTCGACAGCCGCGTCGAGGCGATCGGGCAGATCTCGCGCGGGCTCAAGACGCTGGCGCGCGAGCTCGAGGTGCCGGTGATCGCGCTCTCGCAGCTCAACCGCGGCGTCGAGCAGCGCACCGACAAGCGCCCGGTGCTCTCGGACCTGCGCGAGTCCGGCGCGATCGAGCAGGACGCCGACCTCGTGATGTTCGTCTACCGCGACGAGTACTACGACAAGGAGTCCGAGCGCGAGGGCATCGCCGAGGTGATCATCTCCAAGCACCGCAACGGCGGGCTCGGCATCGTGGAGCTCACCTTCCAGAAGGAGTATCCCCGCTTCATGTCCTACGTCGGCGACGACCGGTACTGACCATGGCCGCCTGCCCCGACGATCGCTGCGACGGCACCGGCTTCCTCTACGACGAGGCCAGCCGCCGCGCGCGACCATGCAGCTGCCGCGCACAGCGGATCGCGCGGCGCAGGGCGGCGGCGGTCGCGGGCCGCCTACCCAAGCGCTTCCGTGAGGTGTCCTTCGAGCGTGAGCCCGTCATCTCGATCCTACGCAGCTACCCGCACATCGTGCCCGAGCTGCGCGGCTACGTCTCCCACGTCTCCGAGCGGCTCGCCGCCGGGCGCGGGATCTGGTTCGCGGGCAAGGTCGGCACCGGCAAGACGACGCTGGCGATGCTCGTCTCCAAGACCGCGATGGAAGCCAACCACACGGTCGCGATCTACTCGCTGCCACGGCTGCTGGCGATGCTGCGCGACACCTACGCCGACGACGCCCAGTACTCGCTGACCGACCTGATCGACCGCCTGTGCGGCGTCGAGCTGCTGCATATCGACGACGTCGGCGCCGAGCAGACGAGCGCGTGGGTGCTCGAGCAGCTCTACACGATCATCAACACGCGCTACGAGGACGGGCGGGCGGTGCTGCTGACCACGAACCTCGACGACGCCCAGCTGCGCGTCCAGATCGGCGACCGCACGGTCTCGCGGATCTACGAGATGTGCGGCAACCCGCTGCCGATGATGGGCGACGACAAGCGCAAGCCCGACGACTTCGTGCTGCCGGACGCGGCGCCCGCCCCGGTGCGCGGCCCGGGCCGCTGGCGCGACGACGACGCCTTCTGGGAGCACGGCGGCGCGACGGGCTCGGCCCCGGCCTACGGGCGCCCGCGCGACGGCCACTAGACTCAACCCACGGCATGCCAGGCATCGTGATCGTGGGCGCCCAGTGGGGCGACGAGGGCAAGGGCAAGATCGTCGACCTCCTGGCGGAGCACGCCGAGATGGTCGTGCGCTTCCAGGGTGGCAACAACGCCGGCCACACCATCATCCGCGACGGCACGAAGTGGGCCTTCCACCTGATCCCGTCGGGGATCCTCTCGTCCGGGATCCTGTGCGCGATCGGCAACGGCGTCGTGATCGACCCGAAGGTCCTGACCGGCGAGCTCGACGGCCTGCGCGCCCGCGGCATCGACGTCTCCGGGCTGCGCGTGAGCGCCAACGCGCACGTGATCATGCCGTACCACATGCTCCTCGACCACGCGGGCGAGGTCTCGCTGGGCAAGCTGCAGATCGGGACCACGCGCCGTGGCATCGGCCCCGCGTACGCCGACAAGGCCTCGCGCCTGGGCATCCGCGTCCAGGACCTGCTCGACGAGAAGATCCTCAAGAAGAAGATCGTCGCCGCGATGGAGCCCAAGCGGCTTTCGCTGCGGCCGTTCGCGAAGTCGCCGGAGCTCGACCTCCAGCGCATGACCGAGGACTACGTCACCTACGGCCACCGCATCGAGCAGTACATCGCCGACACGGCGCGGCTGTGCTGGGACGTCCTCGACCGCGACGGGACCGTGGTCTTCGAGGGCGCGCAGGCGACGCTGCTCGACATCGACCACGGCACCTATCCGTTCGTCACCTCCTCGAACCCTGTCGCCGGCGCCGCCTGCACCGGCGCGGGCGTCGGGCCGAAGGACATCTCGGAGGTCTGGGGCGTGGCCAAGGCCTACGCGACCCGCGTGGGCGCCGGCCCGTTCCCGACCGAGATGGACGACGAGCTCGGCGACCAGCTGCGCGAGGCCGGCGGCGAGTACGGCACGACCACCGGCCGCCCGCGGCGCGTCGGCTGGATCGACCTCGTCGGCCTGCGCTACGCCGCCCGCATCAACGCGCTCGACTACCTGGTGATCACCAAGCTCGACGTGCTCAGCGGCCTCGGCGAGCTCAACGTCTGCACCCGCTACCGCGGGCCGGGCGAGGCGAGCTTCGACACCTATCCGTACCACCAGACCGTGATGCACTCGGCCAGCGGCGAGTACGAGCGCGTCCCGGGCTGGGACGAGGACATCTCCGAGGTCCGCGAGGTCGCCGACCTGCCGCAGGCGGCGCGCGACTACCTCGCGTTCATCGCCGACTTCGTCGGTGTGCCGGTCGGCATGGTCGGCGTCGGGCCGGGCAGCGACCAGATCGCCTGGACGGACGAGGGGCGCGCGTCGATCGCCGCGCGCACCGCCGCGGTGGCCTGACTCACGCGTCGAGCACGACGCGCGTGTCGACGACGATGTCGTGCAGCGCGCGCTTCTCGCGGATCACGGCGGTGCCGAAGCTCATCGGCTCGCCGCTCGTCCGCACGACCCGGATCCCGGTGGACATGCGGCCCAGCGTGCGGCCGTCGGTCCGCGTCATCATCGCCGGCGCGTGGAGCAGCGCGGCGACCGACACGCACGCGATCGCGACGAGCAGGCCGATCACCAGCGACGTGGTGCCGGCGCCGTCGGACGCGAAGAAGCCGACCGGACGTAGGCGGGCGCGACCTCGCGAGGCGCTTCCCGTGCGGCTGGCACCCCCGCGCGGGCGGGGGCAACCCCCGGACTCAGCGCCAGTGCTCGAGCAGATCCTCGTCGCCGACCTCGCGCACCACGCGGCCGGGAACGCCGATCACCACGCCGCGGGCGGGCACGTCCTTGGTGATGACCGCGCCGGCGGCGACGAAGGCCTCCTCGCCGACCTCGACGCCGGGCACGAGCACGGCCGCGCCGCCGATCCGGCAGGCGCGCCGCAGCGTCGCGCCGCGGATCGCATAGGACTCGTCGTGGCGGGCCATCGTCGAGTCGTTGGTCGTGAGCACGCCGGGGCCGACGAAGACGTCGTCCTCCACCGTCGAGAAGGCGGTGAGGTAGACGTCGGTCTGGATCCGCACGCGCGCGCCGATCACGACGTCGTTGTCGACCGCGGTCCCGCGCCCGACCACCGAGCGCTCGCCCAGCACGGTGCGCTCGCGCACGTAGGCCTGGTCGCCCACGATCGCGCCCTCGCCGAGCCGCGCGCCGGCGAAGACGATCGCGGCGGCGCAGACGACCGCGCCGGCGCCGAGCTCGAGCGGCGGCGGCCCGTCGGCGCCGGCGGCGCTCGAGTGCGGCGCGAGCTTGGGCGCCTTGCCGAGGATCACGTGGTCCTGGACGATGCAGCCGTCGCCGATGACGGTGCCGGGATGCACGACGACGTGGCTGCCGAGGACCACGCCGTCGCCGATCCGCGCGCCGGCGCCGACGACCGCGAAGGGACCGAGCTCGACGTCCGCGCCGATCCGCGCGTCGTCGGCGACGTGGTGCTCAGACCGCGGCACGCTGCTCTCGCCGCGAGGCGTCCAGGCGGTCCTGCAGGGCCTCGAGGACGCGGACGACGCGCAGGCCGGCGTCGCCGTCCGAGCGCGGGCGCGTGTTCTCGCGGATCGACTCGATGAA
>DATBDM010000195.1:0-21828 GCA_036269915.1 Solirubrobacteraceae bacterium | reverse complement strand
TCACGCGCGGAGCATGCCCTACGTGGCCGTCGGTCAGGCGGTGAGACTGCTTTCGCCTGCCACCCCTGCGGCCCCGGCTTGCGTGGACGCGGCCGTCGCGCTGGGCTCGGCGACGCCGGGGCCTCCGGGGTTCGGCGACGTTACGCCGGGATTCGGCGACGTTACGGGCGACGTGACCTCCGTCACCCGCAGCCCGAACTCCTCGTCGATGACCACCACTTCCCCACGCGCGATCGGCTTGCCGTTGACGAGCAGGTCGACGGGATCGCCGGCGAGGCGGTCGAGGGACACGATCGAGCCGGGCCCGAGCGCGAGCGTCTCGCGGATGGTCATCCGCGTGCGCCCGATCTCGACCGCCAGCTCGACGGGGACGTCATGGAGGCGCTCGAGCTCGGCCTGCTCGGCCGCGACCGCGGGCTGGGCCGTGATCGTGGTCTCGAAGGGGACGTAGTCGACGGGATCGCTCATCTCGGGCCTCGGATCACTGGACGGTGACGTCGGGGAACAGGACGTCCTCGACCTTGACGTCGGTCTTGCGCTTGAGGTCCTTGAGGATCTCCTTCTGGAGCTCCTCGCGCCTGTGGGCCTCGATCAGCTGCGCGTCGGATGCGTTCGTGAGGTCGTCGGTGATGATCGCCCGCACGACCGCCTCCTGGGTCATCGCGCCGTAGCCCTCGGGCGGCGACGGAGCGGCCTCGCCGCCCGCGGCGGCCGTGGAGGTGTCGTCGTGCGCGAGCACGAGCGCCGCCGTCAGCTTGGCGAACCGACCGTCCTTGAGGTTCACGAGGAACTCCTTGCCGAGGACGTACACGGTGCCGTCGACCTTCGGCTTGGGAGCCTTGGCCGGCTTGGCGAGGACGGTCTTGTAGGCGCCGCCGAGGACGACGAGCAGGACGATCGGGATGATCAGGAGCTTCTTGTTCATGGCTGCCTCCCGGCGGCCTTGGCGGCCGGGTGCAGCCGCGTGAGGACGATGTCCACCCGGCGGTTGCGCGCCCGGCCCTGAGGGGTCGAGTTGGTGTCGGCGGGCCGCTCTGACGCGAAGCCCGAGAGGGACAGCCGGCGCTCCATGACGCCGTCGCCGGCCAGGTTCTGGACCACGGCCGCGGCGCGGGCGCCGGAGAGCTGCCAGTTGGAGGGGTACTGCGACGTGCGGATCGGCTGGGCGTCCGTGTGGCCCTCGACCACGACGGGATGAACGCGCTCGGAGGCGACGATGCCGCCGACCTTGTTGAGCAGCCGCACAGCGGGCGCGAGCAGGGTCGCGGAGCCGGAGTCGAAGAAGACGCCGTCGGTCAGCAGCTCGATCGTCAGGCCGTTGCGGCGGACCTCGGTGTGCACGCTGGCGGACACGCCCTGCTGGCGCGCGAGCGCGTCGATGCGGCGCTTGAGGCCGAGGAAGTCCTGCTGCTCCTTGAGCGCGGCCTTGTCGGCCGGCGACTCCTGGCCGGAGGACTGCGACGAGTTGCTCTGCTGCGAGAGCGGCGTGATCGACGGCAGCGGCGGCTGCGCGGCGGGCGTCTGCCCCTGCGTCTGCGAGCCGGACTGCATGACGTTCTTGCCGCCGGAGAGGATCGCCCCCGAGAACGCGTCCTGGAGCGCCTTGGAGAGCGCCGCGAACTTCGACGTGTTCACCGAGGAGATGGCGAACAGCACCATGAACAAGCAGAAGAGCAGCGTCATCATGTCCGCGTAGGACACGAGCCAGCGCTCCTCGTTCTCGTGCTCCTCCTCGTCGTGGGAGCCGCGTCGGTGCCGCCGCGAGGCCATGACGCTACGCCGCGACCTTCTCGGCGCTCGCGCTGAGCTCCTCGCCGTCGGCGGGGCGCTGGGCGGGCGGCACGTAGGCCATGAGCTTCTCCTGCACCACCCGCGGGTTGTCGCCCGCCTGGATGGCGAGGATGCCCTCGAGGGTCATCGTGCGGAAGAGCTGCTCCTCGGCCGACAGCTGCTTGAGGCGCGCGGCGACGGGGAGGAAGACGACGTTGGCGGAGGCGACGCCGAGCAGCGTGGCGATGAACGCGGCCGAGATCGACGGGCCGAGCGTCTCCGGCGCGTCGAGGTTCGAGAGCACGTGGACGAGGCCGAAGACCGTGCCGATGATGCCCATCGTCGGGGCGTAGCCGCCGGCCTTCTCGAACGGCTGCGTGCCGGCCTGGTGGCGCTTGCGCATCGCGTCGTTCTCGGCGTCGAGGACGTCGGCGACGAGGTCCGGATCGGTGCCGTCGACGACGAGCTGCAGGCCCTTCTTGGTGTAGGGGTCCTCGACGGAGCCGAGCTGCTCGTCGAGCGCAAGCAGGCCGTCGCGGCGGGCCTTCTCGGCGAAGCCGACGAGCTCGGCGACGCGGCCGACCATGTCCGGCGGAGCGGCGCCGAAGACCTTCTTGTAGAGGTTCGGGATGTTCTTGACGGTCTCGAAGCTGGTGCCGGCCATCGTGGCGCCGAGCGTGCCGCCGAGGACGATCAGCAGCGCCGAGGGGTTGATGATCGCCATCACCTTCGAGCCCTCGAGGGTCGCGCCGACGGCGATGCCGAGCATGCCGATGATCAGGCCGATCAGCGTCGAGGCCTTCACGACTTCGGCTCCTCGGGCTCGGGGGTGACGATGTCGCCGGATGCGGAGCCGACGAGCGCGAGCGGCACGTCGGAGCGGCGGCGGATGCGCGGGAACGCCTGCTCGAGCACGCCGGCGCGCCAGTCGCGCACCGCGGCCACGACGTCCTCCGGGCGCTCGGCGACGAGCACCTTGGAGTGCGTGGTGAGCGTCACGACCGTGTCGGGCGTGGACTCGATGAACAGGATCAGGTCCGGGTTGAGGTGGAAGACCTCGTCCCGGTGGCCGAGTCGGTGCAGGCGGATCACAGCCCAGTAGTCGGCACACACCGGCCTCGCTTAAACGACGAAGCCCGCAGGTGGCTGCGGGCTCCGCTCGGAGATCGGGTTTCGCCTGCCACCCCTGCGACCCGGCTCGCCGCGGGCGCGACCGCTCGCGCGGGCGCCGGCGACGCCGGGTCTCCGGGGTTCGGCGACGTTAGCGCTTGAGGTTGACGAGGTCCTGCAGCATCTCGTCAGCCGTGCTGATGACGCGCGAGTTGGCCTGGAAGCCGCGCTCGGCGGTGATCATCGTCGTGAACGACGACGCGAGGTCGACGTTGGACATCTCGATCACGCCACCCTGGACGAATCCCTGCTGCGCGTTCGGGACGCTCACCTGCGGCGCGCCGGAGTTGGCGGTCTGCGACCAGCGGTTGGTTCCGCTGCGCTCGAGGCCGGCCGAGTTGGCGAACGAGGCCAGCGAGAGGTAGCCGGCGGTCTGCCGGGCTCCCGCCGAGTCCACGTAGGACACCTGGCCGTCCTGCGCGACCGAGACGCCGGTCGAGCCGGTCGGGACCTTGATGAGCTGGCCCGTGCCGGTGCCGTCGTCGCCCTGGACGAACATGCCGTCCTGCGTGACGAGGTAGCCCTGCGAGTTCGTCGTGAAGTTGCCCGCACGCGTGTACTCGGTGGCCGTGGGGTTCGGCGTCGGGTTGGCCGGGTCGGTCGAGCCGGACACCGCGACCCGGAAGAAGCCCTGGCCCGTGAGCGCAACGTCGAGCGGGTTGCCGGTCGACTGGAAGGAGCCGGTGCCCATCAGGTTGTCGATCGAGCCCAGCGACGTGCCGAGGCCGATCTGGGCCGCGTTGGCGCCGCCGGAGCCGCCGCCCGGGCCCGACGCGCCGCGCTGGGTCTGGGTCAGCGCGTCCGCGAACGTGGTGCGCGCGGACTTGTAGCCGATCGTGTTGACGTTGGCGATGTCGTTCGCGGTGACATCGAGCATCGTCTGGTGGGTCTTGAGGCCGCTGATCGCGGCGAACATGCCTCGCATCATGGTTCTTCGCTCCTTGGTTCTTCGAGGCTCGCCTAAGCGACCTGCGTGATGGTCGAGGGGTCGACGCCGGGGATGCCGTCCACGGTCAGCGACGGGGTGCCGTCGGTGACCGTGACCTTCTCCACGGTGCCGGTCTGGGTGCCTTCCGCGTCGGCCCAGGTGACCGTGCGGCCGATGAGGCCGAGCGCGCCCGACTGGGCGAGCTGGGACGCCATCTTCTCGTTGGCGGCGCTCAGGTTCGTGAGCTGCTCCACCGAGGAGATGGCCGACATCTGCTGGACCATGGCGTTGTTGTCCATGGGGCTCATCGGGTCCTGGTGCTGCATCTGGGCGACGAACAGCTTCAGGAAGTCGTCCTTGCCGAGCGTGCCCTTCGGGTTGCCGCCGGCCTGCGTGCCGGTCGTGGACGTGGGGGTGGTCGGGGAAGTGGATCCGATCGCGGTCATGGCGCTCCTGGGATCAGGCGAGGACGTCCACGAGCAGCCCGTCGGGCAGCTCGAGCGTCGCGGGGAGGGGCAGATCGGCATCGGCGGCGGATTCCGCCGTGCCGGCGTCCGAGGGGGACGGGGAGGTCTGGGGGCTGGCGCCGTCGCCGTCGCCCGTGAACGTGCCGGCGGCGGTCTCGCGGCGCTCCTCGCCCGAGGTCGAGACCTCGAGCGAGATCAGGTTCACGTCGCGCGCCTCGAGCGAGCGGCGCAGGTCGTCGCCGGCCTGGGCGAGCATGCGCGCGGCCTCGGGCGAGTCGGCGACGAGCTTCGCGGTGAGGCCCTGCGCGGTGACCGAGAGCTGGACCTCGATGCCGCCGAGTTCCTGCGGGTGCAGGGCCAGCCGGGCGCGGGAGACGCCCCGGTCGGCGGCGACGTGCAGTAGCTGGGCGACGGCCTCCGGCGCGCGATGCAGCGGCGCGGAGCGCTGGGGCGCGGCGGGCACGTGGGCCTGCGCTGCGGGCGCGGGCGCATGGGTGGGCGGCGCGGGGACGCCGGTGGCCGGCTCCGGCGCGGCGTCGTCGGCCTGCGGCGCGTCGGTGGAGGCGGTGGGCACGGCGCCGGTGGCCGCCGCGACAGGCTGGCGCGCGGGCGCGGTGGTCGGCGCCGCGGGCGTCGTCGTCGCGGGTGCGGGCGCGGGCGGACCGGCGGGAGCCGGCGGCGCCGCGGGGGCGTCCGGCGTCACAGCGGGCGCAACGGGCGTGGGCGGCTGGGGCAGCGTCGCCGCGACCGCGGGCGTGGCGACGATCGCCGGCTCGGCGGCGGCGGCAGCGGCCGGTGCGGCGGGCGCGGCCGGGGCGGACGGGGTCAGACCCAGTGCGTCCTGGCCGCTGCGAGCTCGTGCGTCGGGCTGCTTCCGGGAGTGCTGACCCGGCTGGCTCGCGGCCTCCCCGACGATGGGAGCGACCGGTGCGGGCCCTGACGGCGCGCTCGAGGCCGGCGCGGTGGGCGCCGGGGCGGCGGGCGTGGCCGGGGCCTGCACGGCGAGCACCGCGAGCAGGGTGAGGGGCGCGTCGGCCGGCGACGCATCCGGGGTGGCGGGCGCGTCCGGCACGACGGGCGCCGGGGTCGCGGGCGCGGCCGGAGCGGAGGCGGACGTGGCCGGCGTCGCCGGAGCGGTGGTCGCCCCGAGCAGCGTGGCGAACGCGTCGGCGGCGGGCGCGGCGCCGCGGGCGTCGGACTTGCCCGGCGCTGCGGGGCGCGCGGGCGCAGCGGGACGCTCGGTGCTCGCGGCCCTCATGCCGTCACCGTCGCCTTTGCGGCGCTGCCGCGGTAGCCGGCCGCGAAGGCCTGGACGCTGCGCACGTAGTTCTGGGTCTCGGTGTAGGGCGGCACGCCGCCGAAGCGCTCCACGGCGCCGGGGCCGGCGTTGTAGGCGGCGAGCGCGCGTGGCACGTCGCCGCCGAAGCGCTGCATCTGGGCGGCGAGGTACTTCGCGCCGCCTTCGATCGACTGCGCGGGGTCGAGCGGGTCGGTGACACCGAGACCGCGTGCGGTCGCCGGCATCAGCTGAGCCAGTCCCTGCGCACCCGCGGAGGAGCCGGCGTTGGGATTGAAGCCCGACTCTTGGCGGATCAGGCCGGCGAGCAGCGCCGGGTCGAGCCCGTGGCGCTTGGCGGCCGCGACGATCTCGTCGTGGTACGGGACGCTCGCGGGCAGCGAGCCGCCGGTCGCGCTCGTCGCGGAGACGGAGCTCGCCCCCCAGTCGGCGGCGGTCGCGGCGACCGGGCCGGCTGCGTCGGAGGTGGCGGCCGGGGTCGCCGAGGCGCCGGCGAGCTGCTCGGCGAAGGCGGTCGACGCGGGCTGCGCGGGGGCGCCGGCCGGGGTGGCGAGCAGGGCCTGCAGCTGGGCGACCCGGGCGACGACGGACTCGACGCTCATGCCGCGACCCCGCGGCGGCGGTGGACGGTGAGGGCCACCTCGTCGAGATCGATCTGGGCGAGCCGGGCGGTCTCGCGCTGGTGCTCGTCGCGGCGGCGCGCCTCGAGCCGCGAGATGACCTCGCGCTCGCGCGAGGCCTCGACGAGCGCGGCGCGGCGGGCGTCGACCTCGGCGTCCTGGCGGTCGAGGTCCAGGGCCGCCTCGCGGCGGCGGCGGTCGGCGACCTCGATCCAGTGCTGCGCGGCGAGCAGGTCGGCGCCACTGGCGCCGCGCACGGCGGAGTCGCGGCCGGTGTCGCGGGCGGCCGCGGCGGCGGCCGCCGCGCGGCGCAGGATCGCCTCGCCGCGCATCCGCAGGGCGAGCTCGCGGGCGAGCTCCTCGCGCGCGGAGTCCTCGGCCTGCTCGCGCAGGCTCTTGACGCGCTCGAGGCCGAATCGGAAGGACGGCGTCACAGTCTCGGTAGTCGGTAGAAAGCCCTGGTTCTGAAGCGTTGCGGAGCGCTACGCAGCCAGGTGGAGGGGCGGGATGGCGGTGTGCAGCGGAGTGCCCGGCGCGGACGGCGCGGCAGGCCCGGCGAGACCTGCGAAGGGGTCCTCGGGCATCGCCGTCGCGGTCGCGTCGAGCGCCGCGAGCTGGACCAGGCCGGAGTCGGCCTCGGGCGCCGACGAACGGTCGTGGACGCTCTGGCGCAGGAAGTCGTCGATGGGGTGCCGCGCGGCGATCGCGGCGTCGGTCAGCGGATCCGTCCCGGCCTGGTAGGCGCCGATCGCGATCAGGTCCTCCTTCTCGCGGAAGGCGGCCATCAGGCGCCGGACGCCGTCGCCGGCGTGGCGAACCTCGGGCTCGACGACCTCACCGACGAGCCGCGAGACGCTGGCCAGGACGTCGATCGCCGGGTAGTGCCCGGCGTGCGCGAGCTTGCGCGAGAG
This sequence comes from Solirubrobacteraceae bacterium, assembly GCA_036269915.1. Taxonomy (GTDB): domain Bacteria; phylum Actinomycetota; class Thermoleophilia; order Solirubrobacterales; family Solirubrobacteraceae; genus DATBDM01. Next base: position 14,665 of record DATBDM010000195.1, on the reverse strand, counting down.
CACGACGTGGCCGTCGAGGATCGAGCGGGCGGCGTCGGCGATCGGCTCGTTCATGTCGTCACCGTCGACGAGCACGGTGTAGAGCGCGGTGATCGTGCCCGCGGCGGAGGTGCCGGAGCGCTCGAGCAGCTTGGGCAGCAGCGCGAACACGCTCGGCGTGTAGCCGCGCGTCGCGGGCGGCTCGCCGATCGCCAGGCCGACCTCGCGCTGGGCCATCGCGAAGCGCGTGACGGAGTCCATCATCAGCATCACGTCGTGGCCCTGGTCGCGGAAGTGCTCGGCGATCGTGGTCGCGGTGAAGGCGGCCTTGATGCGCACGAGCGCCGGCTGGTCGGAGGTCGCGACGATCACCACCGAGCGCTCGAGGCCCTCGGGCCCGAGGTCGCGCTCGATGAACTCGCGCACCTCACGACCGCGCTCGCCGACGAGGCAGATGACGTTGACCTCGGCCGAGGTCGAGCGGGCGATCATGCCCAGCAGCGAGGACTTGCCCACGCCGGAGCCGGCGAAGATGCCGAGCCGCTGGCCGCGGCCGCACGGCACGAGCGCGTCGAGCGCGCGTACGCCGAGCGACACGCGGTCGTGGATGCGCGGGCGCTCGAGCGGGTCGGGCGGGGAGGCCTGGACGTCGCGGGCGCGCGAGCCCGCGCCGCCGACCGGGCCGAGCCCGTCGATCGGGCGCCCGAGGCCGTCGAGCGCGCGGCCGAGCAGCATGTCGGAGACGTCGACGCGCAGCGCGCGGCCGGTGGCCGTCACGCGGGCGCCGGGGCCGATGCCGGTCGCGTCGCCCAGCGCCATCAGCAGGGTGCGCCCGGCGCGGAAGCCGACGACCTCCGCGGGCACGGCGGTCCGGCCGCGGCCGGTCTCGATCGAGCACACCTCGCCGACCTCGGCCTCGAGGCCGGTGGCCTCGACGATCAGCCCGATCAGGTCGCAGACGCGGCCGTGACGGCGGTGGAGGTCGGCGTCATGCAGTGCCGTCGTAACGTCGCCGAAGGCGCCGAGCGGAGCCTGCGGAGCGAGACGCCTGGCAGGCGAAACCGGTGTCATCGGGAGAGGACCTCCACGACGACTTCGCGGGCACGCATCAGCTTGGTCTCCACGCGCGCGTCGACGTCACCCTCGGGCGTGCGCACGACGGCGCCCCCGCGGGCCACGCGACGCTCGGACTGGACCTCGCAGTGCTCGATGCCGCCGAGCGACGCGCGCAGGTCGTCCATCGCCGTGCGCACGAACTCGAGGTCGTCGGGGTGCACGAGGACGGTGACGCGCTCGCGCTCGACGATGCCGCGCAGTGCGCCGCGGACGGCCTCCAGCACGAGCGGCGGGTCGACGGCGATCGCGGCGGCCGTGACCTTCTCGGCGAGCAGCAGGGCGAGGTCGACGGCGTGCGCCTCGAGGCGGTCGGCGAGCGCCTCCCGGGCGGCGCGCAGCTCGCCGGCGGCGGCCTCGAGCGCGGCGAGCGCCGGCGCGGCGGAGGCCAGCGCCTCGGCGCGGCCCCGCTCGAAGCCCTCGCCGCGCGCGGCCTCGCGCTCGGCGGCGGCCGCTGCCTCCGCGGCCGCCATCGCGGCCAGCACCGCGTCGGCGTCGTCGTGCACAGCAGGAGCGGGCGCCGGGAGCTCCAGCGCCTCGAAGGAGAATTCCGCCGGCGGTGTGGGGATGGGTGGTTGGGGCGGGCGGGATCCGGTCACAGCAGCTCGTCCTCACCGCCGGAGCCGCGCGAGATGACGATCGCGCCGGCCTCCTCGAGACGGCGGACGATCCCGACGATGCGGCCCTGCGCCTCCTCGATGATGCGGCGGCGCTGGGGCGGCTGGAAGTCGATCTCCTCCTTGAGGAGCTCGGCGCCGCGCTCGGACATGTTGGAGAAGATCCGCGAGCGGACCTCTTCCGGCACGCCGCGCAGAGCGATCGCGAGGTCCTTCTGGTCGACCTCCTTGAGGATCATCTGGATCGACCGGTCGTCGAGCTTGACGACGTCCTCGAAGGTGAACAGCAGCAGGCGGATCTCCTCGGCCAGCTCGCCGTTGGTCTTGGCCAGCTCGTCGAGCACGTTGCGCTCGGTCGTGCGGTCGGCGTTGTTGAGGATGTCGGCGAGCGACTTGACGCCGCCGACGGCCGCGCCGTACTCCTGGCCGACGACGCTCGAGAGCTTGCCGCGCATGACCGACTCGACCTCGGCGACGACCTCCGGCCGGGTCTCGGCCATCGTCGCGACGCGGCGGGCGACGTCGGCCTGATCGGACGGATCGAGCTGCGAGAGCACCTGCGCGGCGAGCGAGGTGTGCAGGTTGGCGACCACGAGCGCGATCGTCTGCGGCGACTCCGAGCGCAGGAAGACGTGGATCTGCTCGGCCGGGGTGCGGCGCAGGAACTCGAACGGGCGCCGCTCGATCGTCGCCGCGAGGCGGCCGATGATCTCCTCCGCGCGCACCGAGCCGAGCGAGCGCTCGAGCACGTTGCGGGCGTAGTCGACGCCGCCCTCGGCGATGTAGTCCTCGGCGAGGACGGTCTCGACCGCCTCGTTGATGATCTCGCGGCAGGTCTCGGTCGGGACCTTGCGGGCCTTGGCGATCTCCAGCGAGAGCGCCTCGACCTCGGTGTCCCCGAGCTGGCGGAAGATCTCCCCGGCGCGCTCCTCGCCGATGGCGACGAGCAGCACGGCGGCCTTCTGCAGACCCGTCAGCGACGAGTCGCGGGTGGCGAGCTCGGCGGGCATCTCAGTCCTCGGCCATCCACTGCTTGACCTGCGCGGCGACCCGTTCGGGCTCACGCTCCATGAGCTGGTCGAGCGTGGCGAGGTTCGCGTCGGGGGCGCGCGGCGGCAGCGTGATCGTCGCCGGCCCGTCGAGGATCTGCGTGCGCTCCTCGAGCTCGGAGAGCCGGACGGGCTCCTCGATCTCGGTCAGCCACGCGGGGCGGGCCAGCGCCTCGCCCTCGCGCTTGCGCAGCGCGCGGGTCGTGAAGAACAGGAAGATCAGCGAGGCGAGGCCGAGGCCGACCCACTTGAGCGGGCCGAGCAGGCTCGTCGGCACCGGTCCGGTCTTCGGCGCCACCGGCTTGGCGAAGGCGAACTGGCTGGCGGTGATCGTGTCGCCGCGCTTGGCGTTGACGCCCGCCGCGTTGGCGATCGTCTGCTTGAGGCTCGCGACCGTCGCCGGCGGGACGGACTTGTCGACGACGAGGGCGACGTTGAGTAGGTTGATCGCGCCGGGCGCGACCTCGCTCTTGACCACCTGCTTGTCGAACAGGTTCTTGGCCGTCTTCGTGACGTGCTGGTAGTTCGAGTTCGCCGCGCCGGCCCCGCCGCCCGTGGAGTAGGTCGGGATGTTCGCGCCGGTGCCGGCCGTGCCGCCGGCCTTCGTCGCGCCGCCCTTGAGCTTCTCCTTGTCGGTCGTGAGCTCGGCGGGGACGCCCTTCTTGGCATAGGTCAGCGTGTCCCTGGTCGTCTTGTCGACGTTGAGGTCGGAGTTGACCTGGACCTGCGCCTTGCCGGCGCCGAGCGTCTGGGCCAGCAGCGCGTTCAGGCGCGCCTCCATCGAGGAGTCGAAGCGCGCCTCCGTGGCCTGCTTGGTCGAGCCGCCGAGGTCGCCCGAGGCGGCGTCGCCCTGCGGCCAGATCAGCGTGCCGCTGGAGTCGGTGATCGTGACCTTGTCGGTCTTGAGGCCCTGGACGGAGGAGGCGACGGTCTGGGCGATGCCCGCGACGGCGCCCGGGGCGAGCGAGTCGACCGGGTTGCCGAGCATGACGGCAGCGGTGGCCGGCGTGGAGGTGTCCGAGAAGAGGTCGTCCTGCGGCATCACGAGCCGGACCTGGGCGTTCGAGACGCCGGAGACGCCGTCGATCGTGTTGGCGATCTCGCCCTCGAGCGCGCGCTGCAGCGTGACCGCCTGCTGGGACTGGGAGGCGCCGAGCTTCTGCTTGTCGAGCAGCGCGTAGCCCTCCTGGCTGCCGCCGATCGTGACGCCCTGCGAGCCGAGCGCGACCCGGGCGGCGCCGACCTGCGAGGAGTCGACCTCGAGCGCCGTGCCGTTGTTCTGGAGCTGGTAGGCGATGCCCGCCGCGTCGAGCGCGGCGGTGACCTTGGAGGTCTGCGCCGGCGGCAGGCCGCTGGCCAGCATCTGGTAGGAGGGCGCGCTGGCGATCCGCAGCATCAGGAACGCGACGCCGAGCACGGCGACCGTCGTGACGGCGAGGATGCCCTTGGTGCGGGCGGGCAGCGCGAGGATCGAGGAGACGAAGGAGGGCATGGATCAGCTCTAGACCGAGGTGTGGAAGATCTCTTGGGCGGCCTCGACGGCCTTGGTGCGGATCTGCGAGGCCATCTGCATCGCGAGCTGGGCCCGCTCGACGGCCATCACGACCGACGTCGGGTCCGTCGCCTGCCCCGTCGCCAGGTCCTGCGCGGCCGCCGAGGCGTCCTCCTGGGTCTGGGTGAGGCTCTGGATCGAGTTGGAGAGCATCGAGCCGAAGCCGCCCGCGGCGGGCTGGGTCGAGGGCGCCTGCTGCTGGACGGCGCCGACGCCCCACTCGGGGCCGCCGACGGCGAAGCTGGGATCGATCGGAGCGGCCATCAGCGGAGCAGGTCGAGCGTCTTGGAGAACATCTGCTTGGCCGTCTGCATCGCGGTGACGTTGGCCTCGTAGGCCCGCGAGGCCGAGATCAGGTCGGTCATCTCGGTCACCGTGTCGACGTTGGGCATCTTCACGTAGCCCTGGGCGTTCGCATCGGGATGGCCCGGGTCGTAGACGGTCTTCATCGGGGTCGAGTCCTCGACGATGCCGGCGACCTGGACGCCGCCGGGCGTGACGGCGCTGCCGGTCTGCGCGCCCATCGCGGAGGCGAGGCTGGCGCCGAAGCTGCCGGGCGCGGCGTCCTCGAGCACGACCTCCTTGCGGCGGTAGGGTCCGCCGGCGGCCGTGCGGGTGGTCTGCGCGTTGGCGAGGTTCTCCGCGGAGACGTCCATCCGCATGCGCTCGGCCGTGAGGCCGGAGGCGGAGACGTCGAGGGAGCCGAAGAAGGACATCAGCGGCCTGCCACGCCCAGGGCGGACTCGAGGATGTGGATGCGCGTCTGGGCGACCTGCACGGCGGCCTCCTGCTCGAGCGCGTTCTGGGCCAGCTTGGCCGACTCGGAGTCCGCGTCGACGGTGTTGCCGTCGGCCTGCACCGCGCCGCTGGAGCGGTCGTGCGCCGGGGAGAAGGTCGCGCTCTGCAGGGAGGCGTCCGCGCCCGAGCCCTGGGCGAGGGCAGCCGAGAGCGTCGAGTGGAAGTCGACGTCGACGCGCTGGTAGCCCGGCGTGTTCGCGTTGGCGAGGTTGGACGCCAGCGCCTGGTGGCGCTGGGCCGTTCCTGCGATGACGCCCTGGAGGGCGAGCTGTGTGGTGTCGAACAGCACGGGACGGGTTCTCCTGGTCAAGCGGAAGGGCGGCCCGTCCATGGACCACGCGCCCTCGAATCCATGAGGGCTGCCCGGTGATCGGCCCGGCCGGGCCGTCCTTTAGCTCGCGTAGTCGATGCGAGCCGCGGCCGGGGCCGTGGCGAGCGAGGCGGCATAGCCGCGGGCGGCGCCGCTGCCGCGGCGCAGCATCGCCAGCTCACGCGCGGTGACGGCGCGGGCGGCGGTGACGAGGGCGACGAGCGCGTCCTGCGCGGCCGCGAGGCGCTCGAGCTCGGGGCGGGCGCCCGCCGGCGCGGGGCCGGTCAGCCCGGCCGCGTGACGCACGCGGGCGTCGCCCAGCGCGGCCATCTCGTCCCAGCGACCGTCACGGGCCGCGGCGAGTTCGCGCTCGGCGAGCTCGACCAGCTCGAGGTACGGGCTCATGCGGCGACGGAGACCTGGGCGAAGGCCTCGCGAAGCTCGCCGAGCAGGCGGGCGACGGTGTCGACCTTGTCGGCGTCCTGCTCGCGGCGTGCCTCGAGCAGGTGCCCGCGGCAGAACACGTAGATGCCCTGCAGGCGCGTGGCGATCTCGCCGCCCTGCTCGAGGTCGAGCGTCGACAGCAGCTCGTCGATGATCGCCTCGGCGCGGCCGAGCCGGTTGTGGGCCTGCAGGCGGGTGCCCTCGCGCATCGCGTAGGCGCCCTGGTGCAGGAAGCGCAGGCAGCCGTCGTAGAGCATGACGACGAGCTGGCCCGGGGTTGCGGTCATGACGCTCTGCTGCCGGTAGGCGGCGGTGTGCGTGGCGACGGGAGCGGACATGCCCCCGTGATCGGCCCCGACGGACCCGCCTTGAGGCCTACCCCAGGGAGTTGATCTGGCCGGTGAGCCAGGACTGCTGAGACTGCAGCTGCGAGAGCGCGGTCTCCATCGCGGTGAACTGCGCCTGCAGGCGCGTCTGCTCGGAGTCGAGCCGCGTGTTGAGCGAGGAGAGCTGGTCGGAGAGCTGCTTGAGCGTCGTGTCGTCGCCGCTCACGCGGCCGTCGATCAGGCTGCTCGTCGACCCGGTCTGCGCCTTGACGAGCGAGTCCACCTTGCCGGCGAACTTGTCCAGGAAGGCGGAGACCTTCGTCCAGTCGGTGTCGAGCGCGCTGGAGAGCTTGTCGTCGTCGATGACGAGCTTGCCCTGCTTGGCGTCGTCGGTCGACGCGCCGCCGCTCGCGGCGGGGACGTCGATGCCGATGTCGGCGAGCGAGGTGATCCCGGTCAGGCCGGCGATCGGGTCACGCAGCCCGGAGCGCATCCCGGAGAGCATCGAGTTGAGCCCGATGTCGCCGAACAGGACGCCCGCGGCGATGTCGGTCGAGGTCGACGGGTTGACGACGTTCTTCTCGTCGAGCGAGGTGCGCGTGGTCGTGATCAGGGCGTTGTAGGCGTCGACGACGGCCTTGACCTTGGTCTTGACGGCGTCGCGGTCGATGTCCGCGGCGTCGACGGTGACCGAGACGGGCGACGTGGTCACGCCCTTGAAGGTGAGGCGCAGGCCGGCGACCGCGTTCTCGACGGAGTTCGACTGCGACTCGAGCACGGTCGAGGAGCCGTCGACGCGGTACTGCGCGTTGAGCGAGTTCGCCGGGCTGGCGTAGGTCGCGTCCTCGGTCAGCGCGCTGCCGGAGACCGTGAAGCGGCTTCCGTCGCCCGTCGTGCGCGCGGAGAGCACGAGCCGGTCCTCGCCGGCGCCGTTCTTGATGACGGCGGCGTAGACGGGCGAGCCGGCGGTCGCGTTGACGTTCGCCGCGATGCTCGCGGCGGTCGCGCCCGCGTCGTAGGTGAAGGTGGTGGTGCCGACCGTGAAGCTGCCGGCTGTGGAGAGGTCGCCGATGGCGAAGCCGGCCTGGGCGGAGGCGGCGAGCCGGTCGACCTGCACGGTGTGGCCGCCGACGCCGGCGCCAGAGATCTTCGCCACGGTCACCTTGGTGGTGTCCGAGGAGGTCACGGCCTGGCTCTGAGCGAACGCGGTGCCGTCCTTCTTGAGGGCGGCGGCCGCGGTCTGGAAGGCGGTCAGCTTCGCCGCGATCCCCTTCAGCGCCGTCTGCTCGGCGGTGACCCGCGTCTGGCGGTTGGTGATCGGGGTCGCCTGCTGCCGCGAGATCGCCATCAGCTGGTCGACGATGGAGCTCGTGTCGACCCCGGAGGCCAGTCCGGAGAGGGCGGTCGAGGTGGACATGGCTAGTGCGAGCCGCCCGTGAGCATCGACAGCGCGTCCTTCGGCGGGATCGTGCGGATGACCTGGCCGGAGGCGAGGTCGCGGACCTGCACGATCACGCGACCGGTCTTCTCGTCGGTCTCGAAATGCAGCTCGCGGCCCTGCTCGGCCAGCTGCTCGGCACGGTCGGCGGAGGCGCCGACCTCGTCGAGCACCTCCGCCGGCGGAGAGCCGGGCAGGCTGAGCACGGCCGCGTCCGCCTTCGCGGGCGCGGGTGAGCCGGCCGTCGCGAGAACGGCCTGGAAGCCGGGAGCGCCGGCCGCCGCAGCGCGGACCGGGGACGCGCCCTCGTTCCGGGGCGCTGGGGTGATGGGGCCGATCTCGAAGGTCATGGTTCCCGGGTCTTCGACCTCGCGGCGCAGAACTTGAGCGGCGGGTGGGTGGGGACCCCGTCCCGCCGCCCAGGGCTGCGGCTACGCGACGGCGGAGAACAGCGCGGCGTCGTCGGCCAGCTGCGCCTTGAGGGTGCGCTTGAGCTGCGAGTGGATCTGGCAGACGCGGCTCTCGGACACGCCGAGGATGTCGCCGATCTCGCGCAGCGTGAGGTTCTTGACGTAGAGGAGGACGGCGACCTCGCGCTCGCGCTTGGGGAGGTCCTCGAAGGCGCGGCGGAACTTCGTCTTGGCCTCGGAGGTCGCGGACGCGTGCTCGGGATCGAGCCGCTCGTCGCCGTGGGCGATCGTGTCGATGCGCTCGACGGTCGTCTCGTCGTCGGAGATCACGAGCGTGTTCAGCGACGTGACGTCCGAGACGGCGATGTCGTCCTGGCGGCGGCGCAGCTCGTCGGAGGAGATCGCCAGGGCGTCGGCGAGCTCGTCGCGCGTCGGGCGGCGGCCGTGGAGGGTGGAGAACTGCTCGCGGGCGCGGTGGATGTCGCGCTCCCAGCGGCGCAGCGAGCGCGGCGCCCAGTCCTGGCGGCGGAGCTCGTCGAGCACCGCGCCGTGGATGCGCGTCCACGCGAACTGCTCCAGCGTGGCGCCCTTGGCCGGATCGTAGCGCTCGATCGAGGCGATCAGCGCCTCGAGGCCGCACGAGATGAAGTCCTCGACCTCGCAGCGGGCCGGAAGCTCGCGGACCTTCTTGAAGACGATGTACTTCACCAGCGGGGCGAAGGTCATGACGAGGCGGTTGCGCACGCGGACGTCACCGGTGTGCTTGTACTCCTGCCACAGCTTGAGAGCCTCCTCCGGCGAGACACGACGCCGGTTGGAGGTGGGGGTGGTGCTCATGGTCGAACCTGCTCCTACGAAGGCGGAACTGACGGACTCCGCCTGTATCGGGCCGTCACCCCATGCCCTCTATCACCCTTTTGGGGTAATTCGGCCTCGTTCAGAGCGAATAGGCCCAGGCGAGCACCTCGGCGACCGCCTTCCACATCGCCTCGGGCACCTCCTCGCCGACCGCGAGCGCGGCCAGCGAGGCGGCCAGCTCCCGATCGCGGTGGACGGGCACGCCCGCCTCGCGTGCGTGGTCGAGGATGCGTTGTGCGAGGGCGCCGCGACCGGCGGCGACGACCTCCGGCGCCCCGGTCCCCGTGTAGCGCAGGGCGGCGGTGACGTCGCGCTCGGGCGGGTCAGGCATAGACGTCGATCGGGTCGTGGCGGGGCCGCACGCGAACCGTCGCCGCGAGTCCGGTCCCCTCCTCCAGGCTGGCACGGAGGCGGTCGGCGTGGTCCTGGGCGCGTTCGTGCGGGGCGCCCGCGGAGGCGTCGACGGTCGCCTCGACGCGGTTGGCGGCGAGGTCGATGCGGAGGTCCAGGCGGCCGAGCCGCGGCGACGTGAAGGCGAGCGCGACGGTGTTCGTCTCCTCGCCGTCGGCGGCGCGGCTACGTCGCGGCGGGTCGCCGACGACGACGCGCGCGTCCGGCCGCTCGGCGGGCGGGGGCGCGGGCTGCGCGACGGCGGCGTCCTGCGGCGGCCCCTCGAGCCGGAGGGTCACGCGGTCGGCCGAGACGTCGTCGACCCGCAGCCTGAGCGTCGCGCCGGCCTGCACCTCGTCGGGCAGCTTCGCGGTCAGCGGCACGCCGGCGAGCACGAGCACCCCGTGCTCGGCGCCGCGCGACGCCACCCGCGCGACCACGGTCGTCCCGACCCGCAGCGCCACGTCCGGCAGCGCCTCGCGCAGCAGCATCGTCTTGATCGCGACGACGGGGTCGACCATCGTGGGATGAAGGATGGCGATTCGGTCGGCTGTCGCGCGCCGGGCCGCGGTCGGCGGGATCGGCGCTGGGCGCCTTTCCGGGTGAGGGGAACGGAAAAGCGCCCAGCGCACCCGGCGACGCTCGACCCTCACCGCCCTACCCAGCGGGGGTTGACGTTCAGGAACCACCGACGACAGCCGACTACCCGGGCGACATGGATCGTGGTCTCTACATCGCCGCGTCGGGCATGCTCGCCGAGCAGGTCCGGCAGGATCAGATCGCCAACGACCTCGCCAACGCGTCGACACCCGGCTACAAGGCCGACCGCACGACCCAGACCGCGTTCGGGAGCATGCTGCTCGCGAGCTCGGCGACGGGCCAGGTGGTCGGGTCGCAGTCGACCGCGGTCGAGGTCGACAAGGTCGTCACCGACTTCACGCCGATGCCCGCGCGCGAGACCGGCGAGCCGCTGGATTTCGCGATCGTCGGCGAGGGGTTCTTCTCCGTGCAGACCGCCAACGGCGTCCGCTACACCCGCGACGGCCAGTTCTCGGCCGACGCGCAGGGCCGCCTCGTGACCGCGTCCGGCGATCCCGTGCTCGCCCGCGGCGGCGGCACGATCCAGATCGGCGCCGACGGCGCGGTCGACCCGCGCAAGCTCGGCGTCGTGACGCTCGCCAACCCGCGCAAGCAGGGCGACGACCTCGTCACCGGCACCCCCGGCGGCGCCGGGCCGGCGGGCTCCGTCCGCTCCGGCGCGCTCGAGGGCTCCGGTGCCGACGCCACGCGCTCGATGGTCGACATGATCAAGTCCCAGCGGGCCTTCGAGGCGGGCCAGAAGGTCATCCAGACCATCGACGAGACGCTGGGCAAGGCCGTGACGCAGGTCGGCACGGTCACCGGCGGCTGACGCGGTCACCCGCGAACGCTCAAGAAGCGCGCCGAGAAGCCGACCAACCGGGCTGCATGCTCGAAGGACTCGACTCCGCGGCCGCCGGCATGGCGGCTCAGCAGCAGCGCCTCGACTCGATCGCCAACGACCTGGCGAACGCGAACACGGCCGGCTACAAGCACGGCCGCGTCGGCTTCCGGGACCTGCTCTACGACCAGTCGGGCCGCTCGTCCGCCAACGGCGTCCGCACGGGCCACGGCGCGGCGGCGATCGACGCCGGCCGCTCCTTCGCGCAGGGCGCGATGCAGCGCACCGACCGCCCGCTCGACGTCGCGATCCAGGGCGAGGGCTTCCTCGCCGTCCGCCTGCCCGACGGCCGCCAGGGCCTGACGCGCGACGGCGGCCTGCACGTCGACGGCCTGCGCCGGATCGTCACCAACACCGGCAACCTCGTCCAGCCGCAGATCACGATCCCCAAGGGCGTGGGCGAGGACGACGTGCAGATCGGCCGGGACGGCACCGTAAGCGCCGCCGGCCGCCGCGTCGGCAAGCTCGACGTGGTCACCGTCCGCTCGCCGCAGCAGCTGCTCTCGGTCGGCGACAACGCCTTCGTGGCGACCACCGCCTCCGGTGCGCCCGGCGCCGCGCCCCGCTCCACCACCTTGACCTCGGGCGCGCTCGAGATGTCCAACGTCGACGTCGCCGAGGCGATGGTCGAGATGATCGACTCCCAGCGCGCCTACGAGCTGCAGTCCAAGGCCATCCACACGGCCGACGAGATGATGCAGACCGCCAACGAGGTCCGGAAGTGACCGACCTCTCCGGCCTGCCGCCGATCCCCGAGACGGCCCTGCCCGCCGCGGTCCGCGACGGCTCCGCGCAGGACAAGCGCTCCTACACCGCGGCGCTCGGGTTCGAGCAGGTCATGCTCGGCCAGCTCGTCAAGGCGATGGTCCCGGAGAGTTCGGACCCCGCCTCCCTCGCCTCCGGCCCCTACGGCAGCGCCGTCACCGACGCGTTCGCCCAGGGCATCTCGAACTCGGGCGGGGTCGGCCTCGCCGCCCAGCTCTTCCAGACGATGCAGGAGACGGCCAAGTGAGCACGATGCTGGAAGCCGAGCTGCTCGCACATCTCGACGTGCAGGTCGCGTCCGCGCAGCGGCTGCTCGGGCTCGTGCTCGCGCAGGGCACCGCGATCCGCGCCCGCGACGTCGAGGCCGTGCTCGCGCGGCTCGCCGACATCCAGGCCGAGATGGCCCGCCGCGGCGGCCTCGAGACCGATCGCGCCGCCCTGCTCCAGCGCGCCGGCGCCGCACTCGGCGTCCCGGCCGCCCACGTCACGCTCGAGCGCCTCTGCGCGCTCGTCACCCCGGGTGCCGCGCGCGCCGCCCGCGAGCGCTCCGCGCAGCTGCGCGGCCTGCTCGCCGAGATCGCGCGCGAGCACGGCATCAACCGCGCGCTGATGCGCCAGGAGCTCGCGTTCCTGTCGCACCTCACCCGCCTGATCGGCCACGACCCCGAGCCGGGCTACCGACCCGCAGGCGCCCCGCCGCAGCCCGCCGCCACCGACAGCGCACGCCTGCGCGCGCTCGATCTCCAGGCCTAGCCATGTCCCAGGTCTCGTCCTTCTTCGGCCTCCAGACCTCGCTGCGCGGGCTCCTCGCCCAGCAGCGGATGCTCGACACCACGGGCCACAACATCGCCAACGCGAACACGGCCGGCTACACGCGCCAGCAGGCCGTCCTGCAGGCGTCGCCCGCGCTGGAGATCGCCGCCGGCGGCGTCGCCTCGGGCGCGCCCGCGCACCTGGGCTCGGGCGTCGACGTCCAGACCTTCAAGCGCGTCCGCGACGGCTTCACCGACATCCAGTACCGCGCGCAGAACTCGCTGCTGGGCAACGCCACCGCCCAGGCGGACGCACTCGACCAGGCGCAGAGCGCCCTCGCCGAACCGGGCGAGGACGGCATCAACGCCCAGCTGCAGGCCTTCTGGGACGCGTGGAGCGACCTCTCCAACTCGCCCACCGACCCGGCCGCCAAGCAGGCCGTCGTCGAGCAGGCGCAGTCGCTCGGAGACGCCTTCTCGGCCGTCCGCAGCCAGATCGGCAGCGTCGCGACCCAGACCTACGCGAAGTACCAGGACCTCACGAGCGTGCCGAACGGCGACATCGCCCAGGCCGCGAAGGAGATCGCGAGCCTCAACACGACGATCTCCCGCGCCACCGTGGTCGGCGACGTGCCCAACGACCTGCTCGACCGCCGCGACCAGCTGCTCGACCAGCTCTCGGGCTACGGCCAGATCTCGGTCACCGACAAGGGCGACGGCAGCATCGACGTCGCGTTCATGGACACGCAGTCGGCCGGCACGAGCTACGACATCGTCAAGGGCGGGACGGTCGCCTGGACCGGCGCTCCCGCCTCCTGGTCGCCCGGCGGCCAGCTCGGCGGCCTGCTCGCCGCCGGCGACCCCGCGACCGGCACGCTCAACTCCTACCTGACGGCGCTCGACGGCGTCGCCGGCCAGCTCGCCTCGCTCGTGAACACCGCGACCGGCACGAGCTTCTTCACCGTCGGCACACCCGCCGCGGCGACGCTGCAGGTCACGCCGGCGATCCTCGCCGCGCCGACCTCGCTCGCCGCCGGCACCGGGGGGGCGGCGTCCAACGACATCGCGCTGAAGGTCCAGGCGCTGCGCGGCGACGCGACCGTCGACGGCGCCTACCAGGCGTTCGTCGCGCGCGTCGGCTCCGAGGTCCGCGCCGCCGAGCGCACCCAGACGAACTCGCAGGCGCTCGTGGACAACGTCGCCGACCGCCGCGCGAGCATCTCCGGCGTCGCGCTCGACGAGGAGATGACCAACATGATCTCGTTCCAGCGCGGCTACCAGGCCTCGGCGCGGGCGATGTCGACGATGGACGACCTGCTCGACGTGCTGATCAACCGCACGGGACGCGTCGGGCTATGACGACGCGGATCACCGCCGGGATGGTGCAGCGCTCCATCCTCGCCGACCTCAACAAGATCAACGACAAGCTCGCCCAGACGCAGGCCAAGGCCGCGTCGGGCAAGGAGATCACCAAGCCCAGCGACGACCCGTTCGGCGCCGCGCGGGCCATGGCGCTGCGCCAGGAGCAGTCGGCCAACGCCCAGCACCAGCGCAACGTGCAGGACGCCCGCGGCTGGCAGGACACGACCGAGACCGCGCTGTCGAGCATGACCGACGCGATCCAGCGCGCCCGCGACCTCGTGACCCAGGGCTCGACCGACTCCGCCGACCAGACCTCGCGCGACGCGATCGCCTCCGAGCTCGAGCAGTTGCTCGCCGGCATCAAGCAGGACGCCAACGCGACCTACAACGGCGCCTACGTCTTCGGCGGCACCAAGACCGACAGCGCGCCCTACGCGGACGCCGACGACGCCTACCACGGCGATCGCGCCGGCGCCGTCCCGGCGCTGGCCGGCGACCCGGCGACCGGCATCGTGCGTCAGATCGGCCCAGGCGTCTCGGTGAGCATCAACATCGTCGGCTCGGACCTGCTCGGCGACGGCACCAGCGGCGACGGCAAGCTGATCTCGACGCTGCGCGACACGATCGCGCACCTGAGGTCCGGCGACGGTTCCGCCCTGCGCAACACCGACCTCAAGGCGCTCGACGGCCAGGTCGACTCGCTGCTGGCCGTGCGCGCCCGCAACGGCGCCCAGTCCAACCGGCTCGACTCGGCGCTCACCCGCCTGCAGCAGGTCTCCGAGGTGACCAACAGGCAGCTCTCGGACACCGAGGACGCCGACATCGCCAAGACCCTGATCGACCTCAACTCGCAGTCCGCCGCCTACTCGGCAGCGCTGCGCTCCGGCGCGACGATCGTCCAGACGTCGCTCATGGACTTCCTCCGCTGATCGCCCACCCATCCGCCTCCCTCCATCCGGACCCACCAAGGAGCACCCACCCATGTCCACCCTCACCGTCGAGAGCTCGCGCTTCGGCTCCTT
>DATBDM010000194.1:0-10125 GCA_036269915.1 Solirubrobacteraceae bacterium | reverse complement strand
GTACAGCTCGACGCGCTCGGCGACGTCCGGCGTGGCGAGGATCTCCTCGACCGTCATCGTCGTGCACGTGTCGATCAGCTGCATCATCAGCTGGTAGTTGGAGATCCGGAAGTCGCGGAAGCGGCCGAGGCCGGTGCGCGGGTCCATCAGGAAGTTGAGCAGCACCCAGCCGGAGGGATCCAGGATCTCCTCGAGCGAGAACCGGGCCGCGTCGCCCTTGTCGACCGCGGCCATCAGCTCCTCGACGCCAGGGAAGCGCTCTGCGCCGCCGAAGTGGTCGTGGACGACGCGCGCGGCCGAGTCGGCGCGGGCGGCGATCACGTGGTTCTCCGGCGAGTCCGCGACGCGGACGGTCTCCGAATGATGATGGTCGAAGGCCAGCGCCACGCCAGGGTGGTACGGGAGGTTGGTCGTGATGTCCCCCCGACCGAGGTCGACCTTGCCGTCCTGGACGTCCTTGGGGTGGACGAACTTGACGTCGTCCAGCATCCCGAGGTGCTTGAGCAGGGCGGCGCACACCAGCCCGTCGAAGTCGCTGCGCGTGACCAGTCGGTAGCGCTCTGCCTGAAGCTGCGTCATGCCCCTGGTCATCGGCAGATGAGCGGACGAGATAAAAGCCGATCGCATCCATCGGCCGGATGTGGTGTTATGCCCACCTGAAAGGCATAGGCCGAATCCCGTCGCCCCAGGGCGCCGGGAACGGGGGAACCATTGGACCGGGAGGGACCGGTCCGGGGGCGAATCGCCGCATGCTCAGCGGCGTAGCGCACTGCGCGAGCCCGTCAGCTCACCTCGTAGGCCGGGACCGAGGAGGATCAGTTGAGTGCAGTACAAGCCCCCGACGGGTGGGCGATCTTCGCGCTGCCCCCGGGCCGGCGTGATCTGAGTTGCGAGGACCTCTGGGAACGGTCCCTCGAGCGCTCCCAGCGCCGCCGCCAGGCGGCCGCGAACCGCCGTCCCGTCGCCCAGCGCGGGACCCTGGTCGGGGTGTCCGCGGCCCTCGCGGTCGCCACCGTCGCCGCGCCTGCCGGGCAGATGGCCGCCGCCCAGGCGACCACGACCACCACCTCGACCTCGATGCTGAAGGCCGGGAGCAGCGGCGCGTCCGTCGCCGCCGTCCAGCGTGCGCTCGGCGTTGCCGCCGACGGGGTCTTCGGCCCCACGACGAAGGCCGCGGTACTGCGCTTCCAGAGCGCGCATGGCCTCGAGGTCGACGGCATCGTCGGCCCGATCACGTCCGGGGCGCTCGGCCTCGGCGGCGCGTCGGCCGGCACGGCCTCCGCGGGCGGCGGAGGGGGCGCGAAGCCCTCGCACGCCGTGACGATGGAGATCCAGCGCAAGCTCGGCGTCAACGTCGACGGCGGCTACGGCCCGGTCACGCGCGCCGCGGTGCGCCGGTTCCAGGCCGCCCACGGCCTGACCGTCGACGGCATCGTCGGCCCGCAGACACTCGCCGCGCTGAGCCTCGGCGGCTCGTCCTCCTCGGCCCGCAGCTCGTCGGCGAGCGACAACAGGGGCCCGAAGCCCTCGCGCGAGGTCACGATCGCCATCCAGCAGAAGCTGGGGCTCAACGTCGACGGCGGCTACGGCCCGATCACGCGCGCCGCCGTGCGGTCCTACCAGGCGGCCCACGGCCTCACGGTCGACGGCGTCGTCGGTCCGCAGACGCTCGCCGCGCTGGGGATCTCCGGCTCCGCGGGATCGAGTGGGTCGAGCACCTCGGCCGCACCGAGCAGCTCATCGGGCGTCTCCGCCGCGATCGCCGCGGCGCGCTCGAAGATCGGCCTGCCCTACGTGGCCGCGGGCGTGGGCCCGAGCGGCTTCGACTGCTCCGGCCTGACCATGTGGGCCTTCCAGCAGGCGGGGATCGCGCTGCCGCGGACGAGCTACGCGCAGTACGGCGTCGGCACGCCCGTGTCGCACAGCGCGGTGCAGCCCGGCGACCTCGTGTTCTTCAACACGAGTGGCGGCGGCGCGTCGCACGTCGGCATCGCCACGAGCGCGACGACGGCGATCTCCGCCACGTCGCACGGCGTGATGGAGCACTCGACCGTCGACTCCTACTGGGGCGCCCACTACATCGGGGCGCGGCGCGTCTAGAGTCTGACCCCTGCGCGGCGCCGAACCCGGCGCCGCGCCGGGTTCGGGTCTGACCCTAGGCCTGACCCGGCGTGCCTCCGGGCACGCCCGTGTTGGTCGAGTACGCCGGCTGGATCTTCGTCTCGGGGCGGATGTGGTGCACCGCCTGCGAGACGGCGATCGCCGACTCGGCGAAGCCGGTGGCGATCAGCTTGAGCTTGCCGTCGAAGGTCGAGATGTCGCCGCAGGCCCACACGCGGTCGAGGTTGGTGCGCATCAGGCCGTCGACGCGGATCGCGCCCTTCTCGAGCTCGAAGCCCCATTCCTTGAGCGGGCCGAGTTTCGTGGAGAAGCCGAGCTGGAGCAGGACCGCGTCGCACTCGATGCGCTCGATGCGCTCGTTCTCCCCGGCGTGGTGGAGCTCGACGGCCTCGAGCGAGCCGTTGCCGTGCACCTCGCGGATGACGTAGGGGACCTTCAGCTCGACGCGGCCGCCCTCGACGTGGTCCATCACCTCGGCCACCGTCGCCTCGTGGGCGCGGTAGGCGTCGCGGCGGTGGACCAGCGTGATCTTCGAGGCGGTGTCGACGAGGTTGACGACCCAGTCGAAGGCCGAGTCGCCGCCGCCGACGATGACGACGCGCTTGTCGGCGAAGGCCTCCTTCTCGGAGACGAGGTAGTGGGCGCCGCGGCCCTCCCACGGCGCCATGTCGACGTCGGAGAGCGGCAGCCTCTTGGGCTCGAAGGCGCCGTGGCCGCCGGCGACGATCACCGTGCGCGAGCGCAGGTCGCCGCGGTCGGTGTGCAGCGTGACGACGTCGTCGTCCCAGGAGATGTCGTTCGCGGTCGTCTCGAGGTGGACCGGCACGTCGAACTGCTCGAGGGACTGCTCGCGCAGCGCCGCGACGAGGTCGCGGGCGAGCACCTTCGGGTGCCCGGGGACGTCGAAGATCCACTTCTCGGGATACAGCGTCGTGCACTGGCCGCCGATCTCGGGCAGCGAGTCGATGATCCGGACGCTGGCCTGGCGCATGCCGGCCCAGAAGGCGGTCGACAGCCCGACCGGGCCGGCGCCGATCACCGTGATGTCGCGGATCTCGTCGAAGTCCTGGCGCAGCTCGGTCGTCATACGGACAGCTCGATGGGAAGGGAGGTGCCGTCGAGCGCGTTGAGGGCGCGCTCGACGGAGCAGGCGACGCAGGTGAACGTCGGCGTGTCGCGCTTGGTGTAGGCGGAGGCCTCGGTCGTGCGCAGGCGCTGCACGAGATCGAGGAAGCGGCTCGGATCGTCGCCCTCGAAGGCCACGACGAACTCCTGGTCGTCGAGACCGAACGAGTAGCTCGTGTTGAGGTCGATCTCCGGGTACTCGCGGCCGACCTTGATGTGCTCCTGCATGGCCGCGTAGCGCTCCTCCGGACTCATCGCGTACCACGCGCGGGTCTTCACGAAGGGGTAGACGAACAGGTACTTGCCGCGGCCGGGCCGGACCTCGAGGCGCGACTCGTCGGAGTACTCCGACGGCTTGGTCATCGCCAGGAACGAGTAGGGGGTGTCCGCCCAGGCCATCAGCCCGCTCTGCTGCAGCACGACGTGGAACTCGTGGATGCGATCGAGCGTCGTGGCCTGCGTGAGCAGCAGCAGATCGGCGTCGCCGCGCGTGCCGACGAGCGAGAACGAGCGCAGCAGGCGCTCGGCGGAGAAGTCCTCGCAGGCGGCGATGACCTCGCGCTTGTGCTGGGCGCGCTCGGCGGCGTCGAGCCGGCGCCAGGCCGGGTCGACCTTGAGGAACGTGTACTTGACGAAGTGTCGCTGTGGCATCCGCTTCAGAAAGGATAGGAGCAGGCCGGGTCCGGGACACTTCTCATGTGTTGGGTGGTGTTAGCCGAACGGGAGACGGCCTCTCCGGTCTTTAGGATGTAGGGATGCGGGTCGCCCTCGTCTCCCCGTACTCCTGGACCTATCCGGGCGGCGTCACGCGACACATCGAGGCCTTGGCCGGTCAACTCGTCCGGACCGGGCACGACGTGCGCGTCCTGGCGCCCTTCGATCCCGACGTCCGCCGCACGGCGATCCTGCATCGCGGCGCGCGCCCGCAGGCGCGCGAGCTCCCCGAGTGGCTCGTGCCCCTCGGCGGGACGCTCGGCTGGCCCTCCAACGGCGCGGTCTCCAACCTCGCGGGGACGCCCTCGGCGATCTCGACGCTGCGCCGCGAGCTGCGCGCCGGCGCGTTCGACGTCGTCCACCTGCACGAGCCGGTCGCGCCGGTGATCGGCTGGGACGCGCTGACGAGCTGCGACGCCCCGCTGGTCGGCACCTTCCACTGCTACTCGGAGTCCGCGCCGCCGCACCGCGTCGCCCACCTGCTCGGCGCGCGGCGCAAGCTCAACCACCTCGCCGTGCGGATCGCCGTCTCCGAGGCCGCCGCCTGGACCGGGCGCCGCTTCTATGGCGGCCGCTACCGGATCGTGCCCAACGGCGTCGAGCTCCCCGAGGACGGGGTCCCTGCCGGGCGGGTGCGCCGGCCGGGCGAGCCGCTGCGGATCGCCTTCGTCGGCCAGGCCGTCGAGCGCAAGGGCCTGCCGGTGCTGCTGCGCGCCTTCGAGGCGCTGCGCTCCCGCGTGCCCGCCGAGCTCGTGATCGTCGGCGCGTCGGAGGCCGAGGTCGCCCCGCTGCTCGTCGAGCGCTCCGGGGTCACCGTGCTCGGCCGCGTCTCGGACGCCGAGCGCCACGCGGTGCTCGAGGGCGCCGACGTCCTCTGCGCCCCGTCGCTCGGCGGAGAGTCGTTCGGCATGGTGCTCACCGAGGCCTTCGCGGCCGGCACGGGCGTCGTCGCCTCGGACATCGCGGGCTACCGCGACGTCGTCTCCGACGGCGTCGACGGACTGCTCTTCGACCGCGGTGACGCCACGCGGCTCGCCGAGGTGCTGCGCGACCTCGCGCTCGAGCCGGGCCGCACCGCGGCGCTCGGCACGGCGGCGCGCGGCAGCGCCGAGCGCTATGCGTGGCCGCGCGTCGCCGAGCAGGTCGTCGAGGCCTACGCCGACGCCCGCGCCGTTCCCGAGCCCGCGACGTCCGCGCACCGCGCGGCGGTACGGATCGGCACGCGGCCGGCCGACGGCGGCGAGCGCGCCCCCGCCCGCCGGCTGTCCAGCCTCGAGCCCAGCGGGGAGAGCGCCGGCCGCCGCCGCGCGCGCCTCGCCCGCCGCGCCGGCGCGGTGACCGCCGCCGCCGCGGTTGCCGGCGGCTGCTGGTACGCGCTCCAGCGGATCGGGATCGGCTCGATCGGCCACGCGCTGGTGCGCTCGAGCCCGATCTGGGTGCTCGTCGGCCTCGCGCTCATGTGCGCCTCGATGGTGCTGCGCGCGGTCTCGTGGCACGCGATCCTGCGCGCCGCGCTGCCGCAGGCGCGCCCGCGCTTCACCGACGCGATGCAGGGCACGACGATCGGCGTGCTGATGTCGGCGACGCTGCCCGCGCGGCTCGGCGAGCCCTCGCGCGCGCTGATCGTCGCCCGCCGGCTCGGCCGCCCGCGCGAGTACCTGCCGGTCGTGCTCGGGACACTCGTCTCGCAGACGCTGCTCAACGTCCTCGCGCTGCTGATCCTCGGCGGGGTGATGTTCAGCACGATCGGCCTCTTCGCGGGTCATCAGCAGGCGCTGCTCTGGTACGCGGCGGCGCCGTTCGCGCTGCTCTGCGGGGTGCTCGTGGCCCCGACCCTGCTGCGCCGCGGCGTCCGCACGCGCTCCGCCGCGCTCGCGCGCGCCCTGACCATGGCGCGCGTCTCGCTCGCGCGCGTCCGCGCGGGCCTGATCGTCTACCGGCGCCCGCGGCTCGGCGGCCTGGCCGCGCTGGCGCAGCTCGGCGCGTGGGCGCTGCAGCTGCTCTCGTGCTGGGTGCTGCTGATCGCGCTCGGCCTCGACTGGCGCGCGGACCTCGGCACCGCGGCGGCCATCCTCTTCGCCGTCAACGTGACCGCGGTGCTGCCGCTGACGCCGTCGAACCTCGGCGTCTTCCAGGCCGCCTGCGTCGCCGTGCTCTCCTACGCCTACGGGATCGACCCCGCGCAGGCGCTCGGCTACGGGATCATCCTCCAGGCGGTCGAGGTCGCGACGGCCGTCGTGATGGGCGCGCCCGCCCTGGTCAAGGAGGGCCTCTCCTGGCGGGAGGTTCGCCTACGGGCGCTGCACACCGCGCCCGTCTCGCTCTCGGCGCCGCAGAGCGCGGCGCACGAGGCGCGCGCTTCGTAGCGTCCTGTCACGTCCTAGGCCGCGTGGAGCGTCCACACGTTGGGCTCCCAGTAGCGCCCGACGTCGTCCTCGCAGTCGACGGCGAGCGGAGCGAGGCCGTGCGGGAACACGTACGCGCCCGACTCCGGGAGCGCGAGCTCCGTCCATGACTCCCACTCGGCGACCGTGCCGGTGATCCGCAGCGACTCGGGCTCCGGGCGCAGGATCCGCCCGCCGAGCCGCGCGTGGACGCGCATCCAGGGGTCGAAGGGCAGCCCGTCGGCGCGCGTCCAGGCGGCGTAGCGCTCGATCGGGACGAGTGGGTAGCGCGCCTTGTGGCTCGGGCGGACCGGCGCGATCAGGCTCGCGAGCCCGTGGCGGCGGCAGAGCTCGACCATCGTCTCCAGCACGACGCGGGCGAGTCCCTGGCCCTGGCGGTCGGGCCGCACGAGCGCGGCGAGCGCCGACGCGGTGTTCGCGCCGGCGGTCGCGCCGCTCGCGATCACGCCGTCGATGCCGGCGGGCAGGCCCTCCGGCGTCCCGTCCCAGCGGCACGGGATCGTGTGCCCCTGCGCGACGATGTCCTCGCCGGCGTCGGCGAGCACGAACTGGAACTCGGCGAACTCGCTCGTCAACCGCGCCCAGTGCGCGTTCATCACGTCGCCGTGGAGGTTGTACTCGGGCCAGACGGCGTCGGCGA
The DNA here is from genome assembly GCA_036269915.1 of Solirubrobacteraceae bacterium. GTDB lineage: Bacteria > Actinomycetota > Thermoleophilia > Solirubrobacterales > Solirubrobacteraceae > DATBDM01. The sequence goes on along the minus strand of DATBDM010000194.1, from coordinate 3,120 downwards.
AGTCCGCCCGCGCGGTCAGGTCCGGGCGCTCGGCCGCCGTGTAGGCGGTCAGGCCGTGAGCGTCGAGCACAGCGCGTCGATGTCCGCGTCGCGGGCGGCGATCAGGCGCTCGGCCTCGCGGCGCAGCGCGGCGAGGTTTGACTCCGAAGCGTCGTCGAGGTCGTCGGAGGCCTCGTCGAGGCGGGTCTGCAGGCGGACATAGCGCGGGCCGGTCAGCCGCGCGAGCTGGTCGTCGACGGTGTCCGCGCTGCCGTCGAAGACCACGTCGATGATCGGCTGCGCCCAGGACAGCTTCCCCCAGCCCTTGACCTTGTCGTAGCGCAGCGCGCGGGTGTGCTCGCCGGTGCCCAGCGAGGCGAGCACGTCGAGCGTCTCGCCGGCGACCTCGGCGAAGGCGGTCATCGCCGGGTTGACGGCGCAGACGCCGCCGTCGACCAGCGTGCGCCCGCCGACGCGCACCGGCTCGAAGTAGGTCGGCGCCGCGGAGGTCGCATGCGCCGCGTCGACCATCGAGACGTCGCCGGTGTCGCCCGAGCGCAGCAGCACGGCGGCGCGCGCCTCGAGGTCGTAGGAGGTCAGCAGGATCGGGACGGTGGCCTCGGCCATCCGCGTCTCGCCCAGGTAGGTGCGCAGCGCGGAGATGAGCCCCTTGTCGTCGTAGCGCTCGTCGAGGTAGCCGTCGGCCGAGGTGATCGTCTTGAGCAGCGAGCGATCGAAGATCTTCGGCCCCTCGCGGTCGTAGAGCCCCGCGATCTCGGACGCCGGGAGCGGGTCCGGCCGGCTCAGGGCACAGGCGAGGATGCCGCCCGTCGAGGTACCCGCGATCAGGTCGACGATCTGGGCGATGCGCCGTCCGGTGCGCCGCTCGATCTCGGCGAGGACGAGCGCGGGGATCAGTCCGCGGATGCCGCCGCCGTCGATGGCCAGGACGCGCACACTCGAGAGGCTACGCCACGCGGGCGGGGCGGCCGGCGGGAAGCGACCCGCTCCTCTCCCCAGCCGCAGTCCGCCGAGAGCGCCGGCTCCGCGGACGGAGACCGGCCTACGCCGTCGCGGCGTCCTCGCGGCGCGAGGGGTCGCGGCTGGTGCCGCGGATCACGTCGTCCGGCGAGCCGGCGGGGAGCAGGCGGCCGTTGCGCATGCCGAAGTACGTCGCCTGCGGGTGGTGGGCGACGAGGGCGAGCGTCGACTGCTCGGGCACGGGCGCATAGCCGCCGCTCGAGATCTCCATGCCGATGCGGCCCAGCCCCAGCAGGCGGTCGACCTTCGCGTGCTCGGCCTGGTCGGGCACCGCGGGGTAGCCCCACGAGTAGCGTCGACCCTGCGTCGCCGGGATGCCCAGGCCCTCGCGCACGCCGGCGTGGATCCACTCGGCGAGGCCCTCCGCGGTCTGCACCCCGAGCCCGTGGACGAACAGCTGCTCGGCGAACTCGCCGTCGGCCTCGAGGCGGTCCATCAGCTCGGTCACCTCGCCGCCGGCGGTCACGGCCTGCAGGGCGATGACGTCGAGCTCGCTGCTGCCCTTCGGGCGGAAGAAGTCCGCCAGGGAGATGCGGTCGCCCTTGGGCTGGCGCGGGCAGTTGAGCCGCTCCAGCACCGTCTCGCGATCCTCGGGGTCGAGCACGACGATGTCGTTGCCCTCCGAGTAGCAGGGGAAGTAGCCGACGACGGCGCGCGGGCGCAGGTAGTCCTGCTCGGCCCACATGCGCTCCAGACGCGGGCGGAAGTCGTCGTCGAGCAGGCGCTTCCAGGCCTCGCCCTTCACGCCGCGCCCGCCCCAGTGGAGCTTGAAGAGCACGTGCGTGTCGAGGTGCGTGTAGACCTCGTCGAGGTCGACAGGGATCTCGCGCACGCCCCAGAACGGCGGCTCGGGGACCGGCACGTCGGTGCGCGCGGCCGAGCGGACCGAGTCGTCGGAGGTGTCGAGCACTTCCTCGGTCTCGCCGTCGGCGCGCAGCTTCGCGGCGTCGGCGCGGACGCGCTCCACGAGGTCCGCGCGCGCGTCGCCCTCGACGAGCTGGTCCATCACGGCGAGTCCCTCGAAGGCGTCCTTGCAGTAGAAGACGCCCGGGCCGTAGACGTCCTCGGACTCCGTCCCGCCGGGGTAGAGCGCGCGCCACCCGAACTTGCGGTTGATGGCGGCGCCGCCGATCAGCACCGGGAACTCGAGGCCCTGCGAGTGCAGCTCCTGGATCGCCAGCGGCATCTGCTTGGAGGTCGAGACCAGCAGCGCGGAGAGGCCGATCGCGGTGGCGTCGTGCTGCTTGGCGGCGTCGAGGATGGTCCCGATCGGCACCTGCTTGCCGAGGTCGACCACGTGGTAGCCGTTGTTGGAGAGGATCGTGTTGACCAGCGACTTGCCGATGTCGTGCACGTCGCCGAAGACGGTCGCGAGCACGACCGTGCCCTTGGAGTAGCCCTCGATGCGATCCAGGTAGCGCTCGAGGCGTGCCACGGCGCGCTTCATCACCTCGGCGCTCTGCAGGACGAAGGGGAGGATCAGCTCGCCGGCGCCGAACTTGTCGCCGACCTCCTTCATGGCCGGCAGCAGCACGTCGTTGAGCGTCGGGACGGCGCCGATCTTCTCCACCGACGCGTCGATCTGGTCCTCGACGCCCTCCTTGCGGCGGCGCAGGATGTGCCAGTGCAGCGCCTCCTCGGGCTCCATGTCCGCGGTCGGGTCGGCCGCCTCGGCGGCCTCCTCCGGGCCCTTGGACTCGAAGTGGTCGATGAAGCGCTCGAGCGCGTCCTCGCGGCGGTTGAAGACGAGGTCGTCGGCGAGCTCGCGCTCGGCCCCGGAGATCTCGCCGTAGGGCGTGATGTGGTTCGGGTTGACCATCGCGAGGTCGAGCCCGGCCTCGACGCAGTGGTGCAGGAAGACGGAGTTCAGGACCGCGCGGGCGGGCGGCGAGATGCCGAAGGAGACGTTCGAGACGCCGAGCGAGGTCTTCACCGCGGGCAGCTCGGCCTTGATACGGCGGATGCCCTCGATCGTCTCGACCGCCGACGGCTTCCACTCGTCGTCGCCGGTGGTCAGCGTGAAGGTGAGCGCGTCGAAGATCAGCAGCTCCGGGTCCATCCCGTGCTCGTCGCAGACGAGCTCGCGCAGGCGGCGCGCGA
>DATBDM010000193.1:0-19097 GCA_036269915.1 Solirubrobacteraceae bacterium | reverse complement strand
TGGCGCCCGGACGGGACCGTCGCGGCCCTGCTCCAGCGCGCCTCGGGCGCGGTCCTGCACGCCTTCACGGCGGCCGGGACCGACGACAGCGGCTTCGGCGCCGCGGGCGGCGAGCTCGTCCTGCCGCTCACGCCGCCGGCGACCGCCGGCGGGCTCATCGCCGACGGCGGGCGCCTCTACGCCGCGGGCAGCTCCGGCGACGAGGCCTACCTCGCGCGCGTCACGCCCGCCGGCGACACGGTCGACTCGCGCCGCTTCGAGATGCGCGGCGCCGTGGGACCCGCGACGCCGGTCACGACGACGGGCAGCGACCTCGACGTCATCGGCGGCCCCGTGAGCGCGCTCGTCGTCGCCGGCTCGATCACCACCGGCGGCTCCTCGTCGCCGGTGTGGGCCGCGGCGGCATTCAACGACTTCGACGGGCCGCTGGCATCGGCGCCGATGGGCTCGGTCGTCGACGACCGCGGCGTGGCGCAGGACGCCTCCCCGGCGATCGCCGCCGGGACCGGGTTCGCGGCGGTCGGCGGCCAGCTCGGCGGCTCCCGCTACGGGCTCTCCAAGCTCCTGCTCGATCGCTGCGACCTCGCCGTGAGCGTCCCGGCCGGCCGGGTCACCTTCGCCGGCCGCCGGCCGACCGCGATCACGCTCCGGGTCGACAACGAGGGCACGCGCGCCTGCGGCGGGACGATCTCCGCGCCCGCGCCGTACTCGTTCGCGCAGGGCCCGGTCGCCACTCCGACGATCGCGCCCGGCTCGACCTTCACCGCCGACGCGCAGCTCGCCTACGGCGGCGCGCTGAAGCCGAAGGACCAGCTGGCCGTCACCCTCGACGCGCCCGAGGACGCGGATGTCTCCGACAACACCGCGACCGTGCCCGTCGACTTCCGCTACTGCGACCTGGAGCTGCGCGTGGCCTCGATGTCGGCGATGCCGACCGAGGGTGCGCGCCGGATCCCGGTCACCGTTCGCAACCTCGGCACGACGGCCTGCCGGAGGATCACGGTGGCGGTGGGGCGCGGGGGACGGCGCACCGATCGCGACCCGCCCTACACGCTGCGCGGCGGCCACAGCGCCGCCGACAGCATCCCGATCGTCCGCCACGGCGGAACGGTCGGCCGCACCCTCGCGGTGCGCTGGCACGTGGCCACCGCGAGCAACGACCTGCGGACGTCCAACGACACCGTGACCCGGCGCCCGGCGCTCGTGCGCGTCGGCGACACGTCGATCCGCACGGTCTCGGCACGCGCGGTGGCGGGCGTCGCCTCCCGGGGGAGGGGACACCTCGCGCTGCGGCGCCTGCGCGTGTCGCGCGTCGACGTCGCGATCCGCAGGCTCGACGTCACGGGCTGCCGCTGGGTGGGCGGGACGAGCGGCGCGCTGGTCAGCCGGGCGAAGCGCCGCGGCACGTGCGTCGGCGAGGTCTGGATCCGCGCGAAGCGGACCGCCCGCTGGGGCCTGACCCTGGGGCGGGCGCTCGCGCCCGGGCGCTACGAGGTGCGCTCGCGGGCGACCATCGGCGCCGGACTGCAGGAGGCGCGCTTCGGCGCCGCCGACCGCAACCTGCGCCGCGTCACGATCCGCTGACGCTCAGAGTCCGGTGACGACCTCGATCCGGCCATCCCCGGCCGCCGCCTGAAGCAGCGCGTAGTCGCGCTCGTTCTGGTCCGCGTAGCTCGACGCGAACTCCACCATCGCGCGGTCGAACGCCGAGCCGGTCCCGAGATAGGAGGCGATCGCGATCGGCTCGCCGGACCGCGCGTGGGCGCGGGCCAGCGTCTGCCCGCAGAGCTCCGCGTAGCCCGTCATGAGCAGCGGGTCCATGAGCTCGACCAGCGCGGAGCCCTTCTGATCCCACAACTGGCGCACGTAGAAGTCGCGCTGCTCCCCGCGGAGGTCGAGGCGGATCCACCCCAGCATGATGTCGCTGGCGGCCTGCATCAGGCGCTGGCCCTCCACGACGCGCTGCCCGTGGTTGGCGTAGCGGCTCGCGCCGAGGTAGGGCTCGAGCACGGACGCCTCGGCCTCCTTGAACTGCAGGAAGAGCGGGTCGCGCGCGTCGCGGCCGAGTAGCAACATGATCCAGGCGCGCGTCCCGACGCTGCCGACGCCGACGACCTTGCGCGCCGCGTGGACGTAGTGGTAGCGCTCGAGCAGCACGCGGCGGTCGTGCGGCAGTGTCCGGCGATACGCGCGCAGGACGTTGTCGATGAGCTCGTCGATGCGCGCGCGTTCGTCGGGGCGGTCGGCGACGTCCTCGATGGGGGTGATCAGGGGATGGTCGCCGGCGATGCGCAGCTCGCCGTCGATGATCGTCGCGAGCTTGTCGAACGCCCGCATGCTGTCCTTGGACCGCGTCTTCGCGAGGTTGCGCTCGAAACGCCGGATCTGCTTCGGCCTGGCCTTCTGCAGCACCATGTCGACGAGGTCGTCGACCTCGTGGCGGGCGTACCAGGTGTCGAGGCTGGTGCTCGCGGCGTAGCCGCGCATCGCGTCCCGGTACGCGCGCGAGACCCTGGCCACGATCATGCTGCGCTCCTTGGCGTTGAAGCCGCGGTCGCGCGCGGCGACCTCGAAGCTCGCCACGAGCCGCTTGACGTCCCACTCGAACGGCCCCGGCAGCGTCTCGTCGAAGTCGTTGACGCCGAAGACAAGCTGCCGGTCGGGGGCGGCGAAGCCGCCGAAGTTCGACAGGTGCGCGTCACCGCACAGCTGGGTCTCGAGCCCGGTGCGGGGCCCGGGCGCGAGGTCGGCGGCCATGAGCGCGGCGCCCCCGCGGAAGAACGTGAACGGCGACACGAGCATGCGGCCGTAGCGGATCGGGACGAGCTCCGGCACCCGGGAGGCGGCCTGCTCCTCGAGCACGGCGACGGGGTCGGGCCGATCAGCGGCCGGCTGCCAGGCCCCGTGCAGCGAGCGGGGCACGGTCGCGCGTGCCGCCCGGCCGAGGGCGGCGTACTCCTCGGAGGTCTGCCGCGCCTGCTTCGCGCGGCGCGCCGTGGTGGGGGCGGTGGGGGCATCGAGCATGCCCGCGATCGTGCCTCCGCGGCCGCGCCGGCGCATCGCCCGGATGGGGTGAGATAGCGGTCAGGCGCTCGCGCGCGTGGGCGTCGCGAACCAGTGGTCGTCGGCGGTCCAGGGCGGAACCGGCCGGCCGCGCAGGTGCCGCAGGCCCCAGCGGTACGGCGGTGCCCCGAGCACGAAGTGCCCTTGGCGCTGATCCTCGACGTGATCCTCGAGGTCGGCGATCTTGACCACGCGCGCGAACTCGCCGGCCAGCCCGGGTGCGTGGGCGATCTGGAGCAGGTAGAGCTCGAACGCCTCCTCCGGCCTGCGGGTCAGCAGCGCCAGCGCCGTCTCCTCCGTCCCCAGAAGGCCGCAGGCGCGCAGCTCGGCGACATCGGTCACGGTGCGCTCGAGCAGGTCATGCACCCACGCCAGCGGTTGGACCCGCGGCGGGACGCGCGCGACGACGCGTTCGACGTGCTCGATCAGCGGCCGTCCCAACCGGTCGCGCTGCCCCGCGTGGCGCTCGCGGGCGAGATCCCTGGCGGCGACGAGGTCCATGGCGTCAGTGTCCCGGACGGGACGCCGGCCGCGCAACGGTGCAGGCCTTGACCGTTGGGTGGTGCGTGCACCCTCGTCAGGCCGTGCGGGCGGGCGTACGGTTGCCACATGGAACTCGTCGAGATCAAGCAGAAGGAGCGCGTCGGCCGCGAGGAGGTCGCCGCGCGGCTGCGCCAGGTCGCCGATCAGCTCGCGCGCCACAACGACCTCGAGTTCGAGCGCGACGGCATCAGCTTCAAGGTCCGCGTGCCGGACGAGGTGCAGCTCAAGGTCGAGTTCGAGATCGAGGACGACGAGTCCGAGCTCGAGATCGAGCTCACCTGGTAGTCGGGCGCCCGAGGGCGACGGCCAGCAGCGCGCCCGGCACCGCGGACGGATCCTCGGGGGCGCGCGCCGACGGCGACGCGCCCGGGTGCGCGGGGGCGATCCGCACGTGCAGGGCGCCGGAGCGCACGCGGAACCGCAGCGGCGGGTCGAGTCGCACCGCCTCCCCGTCGATCCCGGCGGGGACCGGCTCGGCGGCGTCGACCTCGAAGGCCTTGGCGGTCCATTCCCGCCAGGCCCCGTGCCGGCCGGGTCCCAGCACGGTGACGCCGAGCCGGCCCCCGTCGATCCGCGGGCGGGTTCCCGAGCCGATCGCGCGCCCGAGGCGATAGCGGTTGTTGGAGACCAGGAGCGCGGCGCCGCGGGCGGGCTCGTCTCCGTCGGGGTCGTCCCAGCGCAGCGGGACCGTGTCGCCGTTGCCGTGCCCGAACGCGTCGGGCACGGTGTCGAACAGGGTGCGCAGCTTGGCGTCGCGGTAGCCGGCCCGCTGGACCGCCTCGGCGTAGAGGCCGAGCGAGACGTTGTTGACGAACACGCGGCCGTTGACCTCGGCGAGGTCGACGACGCGCTCGCCGCCGTCGACGAAGGCGTCGAGGGCGCCGACGACGTCATCGCGGTCGACGCCGAGGTCGAGCGCGAAGTGGTTGCGGGTGCCGGCCGGGATGCAGGCGTAGGGAAGGCCGTGCTCGGCGGCGACCGCGGCGACGACGGCCTGCGAGCCGTCGCCGCCGGCCATCGCGAGCCCGTCGGCGCCGCGGGCGACCGCGTCCCGCACGAGCGTCTCGAGGTCCGCGCCCATGGTGAGCTCGATCGGCTCGATTCCGCGCCTGCGGGCCTCGTCGGCCAGGTGGAAGCGCTCGGCCTTGCCGCCGCCGGACTTCGGGTTGAAGAACAGCACCGGGCGCTCGGGCCGCTTCGCGGGCGCGAGCTCGACGCGCGACCGGAAGGCCGCCCGCGCGGCGAGGACCGACAGCACGAGGCAGCCGACGGCGAGGGCCGCGGGCACCGGCACACGGGAGACGACCGATAGCAGCGCCCCCGCCGCGAGCACGACCGCGACGGCGAGCCCGATCGCCCGCGCCGTTCCGCGGCGCACGATCCCGAACCAGGCGGCGCCGAGCGCGAGCACGATCCCCGCGAGGACGAACAGCCCGCGCGGGAACTCGACGATCACGGTGACCAGCGCGAGCGCGAGCGAGGCGAAGAGCAGGATGAGGGCGGCGGCTGCCGTCGCGCGGCGGCGCATGGGACGATCCTCTGCGGCGCGGCGGCCGGCGGCAAGATGGCGCCCCGGTGTCCGGGGCGCGTGCGCGCACGAGTCGCGGGCTACGCGCGGCGGGCGGCGATGCGCTCGTAGCGGCGCAGGAACTCGTCCTGGGCGCGGTCCGGCGGCCAGGGGTCGATCTCGAGGTCGAGCTCCTCGGCGCCGTCGAGCTCCGGCCAGTGCCAGGTGACCTCGCTGAAGGTCCGCCGCTCGGTCGCGAGCAACGCGCGATCGAGCGGCTTCACGCGTGCCGAGGCGTCCGGGAGGGCGAAGCGCGTCTCGATCACCGCTTCCAACCGCTTCTCGGCCTCACGGAACTGAGCGCCGAGTTCGCTTCGGTGCTTGAGCGGATGAGGAAGGTCGCCCAGATACGCCTCGGCCGCGTCGTGCAGCAGCGCGGCCATCAGCTCGTCGGGCGTCGCGCCGCGCTCCTCGAGGAGGTCGCACACGATCGCCGAGTGCTGGGCGACCGAGTAGAAGTCCCTGCTATGGCCACCGAAACGGCACGTGTTCGCGAGCGCCCGGGCGATGTCAGCGGGGTCGATGTCCTCTGGTGCGGCGTCGAGCGGATTGACGCGGCGGCCGGACAGCGTCTGGATGAACGGGCCGGGCTCGAGCACGGGCGAGCACCCTAGTTCATCCGTATGACACACCTGGCAGATGTCCGCGCAATTACCGAATTGACGCCGTGGCATTACCGGCCGGGCGGACGCTCGCCTCGTCCCGATCCCCCGCGACCCCGCCCACCAGGGGCCGCTCGAAAGGAGGGGCCTCATGTCCCGCCCCACCCGCTGCATCACCATCGCCGTCGCGTCCCTGGCCATCGCCGCCCCCGCGGCGAGCGCCATGGTCGTCGACCCGGTGTCGACGTCCGGCACGACGACGCCGACGCAGGACCTGCGCAACCCCGACCAGCGCGTCCCGGTCCAGTCCGCCGCGGACCTGCACGCGTCGACGGCGATCGCCGCGCAGCAGGCCCAGCGCAGCACGCCGGCGCAGTCCGACGACGGCACCTCGCCGCTCGTCTACGTCCTGCCCAGCGCCGCCCTCCTCGCCGCGCTCACCGCGGCGACGGGGTTCGCGGTCACCAACGGGCGCTTCCGGCGCTCGCACGCCCGCGCCTGACCACGTCGCCCATGCCTCCGGCGCTCAGCGCCGGAGGCGGAGGGTGACGATCTCGTCGTCGTCCGGCGCGCCCGTGCCGACGTGGCGACCGACGGAGAAGGGGTAGTTGTTGTCGACGCCGACCGTGAGCTCGCGACCTCCCCGCGATACGAGCAAATCCTCGATCGTGTTGAACGGGAGCCCGAACGGGTTTCCGATCGAGAGGTCGCCCGGCTGGTTGGTCGGCGTGCGCAGGGAGAGCCCCGCCGGGTCGGCGATGTCCAGCTCGTCGACGAGCGGCGCCTTGTCGACCACGTGACCGTCGCCGCGACCGAGCCGGAAGGACTCGATCGTCTTGAACTTCGCGGTCGCGCCCTGCCCGTTGTCGCGCTCGAGCGTCAGTCCGGTGTCATGGCCGGAGAGCTGGAAGTCCCCGATCGAGACGCCCTGCGGGTCGTAGACGTAGGTCCAGTGCGCGTCCGTCCACCGGCGCGTCCGGGTGTCGAACGAGTAGATCGTCGTCCGATCCTGCGGGCCGCCGGTCAGGGGCTTCTCGAGCATCGGCAGCAGCTCGTTCCGACGCCGCGCCATCCCCTCGAACCCGCCTGAGGCCTGCGCGCGGAAAGGCGTCGAGAGCGCGGTCTCGCGGTACGGCCAGATCAGGCCCCCGAGCCACGGCGAGTTCGACTGGCCCGGTCCGGGCTGGAGGTTGGTGCCGTCCTCGTCGACACCCGGGCCCTTGGCGGTGTCGCCCCACAGCGTCACGATCGGCAGCTCCGGATGCGTGTCCTGCACGCGCTCGAGCGTGCGGAAGTCGAAGGACTGCACGTCCGAGCGGCCGGCCATGCCGTTGCGCTCGATCACGCCCGAGACCGTGTCGGCGAACGGCACCGGCCCGATCGTGCGACGCGCGTAGACGTCGCCGTGGTCGTCGCGGTCGGTGCGCGGGTTGATCTTCGTCTCGATGTTGAAGCGCACGTGCGCGGCGTTGGCGGCGCGCGCCGCGGCGTGCGGGTCGTCCTTGCCGGGGCCGGTCGCGTACCAGCGCTCGTAGAAGCCGACGAAGTCGAACAGCTCCTGCGTCGAGGGCATCACGTACGGGTCGCGCAGGTGCTCCTGCGCGGCGAAGGCGACGGCGATCGGCGACAGCGCCCGGTCGTTGCTCTGCTGCGGCCCGCGGAAGACGTTGTCGCAGGTGTAGCGGGCCTGCAGCTGGGCGAGCGTGAGGTCCTCGACGAGCTGCTCGTCCTGGACGCCGTAGGACGCGCCGTCGGCGCGCCGGCAGCGCACGGAGGAGACGTAGGGCTCGTGGTCGAGCACCGGCACGCCGTCCTTGGTGATGCCGTTGTCGGTCTCGATCGTGTTGATGAGGTTGTCGAGCCCGGCCTCCATGGCGGGGAGCGTGTTCTCCGGGCGCAGGTCGCGCGAGCCGCGGTGGCCCTCGAAGTCGAACTTGGCGGGATCCACGCGGCCGTCGGGCAGGATCGCGTCCGGCCGGTCGGCGGCGATCCGCTGGTAGAGCAGGTCGGAGCGGTCGGAGATCAGCCCGTCGACGCCGAGCTTGATCAGCTGGTCCATCCGCGCCGGGGCATCGACGGTGTAGGGGACGACCTTGTAGCCGGCCGCGTGGAGCTTGGCGACGTCGAAGATCTCCGACGAGGCGGGGCGCTGCCCGTCGCTGCCGTCACGGCCGTCGGCGACCGTGGCCGGATCGCCGTCGGCGATCAGGTTCGCGTCGGGGGAGACGACCGGCGCCGTCGTCGCGCCGCGGGCGCGGCCGCGGGCGTCGAGCGCGTTCATCAGCCGCTGTGGCGTGGACTCCTCCGAGTACGGGCTCTGCGGCGCGCGGATGCCGGGCAGCGAGTACGGGGCGTGGAGCACGGTGCCGTCGGTGGCGACGTGCAGCAGGAACGGTCCGAACTCGTCACCGATCCAGAAGCTCCCGTCGCGCGGGTCGCGCTGCAGCGACTCGACGTCCAGGTCGGCGCCCGTCAGCACGCGCGAGCGCGTGAACTCGTTGACGATCGAGAACGGCAGCCGGTGGTGCGGGTCGCGCAGCTCGACGAACGAGCGCACCTGCACGCGACCCGAGCCGTAGTCGGGATGGATCCGGTAGATGCGCAGGTCGAAGTCGGCGGAGTTCTCGAGCGCGCCGTAGCCGTTGTCGGGCATCGCCAGCAGGTCGCCATGGCCCGCGGGCAGGAACGCCGAGAAGCCCTGGACGGGCTGGCTCGGGAACGGCACCTGCGTGCCGGTGCCGAACGGCGGGGCGATGTGCGCGCCGCTCGGCGGTCCGGCGGCGAAGGTCTTCGCGGGCAGCGCGGCACGACCCGTGAGCGTGACGGGCGCGGCGGCGGCCGCGGCGGGGAGGACGAGGGCGACGACGATGGCGACGAGTGCGGAGCGCATGGGGCGCCACCTCACACGTGCCGGGCGCCGCGATCGTTGCCCGGCGGTGAAACGTCAGCGCTCGGACGCGCCGGCGCTCAGCTCGCCGCCGTGGTCAGCCGCTCTGGATGACCGAGATGCTGCCGTCGCGCTCGAGCACCGCGTAGCGGACCTTGTCCAGGCCCTCGAGCCCGGCGGCCTTGCGGACCTCCTCGAGCAGCTCTCCGTCGCTGAGGTCGTTGTGGCGCATGCGGTCGGCGATCGGGCGGCCGTCCTGGACGATCACCGTCGGGACGTCGTTGAGCAAACGGTCCGAGCGCGGCGACCGGTTGGTCAGCTTGTCGGCCGCGCGCTGCAGCAGCACGAGCGTGGTGACGAGGATGATCGAGTTCGTGACCGAGAAGTCGTTGCCGGTCATCCCCTGCTGCGTCGCCTCGGAGACGATCAGCAGGACGAGGAGGTCGAAGACCGTCACCTGGGCGAGCGACCGCTTGCCCATCAGCCGCATGAGCACGAGCAGGAACCCGTAGACCGCGATCGCGCGGACGACGGGGATCACGGCCAGGTCACCTGCCGGAAGCGCACCGGCGCGCCGCCCACCCAGACGGTCGCCTGATGGACGCCGATGGTCTCGGGCGCGAGCTGCAGCTCGATCTCGTCGGGGAGCGAGCCCTGGTAGCTGAGCACGACGCGGCCCCCGCGCGCGGTCTCGGAGTCCGGCTGCGGAGAGACGTCGGAGAGGCTCGTCGCCTGGAGGAACCCTTGCGCGATCGCAACGGTGGCCGGCCCGACGGCGCCCTGCGCCGAGATCTGCAGGGAGGTCGACTGGGTGCTGCGGACGAAGCGGTCGTAGTCGACCGAGAACCGCCCGCCCGGACCCTCGGCGGTGGCGGACGCGAGCGGCCCGGTGCCGAAGACGCCGACGACGGCCGCGACGATGGCGATGACGAGCAGCGCGCGGCCGACGCGCTGGATGCGGTACCAGCGCCGCTCGAAGCGGAGATCCTCCTCGGTCACGATCGCCACGGACCGGGATTCGCCCCGCCCCGGGTCATCCCTCTCGAATGAGTGTCAGCCCTCGCGCACCACGTCGCGCGCGGCCTTGTCCTCGCGCAGCCCCTGGAACCGGGGATGGCGCAGGCGGCCGTCGCGGGTCCACTCGGTGAAGCCGACCTGCGCGACGAGCTCAGGCCGGACCCAGGTCACGTCGCGCTCGCGGATCGCCGCCGGCTCGGCGAACGGCGGGCGGTCCGTGCGCAGGGCCTCGAGCTGGTCGCCGATGGCATCCAGCGCGGCATGGTCGAAGCCCGTCCCGACCTTGCCGGCGTAGCGCAGCACGCCGCCGCCGTCGTAGACGCCGAGCAGCAGCGCGCCGAAGCGCGTCCGCGATCCGCGCGGCGCCGTGTAGCCCCCGACGACGAGCTCCTGCCCGTGCTCGCACTTGAACTTCAGCCAGTCGTCGGAGCGGCGCGAGGAGTAGGTGCTGTCGGCGCGCTTGGCAATCAGGCCCTCCCAGCCGCGACGGCACGCCTCGGCGAAGTACGCCTCGCCGTCGGCGTTGCGGTGGGGTGTCAGGCGCACGTGGCCGTGGAAGCCGAACGCCCGGCGCAGGATCCGCTTGCGAGCGCGTAGCGGCAGCGCGCGCAGGTCGCAGCCGTCGAGCCAGAGGACGTCGAAGACGTAGAGGAAGACGGCGACGGAGCGCTGCCCGCGCTGCGTGAGCCGCGCGAAGCTCGTCCGGCCGCGCTCGAAGGCGACCACCTCGCCGTCGATCGCGAAGCGCGGCGCCTCCTCGGCGCCGAGCGCCTCCGCGAGCTCCGGGTAGCGGCCGTCGAGCGAGAGGTCGTTGCGCGACCACAGCCGCACCGGGCCGCCGTCGCGGACCGCGACGCAGCGGATCCCGTCGAGCTTGCGCTCGAAGATCCACTCCGGGTCGCTGAAGCGGTCGTCGGTGAGCTTCGCGCGCATGGCGTCGCTGCCCTTGGGCGGCGGGCCGGGGTGGACGAGGGCGAGCTCGTCCGCGGCGAGGAGATCGCGCAACACGTTCATGCCGTCGTGCGCACCATGGCGAGCCTCATCTTGACGGTCGCGGCGCTGCTGGCGCTGCCTCAGGGGGTCGTGCGCCGGTCACGGTGACGACGGCGCTGACCGGCTGGTGTCGTCGCCAGGATGAGCGCTGTCCCTAACGTGCGAACTCATACTCGTGAGTTTGACGTGAGCGCGTGGACGCGAGAGGGTTGACGCGGACCGCACCGGACGAAATCCCAGGACACCATCGGAGCCACGGAAGGTCGGGCGGCCCTCGCACCGACCCACCTTGGGAGGAGTAGTCATGCGCGTCACCCGCGTACTCCGCACCCTGCTCGGCGGTCTTGCGCTTCTCGCCGTGCTCGCGATACCGGCGACCGCGCGTGCGGACGCCGTCACCGACTGGAACCAGGTCGCCGCCGCGGCGCTGCAGTCGCCCGGCACGGCCACGCCCCCGGGCGCCGGCCAGGGGGCTGCCTCGACCGCGCACCTGGCGATGGTCCACGCCGCCGTCTACGACGCGGTCAACGCGATCGCCGGCTGCCACGAGCCGTATGTCTCCTCGCCCGCGGCCAAGCGCTGGTACTCGCAGGACGCCGCCGTCGCGGCCGCGGCGCATCACGTGCTCGTCAACGGCGGGCTCGGGATCCCCGCCGCTCGAATGCCGGTGATCGAGGCCGCGTACCAGGCAGCGCTCGCGCCGATCCCGGACGGGCCGGCGAAGGCCGGCGGGATCGCGACGGGCGAAGCCGCCGCGGCCGCCCTGCTCGCGGCGCGCGCCGGGGACGGTCGCTTCGGGCCGTTCCGCTTCACGGAGTCGACCCTGCCGGGCGTCTGGCGGCTCGTGCCGCCGGCAACGGTGACCGACCCGGGAGCCTGGCTGAAGGACGTCACACCGTTCGTGTTGGGCGACCCGGATCGCTTCCGTGGCCGCGCACCCCACCGCCTCGGCTCGCGGGCGTATGCGGCCGATCTCAACGAAGTGAAGGCGCTCGGGCGGGCGACCGGCTCGACCCGGACGCCCGAGCAGACGGCAGCGGCCGAGTACTGGGGCACGACCAACGCGACCGCGACGATGGCGAGCATCGTCCGCTCGGTCGCCAGCGGCCAGGGCGGCACCCTGGCCGACCACGCCCGGCTGCTCGCGCGCGTGTACACGAACGCCGCGGACGCGCTGATCGTGACGTGGCGCGACAAGGCCCGGTACAGCTTCTGGCGGCCATTCCACGCGATTCGGGAGGCGGCGAGCGACGGCAACCGCGCCACCGAGGCCGACCCGGACTGGACGGCGCTGATCGCCAATCCGCCCTACCCCGAGCACCCGGGCGGCCTGTCGACGTTCGGCGGCGCGGTCGCGGACACCATGCAGGACTTCTACGGCCGGGATGAGGCGACGTTCAGCGGCACCACGCCCGGCGGCGTGACGCGGCAGTTCACGAGCTTCGCGCAGGTGCGAGACGACATCGTCGAAGCCCGCATCTGGTCCGGTGTCCACTTCCGGTTCGCCGACACGGAGGGAGCGAAGATCGGGCGCAGGGTCGCCCACTGGGGCAACCGCCACGCGTTCCGCTGATTCGGGGCGCCCGCACATCGCCGCGATGACGCCCTGACCCCGGGTAGGCGCCGCGTGTGAGCGAACCGCCGTCGCAGACGTCCATGGGCGACGGCATGCGCGAGCGGATCGACGCGTTCGACTGGGCCTCGACGCCCCTGGGCTCGCCGGCAGGGGGCGACGCCACCTGGGACCAGGGGCTGCAGCTGTTCCTGGAGCGCAGCGGCTTCCGCGAGGAGACCTACCACACGTTCTCCTACAGCTCGCTCGCCGACGACGACGGCAACACCGCGGGGATGCTCTGCGTCGTCGTCGAGGAGACCGATCGCGTGATCGGCGCGCGGCGGATCACGACGCTGTCGAGTCCGCGCTCGAGGCCTGCCAGGGACCCGCCAGCTAGCGGAGGGGCAGTCCGGGCCCGCGCTCGGACTCCGGGCGCGGGCCGAAGATTCGCCGCTCGGACTCGTCGATCGGCACGTCGTTGATGCTGGCCTCACGGCGCTCCATGTATCCGTCGGCGTCGAAGCGCCACAGCTCGTTGCCGTAGCTGCGCCACCACTGGCCGGACGCGTCGTGGGACTCGTACTGGAAGCGCACGGCGATCTGGTCGTCGGTGAACGCCCACAGGTCCTTGCGCAGCGCGTACTCGAGCTCGCGCTCCCACTTGCGGGTCAGGAACGCGACGATCGCGTCGCGCCCGGTCACGAACTCGTCCCGGTTGCGCCACTGCGAGTCCCCGGTGTACGCGCCCGCGACGCGCTCGGGCTCGCGCGTGTTCCAGGCGTCCTCGGCCGCCTGCACCTTCTGGCGTGCGGTCGCCTCCGTGAACGGCGGGACGGGAGGACGCGGTGCCATCACGGCAAGGATGGCACCGATCCCTCGAGGATCCCCCGCAGCGCGGCGACGTGGCCCTCGAACGCCGCGCGGCCGGCGGGCGTGAGCCGTGCGCGCACGCGCCGCCGCCGGTCGCTCAGGAGGCGTTCGATCGCCACGTAGCCGGCCTCCTCGAGCGTCGAGAGCTGCTTGGACAACGCGGAGTCCGACAGCCCGAGCTGATCGCGCACGAAGGCGAACTCCACCCAGTCGGCGGCGGCGAGCAGCGAGACGATCGACAGGCGCGTGCTCGGGTGGATGAGCTCGTCGAAGCGGGCGGCGCTCATGCCACCGCGCGGCGCCGGTAGGCCGCCACGAGCTGGGGTCCGCCGAGCACGAGCATCACCGCCACGAGCACGCTTGCGATCGTGACGGGGTGGCGCGCGCCGTCCGCGTTCGCCGCCAGCGCGCCCGCGATCGTCACCAGCGCCAGGCCGAGCAGCGCACCGATGACCAGCCGCGGCAGGCGTCGTCCCGCGACGTCGCGCCGCACGCTGAGCTGTCCGGTCCGGTGGCGGCCATCGATCACGCGCGGCGCGACGCTCGCGTGGATCGCGCCGAAGGCGAGCGTCGCCGCCGCCGTGACCCAGGGGTGATCGAGGTCGGTCACGTAGCCGAGCGCGATCCAGCCGAGCGCGAGCTCCCACCAGTACCAGCGGGGCATGTCGATCTCGTCGATCACGCGCCGGCGGCCCCGCTCGATCGCGTCGAGCGCGTTGCGGGCCTCGAGCTGCGTCGTGTCGTGTTCCATCGCCGTGTCCTTCACTTTCCAGGTTGGAAAGTGAACGCTAGGCTTTCCTGGTGGGAAAGTCAAGCGGCGGGTTCGACCTGGAATCCCTCGTTGCCCCGCAGGAACGTGCCGGTGTCGGCCTGCACCGTCCACTCGGGTGGGAGCGCGCCGCGCGCCGCGAAGCGCTCGAAGCGCCGCTTGGCCGCGGGGCAGCCGAGGTTGCTGAAGACGTTGACGTAGTAGCGCCCCGCGGGCAGGACGAGCGAGCCGATCGAGGTCCCGGATGCGAGTCGCACGGTGCCTGGGCAGGTGATCGCCAGGTTCGGGTGCACGCCGCCGCCGCCGGAGCTGCGGCCGACGCGCTTGACGCTGAACGAGCTCGAGCCGCGCGTGAACCGCCCCTGGGCGACGTTCATCCGCCAGCCGGCCGGGAGCGTGCCCGCGAAGTCGTGGAAGAGGAAGAACGCGAAGCGGTTCGCGGCCGCGCCGCAGGACAGCCCGCGGGCGGTGATCGCGTAGCGGCCGGCGGGCAGGCTCAGCGCCCCGATGCGGTCGTCGTGCTCGACGGTGAACGTTCCCGGGCAGCGCCCGCCAGACGGCGGCTGGGGGCCGGCGGTCACCAGTGAGAACGACGAACCGGTCGACCCGTCGACGAACCCCCGGCCGGTTCGCGCGATGACCCAGCCGCCCGGCAGGATCCCGTCGAAGTCGTCGAGGAAGCGGCCGAGCAGCGCCGACGCGCTTGCGCACGAGAGCCGCGTGGTGCGCAGGAAGTAGGCCCCGGCCGGGATCTTCAGGCTTCCCACGGAATCGTCGTGCAGGACCGTGAATGCAGCAGGACAGCGGGGCGGCGACTGCGCCGAGGCGCCTCCGGTGGAGGCGACGAGGGCGGCGAGGACGATGACAAGGACGAGGACCGTAGGGCGTCGGCGCATCCGCCGACGCTCCCAAACCCACCTCGCGACCGTCAAGGAGCGCGGCGATGAGTTTCGTGTCAGGTCCGGGTCTCAGCTGATGCCAACGCAATCCCAGGAGGCCGTAGTGAGCAGCACCACCACCCGCATCCCGCGCATCGGCACCGTCATCGTCCCGGTCGCGGACGTCGATCGCCAGATCGAGTTCTACGTCGGAACGCTCGGCTTCGAGAAGCGCGTCGACGTGCCGTTCGGCGGCGCCTACCGCTGGGTCGAGGTCGCGCCCGAGGGCGCCGAGACCACGATCGCGATCGCCCCGCCGCCGCCCGGCGGCTCCTCCGGCAACGTCCAGACCGGCATCGCCCTGCAGTCCGCCGACGTCGACTCGCTCCACGCCGAGCTGCGCGGCAAGGGCGTCGACGTCGACGACGAGGTCAGCCGTATGGGCGAGCCCGTCCCGCCGATGTTCTGGTTCCGCGATCCCGAGGGGAACACCCTGATGGTCGTCGAAGCCCCCTGAGCATGGGATCGCTGCACATCTCCGCCACGCTCGTCCCGCGCGGGCCCGCGGCCGCGTTCATCCTCGACGACGAGCAGGTCGCGACCGTGGGGGAGGGCGCCAAGCGCTTCCCCGTGGTCGCGACCATCAACGGGCATCCGTTCCGGTTGAGCGTGGCGCGGATGGGCGGCGAGTTCCTGCTCGGCATGCGGCGCGAGGTGCGCGAGCGGGCCGGCGTGGAGGCGGGCGACGTCGTCGACCTGCGGCTCGAGCTCGACAGCGCTCCGCGCGAGGTCGAGGTGCCGCCCGCGCTCGCGACCGCGCTGGCCGCCGATCCCGAGGCCAAGGCCCGCTTCGACGGCCTCGCCTTCACCCACCGCAAGGAGTTCGCGCGCTGGGTCGAGGAGGCCAAGCGCGAGGAGACCCGCGAACGCCGCGTGGAGCAGGCGCTCGAGATGATCCGCGCGGGCCGGACCCGCAGCTGACCGGCCGGCTCAGGCCGCGCGCCGTGTCATGGCGCCGTCGTCGCCCAGCGCGCGCGACCAGCCCGCGGCCAACCGGGCCAGCGAGGCGTCCCAGGAGCGGTCGCGCACCGCCGCCCGCGCGGCCCGGCCGAGCGCCCCGCGGCGGACCGGGTCGGCGGCCAGCGCGACCAGCGCGTCGGCCAGCGCCTCGGCGGCCGGCGGGCGCAGAAGCCCGGTGCGACCGTCCTCGATCAGCTCGGCGGGACCGCCCGCGTCGACGGCCAGAACGGGCAACGCGGAGGCCTGGGCCTCGAGGATCACCTGGCCGAACGTGTCCGTCTGCGAGCAGAACAGGAAGGCGTCTGCCGACGCGTAGGCGGCGGCCAGCTCGTCGGCCTCGAGCCAGCCCAGGCAGCAGACCGCGTCGCCGAGTCGCGCGCGGATCGCAGGCTCCTCCGGGCCGGCGCCCGCGAGCAGCAGCTGGATCCGCGGGTCGCGCGCCCGCGCGAGCTCGATGGTCTCGACGAGCAGGCCGGTCCCCTTCTCGCGCGTGAGGCGGCCCGCGTAGAGGACGTCGATGCGGCCGTCCTCCGGGCGCGCGCGCCGCGGGGCCGAGAAGCCGTCGGCGTCGACGCCGCGGTCCCAGCGCGCGATGCGCTCGGCGGCGATCCCCAGCTCGCCCAGCCGCAGGTCCGAGGCGGCCGACGGCGAGAGCACCACGCGGCACTGGGCGTAGAACGCCCCGATCGCGGCCGCGACGTTGCGCCCGAGTGCGGCGTCTCCGGTGCGGATGCCCGCGTACGCCGCGAGCTCGGTGTGGTAGGCGCCGGCCACCGGGAGGCCGAGGAAGCGGGCGGCGAGCAGCGCCGTGACCCCGGCCGGTCCCGGCGCGCAGACGTGCACCAGGTCGAAGCCGCCCTCGACGAGCGCGTTGATCACGCACGGCAGTCCCGGCACCCCGAGGCGCAGCCCTTCGCCGAACGGGACGGCGGCGTCGATGACGGCGGGCAGGCGCCGGTCGACGCCGGCATCGGTCCCGAGCACCTCCACCTCGAACCCGGGCACCCCGAGCTCGCGGATCTTCTGCACCGCGCGCGTCACCCCGTGCATCTCGCCGATCCCGTCCGCGATGACCGCGATCCGCGAGGGGCCGGACGTGCGGGCGGACAGCCGGACGGTCTCGCGCGCGAGGAACGCGGTCGCCGGCAGGTACGGGATGACCGGCACGCAGGCGTCGAAGACCTGCAGCGCCGCGTCGATCCAGTCGCCCGGCGTTCCGGAGGTCGCGGCGGCGAGCGTGCGCTCGACGGCGTCGTGGAGGCGACGCTCGTGCACGTGGCGCGCGCGCCGCGCCAGGCCGGCGTGGGTGCAGCCGCCGCCCTGGAGCGCACGCAGCAGCATGTGCCCGTCCATGCCGGGCGCCACCGCGCCCAGCCACGCGCCCAGCAGCGCGCCCGCGTCCGCGGGGCCGAGCTCGCTCGTCGCGTCGCCGCCGCGGGCCTCGCTCTCGTCCATCAGACGCTCGAGGATCCCCAGCACCCGCTCCGGTTGCGGGCGAGCGTCCGCGGCCGCCGCGGGCAGGCTGCGGATGGCGAGCGCGACCGCGGCGTGCGCCCACTTGGCGGCGGAGCCCTGATCGCCGCCGGTGGTCACCCGCCCGGCGCGGATGTGCGCGAGGAACTCGGCCGGCGTCGCCGCCGCCGGGGTCTGCGACCAGGTGCGGGCGACGTCCACCCCGGCGTGGTCGTCGCTGCCGCCGATCCCGATGCCGCCGCGGGTGTCGATGTAGGTCGCGGCGGGCTGGTTGAGCTCGGGGGCGCGGGAACCGTTGCGTACCTCCCAGATGCCGAACAGCTCGGCGAGCCGTCGCCGGTGTCGAGGCTCGAGCGGCGCGGCGACCGCGAAGAAGGGATGGGCGAGCGCGCTCACGATCTCCCGCTCGGCCAGGTAGGCGGCGATCAGCTCGACGTCCTGCGCGTGCGCCTGCAGCCACTCGTGGTCGTCGGGCGTGATGCCGTAGCAGAGCACGTGGACCGCCTGCGGCTCACCGGCGAAGCGCGTGGTCAGCTCCTCCGAGACGAACACGCCGGGCCGGTCGGCGATCTCGAGTACGCCGGCGATCGAGTCGTGATCGGTGATCGTCACGAAGTCCATGCCCCGCCGGCGCGCCAGCGCGTAGACCTCCTCGGGAGGCGTCGCGCACTCCGGAAGTCCCAGCGAGCGCGCGACGCCGAGCTTGCTGACGTCGGAGGCGGTCGAGTGGCAGTGCAGATCGGCCCTGCTGATCGCGCTCATGGCGCGATGATCGGCGTGATTTGCAGCTATTTCGTGATCAAACGGCGACGACGCGGTGATCGTCCTGTGAAGGCGCGTCATCGCCGTGCCGCCGCTGGGCGCCGCGGATCACGCGCCTGGCCCAGGCGTATGGAGGATCCCCGGCGCGCCGGTCCCCGACCGCCAGGTGGTCGTCGAGGTCCGCGAGCTTGACGGCGCGGGCCAGCCGCCCGGCGATGCCGCCTCCGTCGGCGATCCGGTGGACGTGGGCCGTGTAGTTCTCCGCCGGTGCGCGCGTCAGCAGCAGCAGCGCCGAGCGCTCGTCGGGCGACAACCCGCGCGCGACGAGCTCGTCGCCGGTGAGCGGGGAGCGCTCGAGCACGTCGTGGAGGAGCGCGACGCACCGGAGCTCGCGCTCCACGGCGGCCGCGACGCGCTCGACGTGCGCGTACATGGGCGACCCGTGGCGCGTGCGCTGCGTCCTGTGGCAGGAACGCGCGATGTCGCGCGCGACCGACTCCTCCATGCGGACAGCATGACGATTTGTCCTGGCGCGCGCAGAATGCGGCTTCGGCGGCGAACGGCTCAGGTGACGGCGAAGGTGATGGTGAGCCCGAGCCCAGCGGCTGGCCGGGGGGCGCGTGTCGACTTCACCACCCACCAGGTGGTCAACGCGACACGCGTGGCGCTTTTTGCCCGCCCCAGAGGCAAAGCGCGCCACACGCCCGCCGGGCCCGCTCCCTACCCAGCCGCAATTGAGCCCGCGCCACCACGGCGCCGGCCTGCGAAGCAAACGCGAGGCGTCGCGGCGCCCCGTCGGCGGGCACGCGCCGCGGTCAACCTCGACGGCGGGTCGACGGGTTCGACTCGCACGGCACGCGGGCCGCCTTCGAACGGGACCGCCGCCGAGACGCCGAGCTCGTCGCGGCCGGCTACCGCGTGATCCGCGTCACGTGGCGCCAGTTGCGCGATGAGCCCGAGCGGGTGATCGCCGGGCTCGCCGGCGCGCTGATCAACGGACGCGAATGGCCAGCGCGCCCAGCGTGAGGACGTCGCCGCGGCGCAGGCTCGCGACCTCGACGGGGCGGCCGTTGACGGTCGTCCCGTTGAGCGAGCCGA
>DATBDM010000192.1:0-13200 GCA_036269915.1 Solirubrobacteraceae bacterium | reverse complement strand
ACATCACGAGCGATGTCGCCACAAAACAGCAACGAATCCGCCGCAAACCGGATCCGCGCCAACTCCGGCGAGAGCAACTTCGCCGGACCCACATCCTCAAGCGTCCCCATCAACCGGGTATAGGCACGTGTGCGTTCGCGGGTCATAGCAGCACCTCGCGGGCGGCCATCGCCTCGGAGTCGTGGTCCGGGCAGCGCAGCAGCGACGCGATCACCAAGTCGCGCTGCCCGCGCCGGTGTACATCGCGCGGGCCTTGCTTGGGCGCATCGGGGCGGGCACGGCGGGTGGGGCTCGGCGCGGGCGATAGGTGCTCGGGCCGGGCGATGCGAGTGGCGGGCATTGCGCTCACTCCTCCGGTGGGTCGACGATCTGTGCCCCATGCTCCGCTCCGCGGCCGCCTCCGTCATCGCCCTGTCGTGGTGTCTTGCACCGACGGCAGGGGGCGTACGCGCCGCACCCGGCGACTCCTCCCGTGGAGGGCGGGAGCGCCGCGCCTGCGACCGGGGACGTAGCGAGAACCTGCGGCATCAGATCACGCGGGACGCGAGGACTGGTCCGGGGCTGCCCACGTCGTCCGGGAGAGGCGTCGCACGCGACCCTCCGCCTCGGCCTCGCGCAGTGCGGCGCGGAACCTTCCAGGCCCCCAGTAGCGGGCACCGACGAGCGTCTCGAGCTCGACGCGGTCGGTCGGGCCGCGCTCGTCGAGGGCGCGCGCGATCGTCTCGATCTCGCGATCGACATCCTCCTCGGCCGTGGGCGCCCAGCGGCTTGCCGTGCCGACCATCCCCGGCGAGAACAAGGTCGATCCCGGGCCTGGCCTGAGCCGCCCGAGACCCTGCCGCTCGCGCTGGGCGCGGCGCGCGAGGCGCCGGCGGATGCGTTCGTCCTGCGCGTCGGCCGCGGCGTCGCGGCCCGCGGCCTCGTCGCGGTCGCGCACACTGCGCTCGACTGCGCCTTCCTCGCTCTCGAGGTCCTCAGCCGCCGCCAGGTGGCGCGCGGCATCGACTCGCTGCTCGGCCGCCAACGCCTCCTCCTGCCACTTGTCCGCATGAGCGTCGTCCGCGGCCGCATCGTCCTCGCGCTGCTCGGCTCGCGCCCCGTGCGCGTGGGCGCGGGCCGTGTGCATCTGCCTCCAGGCCTCGTGCACGTCGCCCTCGGCGTACGCGAGGGCCCGGCCGGCGCCCGTGAGCTGCTCGGCCCGAGCGCGGGCATCGACGGCCAGCGCGTGCTGCTCGTGCTCCCGGGCCCGCTCCGTCGCAGCCATCGACAGCTCCGAGTGCGGCTGTTCGTCGGCCAGTCGTCGCGCGGCCAGGGCGGCCGCCCGCTCGTCGTCCGAGCGGGCACGTTCGAGCGCGCCGTCGGCCCGCGCGAGCGCAGCGTCGCCGCCGCCGGCGTCCGCCTTCGCGCGCTCGTCGTGGTTCACGGCCCGCTCCTCGAGCGCCTGCGCGTGCAGCTCGGCGATGTCGGCGAGCGTCTGCTCGACGCGCTGGCGCTCCTCGGCGTCGTGGCCGTTCCCGTTCATGGCGACGATCTCGTGGACCGCGGCGCGGTGCTCAGCCGCGCGCGCCCATTCCTCCTCGGCGCGCACCCGATCCCGCAGGGCGGCGACGTGCTCCGGATCCGCGAGCGTCCCGGACGCGAGCGACGGCTGGGGCGCAGCGACGTCACCGCTCCCCTCGGCGGTTCCCGCGTCCGCGAGGGTGAGCGGCTTGGCGATGTTCTCCAGCGGCGTTCGCTCTGCGCGCACTCCGTACAGGAGCTCCGCGAGCCCGCCGATGGCCATCACGGCGGCGCCGATGAGGAACCCGACGGCGACGGCGCTCTCGCCGCTGTCGATCAGGTGCCCGAACAGCACGGGGCCGATGATCCCGCCCAACCCCGTGCCCACGGCGTAGAAGAAGGCGATCGCGAGGGCGCGGGTCTCCATCGGGAAGATCTCGCTGACCGTGAGGTACGCCGCGCTCGCCCCCGCGGAGGCGAGGAAGAAGGTCAGGCAGACGAGCGCCATGAACGACCACTTCGTCAACCCACCGCCCATGAGCAGGAACGCGAGCACCACCGTCACCGCGGCGGACCCCAGGTAGGTGCTGGAGATCATCGGCCGCCGGCCGACGGTGTCGAAGAACCGCCCGAGAAGCAGCGGCCCGAGGAAGTTCCCTGCCGCGAAGAGGACGATGAAGATCGGGACCGTGCCGGACGCGACGTGGAAGAAGCCGCTCAGCATCGTGCCGAGATTGAACGTGACGGCGTTGTAGATGAAGGCTTGGCCGACGAACAGCGCGAGCCCCAGGACCACCCTGGTCGGGTAGTACGTCCAGGCCACCCTCGCGAGCTCCCGGAACGGGATCGACGCCCGCTGACGCACCGCGATCGTGGCACCTGGCGGCGGGAGCGGCTGCCCCGTCTCGGCGCGCACCTCCGCCTCGATCCCGTCGACGATGCGCTCGGCCTCCTGGTCGCGACCGTGGATGAAGAGCCAGCGCGGGCTCTCTGGAAGCGCTCGACGCAGGAGCAGGATCAGTAGACCGAGCACGGCGCCCACCCCGAACGCCAGCCGCCAGCCGATGTTCGACGCGAAGATCGACTGATCGAGGAAGAGCAGGGAGGCGAGGCCACCCAGGCCCGAACCCACCCAGTAGCTGCCGTTGATCGTGATGTCGACCTGGCCGCGATTGCGAGCGGGGATGAGCTCGTCGATGGCGGAGTTGATGGCCGCGTACTCGCCGCCGATCCCCGACCCGGTGAGGAAGCGGCAGAGGAAGAAGAACCACGGCGCGAACGCGAACGCGGTGGCCACCGTCGCGGTGATGTAGACCGCGAGCGTGAGCATCATCAGTTTCTTGCGCCCGTGACGGTCGGTGAGCTGGCCGAACACCAGCGCGCCGAGACAGGCGCCCGCCACGTAGACCGCGGCTGCCGTGCCGATCGAGCTCGCCGTCAGCTGGATGCCGCTGCCGCTCTGGGTCAGGCGCGCGCCGATCGAGCCGACGATCGTGACCTCGAGCCCGTCGAGGATCCAGACGGTGCCGAGCGCCAGCACGACGCGCCAGTGGAAGCTCGACCAGGGCAGGCGGTCGAGACGCGCGGGAATCTGGGTGCGGATCGTCCGCAGTGACCGGGTGGCGGTCGCCATCAGGGACTCCTTCGTCACGGCTGAGTTGAGGCTTCGACGAAGCGTGCATCGCGCCGGGCCGGTTGTCGTCGGCCCCATGGCGACTCCCACTCGTACCGTGCGAGACGCAAGGACCGCCGCTTCGCGTGCGCCATGCGACGGTGCGTACGTGCAGGGGAGCACAGCGAAGATCGGCCTGGCGGCCGACGACACGGGGGGCAAGCCGGAGAAACCTTTCGCGTATCGCTTGCAACCCGAAGGAGCCACCACATGCCGGATCCCTCGAGGATCGCCGTACTGGGTACGGGGAGGATGGGCGCGCCGATCGCCCGCAACCTGCTCGCGGACGGGTTCGACGTCACCGTCTGGAACCGCACCACGGCGAGGGCGGCGGCGCTCGCCGCCGACGGCGCCCGTCCGGCGCGGTCGCCGCTCGAAGCCGCGGAGGGAACGGACGTCGTGCTGACGATGCTGACGGACGGCAGCGCGGTCGAAGCGGCGATGACGGGCGGCGACGGCGCGCTCGCGTCGCTGCGCCCGGGGTCCGTGTGGATCCAGATGTCGACGATCGGCGACGAGTGGACCGAGCGGCTTGCGACGCTCGCGAGCGGCCAGGGGGTCGAGTTCGTCGACGCGCCCGTCTCCGGCAGCGACGGTCCCGCACGCGCAGGAGAGCTCGTCGTGCTGGCGTCCGGCCCCGACGAGGTCCGCGCGGCGGTCCAACCGATCTTCGACGCCATCGGCAGCAAGACGCTCTGGCTCGGGCCGGCCGGAGCGGGGACCCGGCTCAAGCTCGTCCTCAACAACTGGCTCGCCGCGCAGGTCGAGGCGGTGGCCGAGACGATCGCACTGACCGAGGCCCTGGGCATCGACCCGCGGCTCTTCGTTGACACCATCGAAGGCGGACCACTGGGATCGGCGTATGCGGTGGCCAAGGCGAGGGCAATGCTCGCCGGCGAGTTCACCCCCGGGTTCGCGCTGGCGCTCGCCTACAAGGACGTCGGCCTGGCGCTCGAGGCCGCTCGCGAGCAGGACGTCGACCTGCCTGTCACGCAGTCTCTCGCGTCTCGCTGGCAGCAGGCGATGGCCGCCGGCCACGGCGACGATGACGTGTCCGCCGTGATCGCCGTGGCCGCGCCGCGCCCCGCGCATTCCGGCTAGCGGGAATGCGAGATTCCAGTCGGCGTGTACCGCACAGGGACGCAGGCAGGACAGACAGACGAGGATCCGAGCGGGATGCTGCCTGCATCGCCCGAGCAGTCAGGCGAGCCCGGCACAGGAGCCCCGCATGTCTTCCACACCGATCGCGCTCGACCACGTCCCCGGCGTTTCCGACAACGAGGCGCTGTCCCTCATCGACGCGGAGCGCTTGCGCATCGCTCGCGAGCTGCACGACCTGATGTCGTTCAGCCTCTCGACCATCGATGTCCAGGCCGGCGTCGCCCTCCACCTCGCCGAGGAGCGACCCGACCTGGCGGCCGAGGCCCTGAAGTCGATCAAGGCGATCACCGGTGAGGCCTCGAGCGAGCTGCGCGCGGTCCTCGGCATGTTGCGGCGCACGGCGAGCGGCGGCGATCGACCGTCTCCTGGCCTGTCCGATCTCGCCGGCCTCGGTACGACAACCACCCGCGCCGGCCTTGCCACCCGCGTCGTCGTCTGCGGCCGCGCTCGCAGCCTGCCGCCCGCGGTCGGCCATGCGGCCTACCGCATCGTCCAAGAGGCCCTGACCAACGCGCTTCGCCACGCGGGACCGGCGTCCGCGGTCGTGACCGTGAGCTACGCGCCCGACCGCCTCGTCCTCGAGATCGTCGATGACGGTCATGGGCGCGAGGGGCACGAGCTCGAGCCCGGCCGGGGGCATGGCATCGAAGGGATGCGCGAGCGGTCGCTGGCTCTCGGTGGCGAGCTCGACGCCGGACCCGATCGGCGGGGCGGCTTCCACGTGCGCGCCTCCCTCCCGATCGGAGTGCAGTCATGATCCGCGTGCTGCTCGTCGACGACCAGGTGCTGCTCCGGGGCAGCCTGCGGCTGCTGCTCGAGAGCGAGGACGACATCGCCGTCGTCGGCGAGGCCGGCGACGGAGAGCAAGCCATCGCCGTGGCCCGCGAAACCGGTCCCGACGTGGTCCTGATGGACATCAGCATGCCCCGGCTCGACGGAGTCGAGGCGACCCGGCGCATCGCGGCGGACGAGCATCTCGCGGGTGTCCAGGTGCTGATCCTGACGACCTTCGAGAGCGACGAGCACGTCTTCGAGTCGTTGCGGGGCGGAGCGAGCGGCTTCCTCGCGAAGGAGAGCGATCCCACCGTCGTCCTCGCGGCCGTGCGGGCAGTCGCCGCGGGGAAGGCGCAGCTCTCGCCGAGCGTTGCCCGGCGCCTCATCGAGGAGCTTGCGGCGTGGCCGGAGCGACGGCTCTCGAGTCCCGCTCAGCTCGAAGAGCTGACCGCCCGCGAGCTCGAGGTGATGGCGCTCGTCGCGTACGGCCTCACCAACGGCGAGATCGCGAAGCGGCTGGTGATCAGCGTCGCCACCGCGAAGACGCACGTCAGCCGTTCGATGGTGAAGGTGCACGCGCGTGACCGCGCGCAGCTGGTCGCGCTCGCCTACCGGACCGGGCTCGTGGCGCCGGGCGAAGCCGAGCTCGAGTTCGCGGCCAACCGGATCGCCGGGCGGGTGGCGAGTTGACCCTCGAGCGACACGCGCGGCTCGGAGGAACGGAGGGCAACGAGCGCCTCACCAGTGCGGCCGCGCTCGTGCTCGTCGGCCTGCTGGTGGCCGAGGGGGTCACGATCGTGCACATGCGCGGCCTGGTGGGCGCCCACATGTTCGTCGGCCTGGTCCTGATCCCGCCGGTCGTCCTGAAGCTGGCGAGCACCGGCTATCGCTTCGTCCGCTACTACACGGGCGCGCGCGCCTACCGCGAGAAGGGCCCGCCGAGACTGCCGTTGCGGCTGCTGGCACCCGTGCTGGTCGGGAGCACCGTCGTGGTCTTCCTGACCGGTGTGCTGCTGCTCGGGGCGGGTCACAAGTCGCACACGCTGCTGGAGCTCCACAAGCTGAGCTTCATCGTCTGGGGGGTGGTGTTCGCCGTGCATCTCCTCGCGTATGCCGCGCGAGCCGTGCGCACCGTGCTCGCGGATTGGGGCGCGAGCCGCCGGGCGGTGCCCGGCACCGGCGTCAGGGGGATGCTCGTGGTCGCGGCCGTCGGCGGCGGCGCGGTACTGGCCCTCTCGCTGATCCCGGCGATCGACGCCTGGCGCGGCGGACACTAAGAGCGCCCGCGCCGGCTCACGGTCCGGGCGAGCCCGCGCGGGCGCCGCGCTCGACGGGCACCTCGATGAGCACGGTGGTGCCGGTTCCCGGCGGGCTCGACACCCGGAGCGTCCCGCCCAGCGCATCGATGCGATCGCTGAGCCCGACGAGTCCGGACCCCTGCTTGGGGTCCGCGCCACCCACCCCGTCGTCGCGGATCGCGACCCTGAGGGTCTCGCCCTCGGCGTCGAGCTCGACGTGGACCACGGATGCGTTCGCGTGCTTGGCTGCGTTGCTCAGCGTCTCCGACACGACGTAGTAGGCGGCGACCTCGATCGGCTCCGGCAACCGCCGCGCGCCCCGGAGATCGAGCTCGACCGGTACGGCCGAGCGTCGCGCCAGCCCTCTGAGCGCCGGCCCGAGACCCCCTTCGGAGAGGATCGCCGGATGGATGCCTCGCGAGATCTCCCGGAGCTCCTCGAGCACCCCTTCCAGACCCTGCGCCGTCCGCGCCAGCTGCCTCCTCAGCTCAGCCGCTTCGGGGCCCTCCGTGCCCTCCATCATGCGCAGCTCGAGCATCAGGGACACCAGGCGTTGCTGGGTCCCGTCGTGCAGATCGCGCTCGATGCGGCGGCGGCTGTCGTCGGCGGCGACGACGATCCGCGCGCGTGAGGCGGCGAGCGCGGCGCTGCTCTCGGCGTTCGCGATCGCGGTGGCGACGAGCTCTGTGAACGACGAGAGGCGCGCCTCGGTGTCCTCGGGCAGCGGCTCGAGCTGCCTGGAGTGGACGACGAGGCCGCCCCATATCCGTCCCTCGACGAGGATCGGGGCGGCGACCGAGGAGCGGATCCCCAGCCTCTCGCGGTCCATGGCGTGGGGCCCGCGACCGCCGTCGTGGGCATCCAGCCGGGCCGGTCGACCCGTCCTGAGGACCCTGCTGGCCAGGTCGCCACCGTCGACCGGAATGCGAGGCCCCAGCTCGGGGTGGTCTCTGGTGGCGGCCCACGTGGCGAGCACGGTCAGCGTGTCATGGGTCTCGTAGCGGGTCAACGCCGCGAGGTCGGCGTGCAGCAGCGCCCCGGCCTCCTCGGTGACCGCGCCGAACAGCTCATTCGGCGGCACGGCCCGCGCCACGAGCGTCGCGACACGCCGCAGCGCGGCCTGCTCGTCGGCGAGCCGCGCCACCTGCGCGCGCGCCTCGGTGTTCGAGATCGCCGTGGCGACGAGCTCTGTGAAGGCGGTGATCCGCGACTCGGTGTCGTCCGGAAGCGGCCGGTCGCCCTTGGATGCGGCCATCATCACGCCCCAGAGGCGCCGGTCCACGACGATCGGGGCGCCCACGGACGAGTGCAGGCCCCGCTCACGGCCCAGCGCTGCAGCCTGGCCGGATGCATGCTCGTAGTGGCGCATCCGCGCGGGCCGCCCGGTGCGGAGCACCAGCCCGCCGACGCTGTCGCTGTCGAGGTCGACACGCGTGCCGACCGGTATCGCATCTCCGGCGGGACTCCAGCCGGCGACCCCCATCGACGTGCCGTCAGGCTCGTACCGCGCCATGTGCGTCCATTCGACGCGCAGCAGCTGGCCGACCTCGCGGGCGACCGCCGCGAAGACCTCCGGTGGCGCCACGCCCTCGGCGACCAGCGTCGCCACGCGCCGCAGCGCGGCCTGCTCCTCGGCGAGCCGGGCCAGCTGCTCCTGGGCCTCGGTGTTCGAGACGGCCGCGGCGATGAGCTGCGCGAACGCGGCGATGCGATCCTCGGCGCCGGCGGGCAGCCCGAGCTCGGGCAACCCGACGACGACGACGCCCCAGAGCCGCCCGTGCACGAGGATCGGAGCGCCGGCGCCGCAGCGGATGCCCCGAGCTCGCGCGTCCGCCGCCAGCGGCCCCTCGAGCTGCTCGTAGTCCTCGATGCGAGCCGGCCTGCCGGTTCGGTGCACCCGCCCCGCGAGGTTCTCCCCGTCCAGGCTGCGCGTCTCGCCGACCGGTACGGGCGGGTCGCGCCCGTTCGCGTTCGCGACCACGGTGAGCATCGTCTCGTCCTCGTAGCGGAACATCGCCGCGTCGTGCACGCCGATCAGCTCGCTGACCTCCGTGGCGACGGCGGCGAACACCTCCGCCGGCGGCGACTCGCTCGCCGCGAGCGTCGCCACGCGCCGCAGCGCGGCCTGCTCGTCCGCGAGCCGTGCGAGCTGGTCGCGGCTCGCGGTGTGCCAGATCGCGGTCGCGACGAGCTCGGCGAACTCGGCGAGCCGATCTTCGATGGGCGCGGTCAGCGGGCCGGGATCGGCCAGGTCGGCCGACAGCACGCCCCAGACCTCGCCGTCGACGACGATCGGCGCGCCGGCGCACGCGCGCGCCCCGGTCTCCCGGGCGGCGGTGGCGATCGTGCCGGAAGGACCCGCCAGGTCCTCGATCCTCGCCGGACGGCCCGTGTCCAGGACCGTGGCGCAGATCGCGGGACCGTCGAGCGGCCAGCACGTGCCGGGCTCGAACGGATGCGGACGCCGGCTCCAGGCGCCCTCGACCACAGCCACGCGGTGGGCGTCGAAGCGCCACAGCACGATCCGCGGCAGGCCCATCACGTGGCCCACCTCTCGGGCGATCGCGGCGAACACCTCCGCGGACGCGGCCCCGCCGCTCGCCAGCGCGGCGACCCGCCGGTGCGCGGCGAGAAACGCTTCGTCCTGCCCCCGTATCCGGGTGTCGCGCAGGCGGTCCCCGATGTCGGTGAACGCGATCACGGCGCCGCGGCCCGCCGGCATCGCGATCGGCGACGCGACGTAGGAGACGGGGAGCATCGAGCCGTCCCGCCGGTGAAACCAGTCCGTGTCGCGCGCGACCGTCTGGCCGGCCTCCCGCGGCAGTCGTGTCGGGCTCTCGGCGGCCGACCGCGGCGTCCCGTCCGGGTGCCGGTCGTGGATGGTGTCCTGGCCGCGGCGCCCGACCAGCTCGCCGGCGCCCTCATACCCGAGGGCGGCGATCGCGGCCGCGTTCGCGAACCGGATCACGTCGTCGGGACCCACGATCCAGATCGGCTGCGCAACCGTCTCCACGACGGTGGCGAGGAGATCCTCGGCACCGACCGTCAGGCCGGGCAGATCGGGGAGGGAACGCGTCACGCGGGACCTCGGAGCCCGACCGAGTCTACGCCTGGCCCGCACGCGGGTCAGGAGGCGAGGGAATCGCGAGCGGCGTCGGCCAGCGTGTGCAGGAGCGTGGTGAACCGGGCAGCGAGAATAGGGTGCTCGGCGCCGATCAGCGAGCGCATCGGTCGCAGGACGATGGTACTGCGGGTGGGCGCAGTGGCGATCACCGCGAGCCGCAAGGGGATGTCGACGGCCGCCGCCGGCTCGCGGGCGAGCAGCGCCTCGCCGGCCGCGGGGTTGCCGAACACCAGCGTCCAGGCGGCGTGCGGCGTGACGCCCGCGGCCGCCATGTCACGGCCATGGTCGACGACGGCGTACTCGGTGATGCCGCGCGCACGCAGCTGTTCCCGAAGGGCGGTGACGACCTGCTCGGCAGGCGCCTCGACCTCGATCTGCTCATACGTGTTCATGTGTCACGACCTGTCGGATTCGCTGTGAGATGAGTGCGGCGCCCGCAGGAGCCGCCGGCGGCGGCCGGCGGCTCCTTCCTGCGGTTGCGTGTGACCCGGTTTCTCCTACTCAGGCGGCTGGTAGGCGCCGCCGGTGCCCTGCGCCGGATCGCGCCGGTTGGCCATGCCGGAGTCGTGGTCGATCGTCGCCTGCTGGTGCCACGAGATGCTGCCGTAGTCGCCGATGACGTACGTCATGTTGTACGGCCCGTCGGCCGGCGAGATGAGGAACGCCGGAGCGACCTCCTTGTAGTAGGTGCCGAGCGCGGCCGGCAGGGTGCCGCTCTTGTTGGTGAGCAGCAGCGGCGCGTGGAAGCCGAGGTGCGAGAGGATCGCCGACCCGACAGCGCCCTGCCAGTTGTTCTGGCGCACGAGCGTGAACCCGTGCCCCGGCGCGACGATGTTCCATCCCATCATCCCGACCGGGTCCCACATCTTCGAGAACGCGAGCGCGGTGGTCAGCGGCTTGTTCGGCACCGGGGTGTTGTACGCGACGCCGTCATCCTCGGTGATCCGCGACACGTGCCCGTAGTTGCTGAGCTCCCTGAAGACCTGGGAGCTCACGACCCCCGGGCCACCGTAGATGTAGATCTGCGCGTTCCCGTTGCGCCGCTTGAGTGCGTCGATCGTCGGCTGCGGGACGCTGTCCTTCGTGACCCACAGCAGGCCGGTCGGCATGTGCGACACCCAGTGGGTGGCAGGCAGGATGTACTTCCAGGCCGACGTCGAGCCGATCACCACGTCGGCGGTCGAGCTGCCCTCGCCGGTGGCGGTGTTGTTCATGACCGGGTAGCCCTGGTCGGGGTTCTGGATCGAGCCGTAGAGCTGGTCGACGTTGTCGGCGAGCGTGGCCGGGTCACTGCCGGTGACCGTCTCGTACTTGAGGCCGAGCTGGCGCAGGGCCGAGAGCACGCCGGGGTTTGCCGCGGCGCCGACGACGAACGCCTGGACGTCGTCGTGGCGGCCGATCCCGACCGGCTTCAGGCGCTGGATCTCGTCGCGCGTGACCTTCGGGATCCCGTCGCGGGTGACGTACATCACCGGCGCGTTGTCGGGGAAGTGGATGAGCGGTGTGGCGGTGATCGCCGTCAGCGGATCGTCGGGGGTGACGAGCGTCAGTGCCCGCGGCCGATCATCCGGGTAGGAGGTGTTCACGCCGGTCGGCCCGTCGGCCGGATACACGAGCTGCGTGACCGCGACCGCCTCGTGGAAGGGATCCTTGCCGAACAGCCGGGTGGTGTACTTCGTGTTGCCGTTCGCCCGCGTCGGCTGGCTCGGTGGGGGAGGCGCCACCGCCGGCGAGTCGCCCTGGGGCGTCGCGAAGAACGTGCGAGAGGCACTGGCACTGCCGGCGGTGACGAGCAGTGCGCCGAGCGCGAGGAGGACCGCGAGCACCGTGGAGCGGCGCCGGCGGCCGGCGTGGTCGGGAGGCATGGAGAGACTCCTTGCGGGTGGGATGGACGGGTGCCGCCCTCGCATGGACGCCCATCGGCGACGCAAGCGAGAACGGACCATCTGCGAGCGACCCATCGCTTGGCAGATGCCGCGGTCATATTCGAGGCCCACATCGCCGCCGTCGTCGGCTCGAGGGCGACTCCTCGTCGTACGCCGGCGCGTCGTCTCGGATACCACGGCGGGCGCACAGCTCGCACCCGATCACCGCCCCGGCGTAGCTCGAAGACCATCGCCTCGGCCGATGTCACGCTCGCCCGGTGACCTCATCATCGAGCGATGCCGATCCGTAAGCCCAGGGCCGCGGTGGCCGCGGTCGCGTTCGCGCTGGCGATCGCGATGCTCGGCACGACGCTGCCCACTCCGCTGTACGGCCTCTATCGCGAGCGCTTCGGGTTCTCCGAGCTGACGATCACGGTGATCTTCGCGACCTACGCGGCCGGCGTGATCGCCTCGTTGCTGCTGTTCGGGCGGATCTCCGACCAGATCGGGCGCCGCCGGGTGCTGTTGCCCGGACTCGCCCTGGCGGCGCTCGGCGCCGTGTCGTTCCTGCTCGCCCACGGTCTCGGGCTCCTGATCGTCGGCCGCGTCCTGTCGGGCCTGTCGGCGGGCGTCTTCACTGGTACCGCGACCGCGACGCTCATCGATCTCGCGGCTCCGGAGCGCCGGGCACGGGCGACGCTGCAGGCGACGATGGCGAACATGGCCGGCCTGGGATGCGGCCCGCTGCTCGCCGGCGTGCTGTCGCAGTGGGCCGGATCGCCGCTGCGGCTGACCTTCTGGGTCGAGCTCGCGCTGCTCGTGCCGGCATCGATCGGCATCGCGGTCATGCCGGATGGGGTCGCGGCGAGAGGTCGGCCACGGTGGCGGCCCCAGCGGCTGTCGGTTCCCGTGGAGATGCGCACGACGTTCGCCGAGGCGGCGCTCGCGGGCTTCGCCGGGTACGCGGTACTCGGGCTGTTCACCGCCGTGGCGCCGGACTTCCTCGCCCAGGAGCTCGGCGTGACGAGCCGTGCGGTGATCGGCGTCGTCGTCTTCGCCGTGTTCGCGGCGTCGATGGTCGGGCAGGCGATGGACGGGCTGGTGCCCGAGGCGGATGCCCTGCGCGCCGGATGCGTGGCGCTGGTCGTCGGGATGGGGTCGCTCGCGCTCAGCCTGGTGCTCTCGTCCCTGGCGCTGCTGGTGCTCGGCGGCGTGATCGCCGGCCTGGGGCACGGCCTCGCCTTCCGGGCCGGGCTCGCAGCGGTGAGCGGTCGAGCTCCGGCGCAACGGCGCGCCGAGGTGGCGTCGAGCTTCTTCGTCGTGATGTACGTCGCCATCTCGGTGCCCGTAATCGGCGTGGGCATCCTCGCCCAGGCGACGGGCCTGCGGTCGGCGGGTCTGACCTTCGCCGCGATCGTCGCCATCGTCGCCATCCTGGTCCTCGTCCTGCTCCAGCGCGAGCGCCCGAGTCCCCGAGCCGCCGACCGCCGAGCGGCGGCCGGCGTCAGAGCCCCGGGCGGGTGAGCGCGGGCGACGGCGCTAGTCGGCGCCGATGACTTTGAAGTTCTGGTTGACGAAGATGTGGTGGGGCCAGCTGACGCCGATGTTGTGGGCCTCGTAGTCGCCGTTGCTGAGCTTGACGACGCGGTCGACGACGCCGCCGGGGTAGGCGGCGAGTGCGGCGGTGGTGGCTTGGTTGGCGGTGGTGCCGCTGACGATCGTGCCCGAGCCCTCGGTGTAGTTGGCGGGGATCTTGCCGTCTTGCTTGGCGGTGGTTTGCGCTCCGCGCTGGAAGGTGCTCACCTT
>DATBDM010000191.1:0-2980 GCA_036269915.1 Solirubrobacteraceae bacterium | reverse complement strand
TCGTCGTCGATGTCGACGTAGGCGAGCCGGCAGCCGAGCATCTGCCACGGCACCAGGTTCGAGTGGTGCTCCATGCGGGTGACGACCACGAGGTCGTCCCGCCCGACGTGGCGGCGCCCCCAGCCCTGCGCGACGAGGTTGAGCGCCTCGGTCGCGTTGCGGGTGAAGACGGTCTCGTCGGCGCTCGAGCCGGTGAAGGCGGCGATCGCCTCGCGGGCGCCCTCGTAAGCGTCGGTCGCCTCGTTGGCGAGCGGGTACACGCCGCGGTGGATCGAGGCCCGGTACTCCGTGTAGTAGCGGTCCATCGCCTCGAGGACGGGCCGCGCGGTCTGGGCGGTGGCGGCCGAGTCCAGGTAGACCAGGCCCTCACGGGCCAGGACGGGGAACTCGGCGGCGGTGGGGAGCGCCAGGGACATCGATCGGCTAGGCCGAGGCGGCCGCCCCGACCTCCTCGGCGATCCAGCCGTAGCCCTTCTCCTCGAGCACGGCGACGAGCTCGGGGCCGCCCTCCTTGACGATCCGGCCCTCGAACATGATGTGCACGAACTGAGGCTGGATGAGGTGCAGGATGCGCTGGTAGTGCGTGATGATCAGGACGCCGAACGGGTTGCGCTCGTTGACCGAGTTGACCGCCGCCGCGACCGTGCGCAGCGCGTCGATGTCGAGGCCGGAGTCGGTCTCGTCGAGCACCGCGAGCCTGGGCTCCTGCAGCGCGAGCTGGAGCATCTCCATGCGCTTCTTCTCGCCACCGGAGAAGCCGTCGTTGAGATAGCGGTTCGAGAACTCGCGCGGGACCTTGGTGAGCTCCATCGCGGCCTCGACCGTCTTGCGGAAGTCCTTGAGCGACACGGCCTGCTCGCCGTTGGCCTCGCGGTGGGCGTTCATGACCATGCGCAGGTACTTGGCGACGGTCACGCCGGGGATGGCGACGGGGTACTGGAAGGCCATGAACAGGCCGGCGCGGGCGCGCTCGTCCGGATCGGCCTCCGTGATGTCCTCGCCGTCGAAGAGGATCTGGCCCTCGGTCACGTCGAAATTGGGATGACCCATGATCGCGTTGGCCAGCGTCGACTTGCCGGAGCCGTTGGGACCCATCAGCGCGTGGAACTCGCGGTCGCGGACGTGGAGGTCCACGCCCTTGAGGATCTGCTTGTCGCCGGCGGCGACGTGGAGGTTTCGGATCTCGAGGTCAGCCATGGATCTCCAGGGGCGTCGGAGGGGAGGAAGTCGTCGGGGTGGGGGCGGGACCGGAGAACTCGACCAGCTCGGCCAGGGTGGTCCGCTGCAGCGAGCGGATCACGCCCATCTGCACGCGCGTCCACAGGAGCTTGGTGGCGCAGTGCTGGTTGTCGTCGCCGTGAGAGCACAGCACGCGCCCCTCGCGGTCGTCGAAGAAGCAGTCCATCGGCGCGATCGCGCCCTCGAGCGCGAGCACGACCTGGTCCATCGTGATCTCCGCGGCCGGGCGGGCGAGGACGTAGCCGCCGTGGGCGCCGCGCGTCGCTCGCACGAGGTCCGCCTTCTTGAGCAGTGCGGCGATGCGCTCGAGGTAAGCGAGGGGCAGTTCCTCGGCTTCCGCGACCGCCTTCAGACTCACCGGGGCGTCCCCGGCCTGCAGCCCGAGCTGGATCAGCAGCCGTACGCCGTACTCGGCCTTGGTCGTGAAGATCATCGGCGCTAATCCTACCAACGGGGTCGGAGATATCCCTCCGATGCCGTCGGGAAGAACGGGTAGAAGATCACCAGCGGTCATGGAACGACCCTCGCTCGCTCTCGACGCGGTACTGGAGGCGCTGCCGGACGCGGTGGTGGTCGTCGATGACGCACGCCTCATCGTGCGTGCCAACGAGCGCGCCGAGGCCCTCTTCGGCTACCCGCCGGGCGCGATGCTGGGCGAGCACGTCGACCTCCTGCTCCCCGCCGAGCTCCGGACGCCCGCCAGGGCGGGGCGCCGGCGCGCGCCACGCGGCGTCGTGCTCGAGCTGGAGGCGGTGCGTGCCGACGGCAGCCGGCTCCCCGTGGAGCTGCTGCTGAGCCCGCTCGAGGATCCCGGCGGACCGCTCACGCTCGCGGTCGTCCGCGACATCGCCGACCGCCATCGCGCGGAGCGGCTGCGCGTGCGCGCCGACCAGCAGGCCGCGGTCGCCGAGCTCGGGCAGCTCGCACTCGGCGGGGAGCCGGTCGCGAAGCTCTTCCAGACCGCCGCGGAGGCGCTCGCCCGCGTGCTCGCCGTCGACCTGGTCGAGGTGCTCGAGCTGCTCGGCGGCCGCGAGCAGTTCGCGATCCGCGGCTCGGTCGGCTGGGACCCGGCGCCGTTCGTGCCGGTGGTCGACACGATGGTCGGCCTGAGCCTCGACAGCCGCGCGCCGGTACTGGTGCACGACACCGCGGCCGACCCGAGCCAGTACGCCGCCCTGCTGCGCACCCACCACGGCGTGGTCAGCGGGCTGGCGGTGCCGATGACCGCGCGCGGCCGCGAGCTCGGCGCGATCGGCGTGCACACCCGCCGCGAGCGGGTCTTCACCGAGGACGACGTCCACTGCGTCCAGGCGGTCGCCAACGTCGTCGCCTCCGCGATGGACCGCGCCGCGACCGAGGCGGCGCTGCACGCGAGCTCAGCGCGGCTGCAGGCCGTGTTCGACGCCTCGCCCGGCGCGCTCGCCCTCAAGGACGCCGCGGGCCGGATCACCTTCGCGAACCCCGGCTTCGAGGCGATCTTCGACCTGCCCCCAGGCGGTGCGCTCGGCCTCACCGCGGCCGACCTCGCCGAGCCCGACGAGGCGGTCGAGATCGAGGCGCACGACCGCCAGGTGATGGCCGGCGGCCACCCCGTGGAGGTCGAGCAGTGGCGCCGCATCCGCGGCCGCGACCGGCGCTTCGTGGTCGCCAAGTTCCCGCTGCTCGACCCTGCGGGCCAGGTCTACGGGCTCGGCTCCCTCGCCACCGACATCACGGAGCGCTCCGAGCTCGAGGCGCGGCT
>DATBDM010000190.1:0-4819 GCA_036269915.1 Solirubrobacteraceae bacterium | reverse complement strand
AGGGCAAGGACGTGTTCTTCTCCGCGACGGGCGTCACCGACGGCGACGTGCTGCAGGGCGTGCGCTACTACGGCGCGTCCGGCGCGAGCACCGAGTCGCTCGTGATGCGCAGCCGGTCGGGCACGGTGCGGCGGATCCAGTCGCATCACGACCGCTCCAAGCTGCGCGACCTCGGCGGCGCCCGCTTCTCCTAGCGGCGCGGTCGCGGCAGCCCGTAGCGGCGCAACAGCAGCGCGGCGGCCGCGCCGGCCGAGGTCGCCAGCGCCAGCACGAGCGGCCACGGCGTGTCGCCGACGGTGACGGGCTCCTGGTGCGGCGCCACGGGCCGTTCGCCGTTGCCGTTCTGCGCGGGCATCGCGAAGCGCCCGACGGCGGACTCCTCGAGCTCGAGCCGCGCCAGCGACCGCAGGAACCCGTGCGTGACGAGCACGTGGATGCGCGACTGCGTGTTGGCGTAGAACCAGCGCGCGACCCAGGCCGACAGCGCGGGATAGAAGTTCGACACCTCGACCTCGACGTGGATGCGCACGTAGCCCGTCTCCTCGGCGGGGCGGCGGTCGACCTCGATCTCCAGGTGGCCGTGGTCGCGCTGCGCGACGAGGACGCCGTCGCGGATGCGCCAGCGGACGAGCCCGTGGTCGGCGCGCATCTCGTAGTCGGGCGCGTGGAAGCGCAGCAGCACGAACGGGCGCCGGAGCAGGACGACAGCGCGCTCGTCGTCGGTGTAGCGCACGCGGATCAGGCCGAGCGAGACGCGCGAGAGGTACTTCCAGTACGTCCGCGCGAGCCGCTCGAGGTTCATCGGCGTCCACAGCTGCTCGAGCTCGGCCTCGGGCATCGTGATGTTCGCGGCCTGGATCGAGCGGACCGACCCGTCCTCGTCCATCACCGTGTGCTCCTCCGGGTCCGCGATGACCGAGTTCGCGACGTGCTGCTCGGAGACGCGGTTGAGCAGCTTCACCGCAGCGCCTCGCGGACGGCGTCCTCGAAGCCCAGCGGCGCATCGTTGATCCCGCTCGGCGGCGTGGTGTGGACGACCATCTCGCTGCGCAGCCCGTCGACCAGCGGGCGGACGAGCCCGGGGTCGTAGGGGGTGAAGAGCGACACCCAGTAGGAGGAGAGGCGGGGGGAGAGCACCGGTGTGGTGACGATGTTGGGCGGGCGGCGCCCCATGGCGCGAGCCGCGCCGCGCATCATCTCACGGTAGGTGAGGACCTCGGCGCCGCCGAGCTGCACCTCGTCCGGGACCTCGCCGCGCTCGGCCAGGTCGGCGAGCGCGCGCACGAGGTCGCGCTCGGCGATCGGCTGGGTGCGCGTGTCGACCCAGCGCGGGGTGATCATCACCGGCAGCTTGGAGACGAGGTCGCGCAGCATCACGAACGAGGAGCTGCCGGAGCCGATGATCATCGCCGCGCGGACGTAGACGAGCTGCGGCACCCGCCGGCGCAGCAGGTCGGCGACCTCGTGACGCGAGCGCAGGTGCTCGGAGGCGCCGGACCCGGCGGGCTCGAGCCCGCCGAGGTAGATCACGCGCTCGACGCCCGCGACGCTCGCGGCCTCGCCGAAGTTGACCGCCGCCTCGCGGTCGCGCGCCGCGAAATCGCCGCCCGAGCCCTCCATCGAGTGGATCAGGTAGTAGGCCGTGCGGCAGCCCTCGAGGGCGGCGGGGAGTCCCGCGCCGGAGACCGCGTCGCCCTGGCGCGGGTCGACGCCCGCGGGAAAGCGCGTCGACGAGGGATCGCGGGCGAGGGCGCGGACGGCGTGGCCGCGGTTGCGCAGCTCGGGCAGCAGCCGCGAGCCGACGTAGCCGGACGCGCCGGTGACGAGCAGGGGAGCGGGATCGCGATCCATGGCGTGCGGCCTACCCGGAACCCGGCGCGATCTCGCCGCCGCGACGCGCCGTACTCCGGAGCAGGGAGAGGCGACGCGGCCTTGAACACCTCGTGGAAGGCTTCGTGATCACATCGTGAAGGGTCTCGCCATCAAGGACGTCGCGGAGCGGACCGGCCTCGCCGCCGGGACGATCCGCATGTGGGAGCAGCGCTACGGCTTCCCCGAGCCCGAGCGCACCCCGTCCGGCTATCGGGTCTACACGCCGCACGACGTCGAGACGCTGCGGCGCGTCGTCGCCTACCGCGAGGGCGGTCTCTCGGTCCCCGCCGCGCTCGACCGCGCGCGGGCCGCGGGCGACCCGACCGACCGCCCCTCGATCTACGGCGCGATCGTGGCCGCCGA
Source organism: Solirubrobacteraceae bacterium (assembly GCA_036269915.1). GTDB lineage: Bacteria > Actinomycetota > Thermoleophilia > Solirubrobacterales > Solirubrobacteraceae > DATBDM01. The sequence goes on along the minus strand of DATBDM010000190.1, from coordinate 2,584 downwards.
CGGGACCGGTCGCCCGCTCGTGCTGGCCAAGCGCACGCTGCTGGCGATCTCCCGCGGCATCGAGGACGAGACCCTCGCCCGCGCCGCCTGCCCCGTCGTGGTCGGCGCCTTCCAGCACGACCGCCACTTCCGCGCCGTCGCGCACCGCTACCGCCGGCTCGCGCAGGTCGCCGACATCTGCGTCGCGTTCGCCGACTTCGAGTCGGTCGGCGGCGGCGACGGGACCCCGTGGGAGCTGCCGATCACGCCCGACGACGCGCTCGGCAACGAGTGGGCGGTCATCGTCGATGCGCCGGGGTACGCCGCGTGCCTGCTCGCCTGGGAGACGCCCGAATCCCAGCGCGACGACCACCTGCCCGAGTCCGAGCGGCGCTTCGAGGCGCTGTGGACGCTCGACCCGCACACGGTCCGCCGCGCGGCGCTGGTCAGCGCCGCGCTCGCGCGCCGGTCGGCGCCCGAGGTCGGGGCGGAGATGGAGCGGCTGCTCGAGGCGCGGCCGCTGGCGGTCGAGACCCCGGCGCCGGCGCTCACCGCGCTGACGAACCGGATCGTCGCCTACATCGAGGACCGCGACTGAGGAGCCCGGGCTCTTAGACGCCGGGAAGGCGCTTGGCGGCGCGCTTGAGGGCGCGCACGCCGATGCCCACGCCGATCTGCGCGACCTCGCCGGCGGCCTGCACCGCGGTCGTCACGATCTCGGGCGCCGAGGACGGCGGCCCGCTCCGCGGCGGCGGAGGAGGCGGCGGCGTGGGCGCGCGCGGCGGCTGCGGCGGCGGCGCCGTCGCGGTCGCCTTGGCCTTCGTCGTCGCGCGCGGCTTGGCCTTCGCCGTGGCCTTGGGCTTCGCGTTGGTCTTGGGCTTGGCGTCGGCGCTGGCCTTGGGCCTGGCCGTCGCGGTCGTGTTCGCGGTCGGCCTGGCGGTCGCGGACGTGGCGTGCCGGCCCAGGCGGTTCGGGCGCGTCGCGGGCAGCGAGCCGAGCACCGAGGTCTCGGACTTGGCCGCGCGTTTTGCGCTCTTCTTGGCGTTCTTGCTCTTGGCGGGCTTGTCGCTCATAGGTGTCGTGTGGGACGCTCGCAGCGACGACTTGGGCGCCGCTCCCTGGTGATGCCCGCGTTCCGCAGTACAGTCATCGGGCCGGATGGGCGCGCCGGCCGCGCACTTCAGAAAACATAGCGTCTAGATTGATCGTCCGGGTTCGAGATCCCAGCTGAAATGCGGGCTGAAGGGGTACCGAGCTTCGGTAGTACCGAGTCAAAACGCAGCGCTCCCTGAGGGGCGCACGCCGAGAACGGGACGTCGATGTCAGTAGTGGATCTGCAAGAACTCGAGGAAGTGAAGGGGCTGGTCCTCAAGGGCCAGCAGGTCGGGGTCCTCACCTTCGCTGAGATCGCCACGGCCGTCTCGGAGATCGATCTGGACGAGTCCGACGTCGAGGAGCTGCACGGCTACCTCGAGAAGTCGGAGATCGAGCTCGTCGAGGAGGTCGACCCGGCTGCCGTCGCCGCGCAGGAGGAGCGCGCGCCGGACAAGCGAGGACGACGACGCAAGGCGACGATCGACCTCAAGCCGGACATGACGACCGACTCCTTGCAGCTGTTCCTCAAGGACATCGGCAAGGTCCGCCTGCTCACCGCGCAGGAGGAGGTCGACCTCGCCCGCCGCATCGAGCGCGGAGACCTCGACGCGAAGCAGAAGATGGTCGAGTCCAACCTGCGGCTCGTCGTCTCGATCGCCAAGAACTACCGCAACCAGGGCCTGCCGTTCCTGGACCTGATCCAGGAGGGGACGCTCGGCCTCGTGCGCGCGGCCGAGAAGTTCGACTACCGCAAGGGCTTCAAGTTCTCGACCTACGCGACGTGGTGGATCCGCCAGGCGATCGCCCGCGCGCTCGCCGACAAGGCACGCACGATCCGCATCCCGGTGCACGTCGTCGAGAAGCTCAACAAGATCGGCCGCGCCGAGCGCAAGCTCGTCACGGAGCTGGGCCGCGAGCCCACCGCCCAGGAGATCGCCCACCACACGGGCATCGAGCCCGACGAGGTCGAGTCGATCAAGCGCTCCGCCCAGGCGCCGGTCTCGCTCGAGAAGCCGGTCGGCGACGAGGAGGAGTCCGAGTTCGGCCAGTTCATCGCCGACGAGCGGGCCGAGTCGCCGTACGAGCGCGCCGCGGAGATCCTCACCAAGGAAGCGCTGCGCGAGGCGCTGGAGAACCTCTCCTACCGCGAGCGCCGCGTGCTCGAGCTGCGCTACGGCCTCGGCGGCGAGCACCCGCGCACGCTGGACGAGGTCGGCCGCACGTTCAACGTCACGCGCGAGCGCATCCGCCAGATCGAGAACCAGTCGCTGAAGAAGCTGCAGAGCCTCGCCGAGGCGCAGAAGCTCCGCGACGTCGCGTAGCGCGATCCGCGACCAGTCCTTCGGCGAGGGGCCCCGAGTGGGGCCCCTCGTCATTTCCGGGCTTGAGCGCAGGGCGCCCTGCCTGGACACGTGTCCCATCTCAAGCGCCTGCCCGCCGGCGCCGATGAGAACCGGGACATGGCTTTCGATCTCGATCACGCGCTGCGGTACCTCATCGCGGCTGAGGG
>DATBDM010000189.1:0-10913 GCA_036269915.1 Solirubrobacteraceae bacterium | reverse complement strand
ATCTCCGCCGCCGACCGCGCCCGCACGATCCAGGTCGCGGTCGATCCCGGCTCGGCGCCGCGCGACCTCGTCCAGCCCGGCCACGTGTTCCCGCTCAAGGCCAAGCCCGGCGGCGTGCTCGAGCGCACGGGCCAGACCGAGGCCGCCGTCGACCTCGCGCGGCTTGCGGGCGTGAACCCCGCGGGCGTGATCTGCGAGGTCATGAACGACGACGGGACGATGGCGCGCGTTCCCGACCTGGTCGGCTACTGCGAGCGCCACAACCTGAAGATGATCACGGTCGCCGACCTGATCGCCTACCGGCGGATGCACGACAAGCTCGTCGAGCGTGTCGTCGCCACCCGGCTGCCGACGGCGTTCGGCGAGTTCAACGTCGTCGGCTACCGCTCCCTCGTCGACGCCAAGCATCACGTCGCGCTCGTCAAGGGTGCGGTCGACGGGCACAAGGACGTGCTCGTCCGCGTGCACTCGGAGTGCCTCACCGGCGACGTCTTCCACTCGCTGCGCTGCGACTGCGGCGAGCAGCTCGAGTCCGCGCTGGCGATGATCGAGCGCGAGGGCTCGGGCGTCCTGCTCTACCTCGCCCAGGAGGGCCGCGGGATCGGCCTGCTCAACAAGCTCAAGGCCTACAACCTCCAGGACGGGGGGCTCGATACGGTCGACGCCAACCTCGAGCTGGGGCTGCCGGTCGACCTGCGCGACTACGGCATCGGCGCGCAGATCCTCGCCGACCTCGGGCTGAGCTCGATCCGGATCCTCACCAACAATCCGAAGAAGATCCGCGGCCTCGAGGGCTACGGGCTGTCGGTCACCTCGCAGGTGCCGATCGAGCACGCCCCGAACCCCGAGAACCACGCGTACCTGCGGGCCAAGCGCGATCGCCTCGGCCACTCGCTCCACCACCAGGGGCTCGCGCTCGACGAGGAGATGGTCCACGACGAGCAGGTCCACGACCGCGAGACCGGCCGGTCGTGACCGCGTATGCGATCGCCGTCGGGCGCTTCTACACGGATCTCGCCGACCGGCTCGTCGCGGGAGCGCAGCGCGCCTTCGCCGAGTCCGGCCACGACGCCGCCGACGTCTTCGAGGTCCCGGGCGCGTTCGAGCTGCCGCTGACCGCGAGCTACCTGGCGCAATCGGGCCGCTATGCCGGCGTCGCCTGCCTCGGCGCGGTGATCCGCGGCGAGACCGACCACTACGACTACGTCTGCGCCGAGACGGCCCGCGGCATCCAGGACGTGCAGCTGCGCACCGGCGTGCCGTGCTCGTTCGGCGTGCTGACCGTCGACACGATGGAGCAGGCGCTCGCCCGCACCGGCGGCGGCAAGCGCGACTCCGGCGCCCACGCCGCCGAGGCGGTCATGGCGCTCGCGGCCATCCGGGAGCGTTTGCAACGGATGTGACCAGGCCCCGGGGGGCTAGCCCTTGTGCTTGCCCTTCGCCTTGCCGTTGCCGGGACCGGACGAGCCGCCGCTCGCCTCCGCCTTGGCGCGGTCGAGCATCCTCTGGACCTGGCCGGTGCTGTCGCCGAACGCCAGCCGGCGCTCGAGGTAGGGGATCGCCTCGCTCGGGCGCCCGAGCTCGACCAGGCTGCGGCCGATCTCGTAGTTCGCGTAGCCGCACGGGCTGAGGCGCTGGGTGTCGCCGCACGCCTTGAGGGCCTGCTGGGAGAGCGCGAGGTCCTTGGCGAAGTCGCCCGAGTTGCCCGCGCTGAAGCCCGCCGTCTGCAGCTGGGAGGCCTTCGTGAGGTCGACACCGCCCGAGCTGGGCGGGGCCGCCGTGGCGGTGGCGGTGGCGGTGGCCGTGGGCGTCGGCGTGACGGTGGCCGTCGAGGTGGGCGTCGGCGTCTTCTGGGCCTTCTTCTTCTTCTTGGCCGGCGCCGCGGTCTTCGCGGGCGTCGGCGTGCCGGCGGTCTGGTTGCCGTTGTCGCCGCCGCCGCCCGAGAGCAGCACCGCGGCGGCGACGGCCACGAGCAGCAGGCCGGCCAGGCCCGCGAGCACGGCCGCGCCGCCGAAGCGACGGCGGCGGACGGGGAGTGGCTCCGAGCGCGGCGGGAGCGGCGGCGGGGTCCGCCGTCCGTCGCCGATGGGCGCCATCGCGCGCGTCGCCTCGGTCGGCGGCGCGTCGAGCGCGTCGTCGAGCCGCCCGACCATCTCGGTCGCGGTGGGCCAGCGGTCGTCGGGGTCCTTGGCGAGCCCCTGCAGCAGCACCGCGTCGACCGCGGGGGAGAGGCCCGGGCGCCGCTCGGACGGCGGAGCGGGCGGGTCCTCGACGTGGGCGCGCGCCTGGGCGGCGAAGTTCTCGGCCCGGAAGGGGCGGGTCCCGGTCAGCAGCTCGTAGGCGACGACCGCCAGCGCGTAGCGGTCCGAGGCCGCGCTCGCGCCCTCGCCGAGCGCCTGCTCGGGCGAGATGTAGGCGGCGGTGCCGAGCACCTGGCCGGTCGCCGTCAGCTGGTGGGCGGCCGAGGTCTCGGCCACCCGGGCGATGCCGAAGTCACCGATGCCGAGCCGCCCGCGCTCGTCGAGCAGCAGGTTGGCCGGCTTGATGTCGCGGTGCACGACCCCGGCGTCGTGGGCGGCGTCGAGCCCGGCCGCGGCCTCGCCGAGCCAGCGCAGGGCGTCGTCGTGCGAGATTCTGCCTCGCGCTTCGCGCTCGTCGCCGCTTCGCTCGTCGCCACGCCGCAGCCGGTCCGCGAGCGAGCCGCCGCGCATGAGCTCCATGACCATGTAGGTCCGGCCGGCGTGCTCTCCGACGTCGTAGATCGTGACGACGTTGGGATGCGTCGAGAGCCCCGCCGCGGCGCGCGCCTCACGGGCGAAGCGACGGCGCGCGTCATCGTCCTCGCCGAGGTGCGGGGCTAGGACCTTGACCGCGACGTCGCGGTCGAGGAGCTCGTCATGCGCCTCCCACACGCTCGCCATCCCGCCGTTGGCGAGATGCCGGATGACCCGGTAGCGATCGGGCAGGGACACACGTGCCGTACTGGCCGGAGGCACCAATAGACCGTACCCAACGCGCCTGACCGCTATTCTCCCTCGCCGCATGGCACGGATCTGTCACTCCTGCGGCAAGCGCCCGGCCTTCGGCCAGAGCCGCTCACACTCCATGGTCGCCACCAAGCGGCGCTTCGACGCGAACCTGCAGAAGGTCCGCATCACCGAGGGCGGCGCGCCGAAGCGCGTGTACGTCTGCACGCGCTGCCTCAAGGCGGGCAAGGTCACCAAGGCCTAGCCGGCCCGGGGCCTCCGTCCCGTGGCCGATCCAAGCCTCATCCGCTTCCGAGCGGTCGTCGAGGGCGCCCTGGCGCAACTCGAAGGCCGCCGCCAGGAGGTCAACGACCTGAACGTGTTCCCGGTCGCCGACGGCGACACCGGCGACAACATGGCGTTGACCCTGCACGCGGTGCTGGCCGAGCTCGACCGGCTCTCCGCACAGGGCCAGCTCGACGAGATCGGCCGCGACGAGATCGTCGACTCCGTCGCCCGCGCGGCGCTGCTCGGCGCGCGCGGCAACTCCGGGGTCATCCTCTCGCAGCTCATCCGCGGCGCGGCCGAGGAGCTGATCTCGCGTCCCGGCGACCTGGTGGACCCGGTGCTGATCGCCGCCGCGATGGCGCGTGCCGCCGAGCGGGCCTACGGCTCGGTCCGCGCCCCGGCCGAGGGCACGATCCTCACCGTGATGCGTGAGATGGCGGCCCGCGCCTCGTCGCAGATCGCGCACATGGAGCAGCCGCGGCTGACCGAGCGCGTCGACGACCGCCGCCAGGCCGAGATCCTCGCCGAGGTCCTCGAAGCGGCGCTCGACGCGGGCCAGGACTCCGTCCGCCGCGGTCCCGAGCTGCTCGAGGTGCTGCGCACCGCCGGCGTCGTCGACGCGGGCGGCTACGGCCTCACGATCCTCTTCGCGGGCATGGTCGCCGCACTGCGCGGCACCCCGCCGCCGGACCTCGACCACCACGCCCCGGCGCGCGTCACCCACCCGCAGCACGCGTCCTCGACCTACCGCTACTGCACGAACTTCGCGGTCACGGGCTCCGATCTCGATCCGACCCCGTGGCGCGAGCCGCTCGAGCGCCTGGGCGACTCCGTGCTCGTCGTCGGCGACCGCTCGACGCTGAAGATCCACCTCCACACCGACGAGCCCGAGCGCGCGACCGCGCTGTTCGACGGCGCGGGCGAGGTCTCCCGGCTGGATGTGGCGGACATGACCGAGCAGGTCGCCGAGCGCGCGGGGCGCCTGAGCGCGAGTCTCGACGGCTGCGGCGTGCTCGCCGTGGTCAGCGGGCGCGGGATGCAGGAGCTCTTCGAGGGTCTCGGCGCCGGCGTGCTCGACGGCGGACCGACGCTGAACCCGTCCACCTACGAGCTGCTCGCCGGCATCCACCAGGTGCCCGCGGAGGAGGTCGTGGTGCTGCCGAACTCGCCGAACGTGGTGATGGCCGCCGAGCGCGCCGCCGAGCTGTCGGACAAGACGGTCTCGGTCGTGCCCACGCGCTCCCAGCAGGCCGGCCTGGCCGCGGCGGTGGCGCTCGACGCCACCCGCAGCGCCGCCGAGAACGCCGCGGCGATGGCCGACGCGCTCGCGCACGTCCGCACGGGCGCCGTCACCGAGGCCGCGCGCGACGACGCGGAGGGCGTCCCGCCGCGCTTTCACCGCGGCGACGCGGTCGGCTTCGTCGACGAGCGGATCGTCGCCTGGGGCCACCCGGCCGAGACGCTCGAGGTCGTCCTCGGCGAGCTGGGCCGCGAGGCGGAGCTGCTGACGCTGATCGAGGGCGACAGCGCGCCGCTCGACGACGACGCCGTCACCGCACTCGCGCCCGACGGGGTCGACGTGGAGTACTCGCGCGGCGACCAGCCGGCCTACTGGTGGCTCATCTCCGCTGAGTAGCGGCGGGCTGAGGGCAGGAAACGTGCTCCGCATCGCGACCCAAGTGACGCGGCGCACGAAATCTCGACCCGCCCAACCGCGCCGGGACCCACCCCTCGATGCAGGCGTTGACGTTCGCCCAGCCCGGCGCGAACGCCGGGGACGACCGAGCGCCGCACGAACGCCGTCCGCTCCGACCGTCCCGGTGACCACAATGAAAGCGCCGTGCCGACCGCCTTCGCGTCCTCCGATCCGCTGCCCGAGACGGCGCTCCACGCCGCCCCGATCCGCTATCCCCGGCCGTCGCGGCTGACCACGCCGCTGCCGGTGACGCCCGCCAAGGCCGCGGCCGCCGCCGAGCGGCTGGGCCTGCACACGGTCGGTGACCTGCTCGAGCACCTGCCCCGCGACCGCCAGCACGCGCGCACGATCGCGACGCTCGGCGTCGACGAGGTGGCGACGGTGATCGTGGAGGTGCGCTCGATCGCGTCGCGCCCGGTGCGGCGGCGAGGGATGAAGCCGCTTGTCGAGGCGGTCGTCGCCGACGAGAGCGGCACGATGGCCGCGACCTTCTTCAATCAGCCGTGGCTCGCGCGCAAGTACCCGCCCGGCACCCGGCTGCTGCTGCAGGGCAAGTACCAGGCCCGCAACCGCTTCCGGGTGCAGTTCCACGCCCCGAGCACCGACGCGCTGGGCGCCGACGGCGACGTCGCGACCTACCCGGCGACCGATGGGCTGTCCTCGACGCAGATCCTCGCCCTCGCGCGCGAGTGGCGAGGCGCGGCGCAGGAGGCGCTCGAGCCGCTCCCGGCGCGGATGCGGGCGATCGAGCGGCTGCCCGACCGTGCCGCGGCGCTCGATGCCGCGCACTTCGGCGACCAGGAGGGCGGCCGGCGCCGGCTGGCCTTCGACGAGCTCCTGCTGCTCCAGCTCGGCCTGCTGCGGCGCCGCGCGCGGCGCCGCGAGTCCGCCCGGGCCGAGGCGCTCGCGCCCCCCGGAGAGCTGACCTCGCGCTGGCTCGAGCACTCGCTGCCGTTCGCGCCGACGGGCGACCAGCGCGCCGCCATGGACGCGATCGACGCCGAGCTCTGCGGCGAGCGGCCGATGCAGCGGCTGCTGATGGGCGAGGTCGGCTCGGGCAAGACCGTCGTCGCGGTCTACGCCATGCTGCGGGCGGTCGAGTCGGGCGCCCAGGCGGCGCTGATGGCGCCGACCGAGACGCTCGCCGAGCAGCACTTCGCGACCCTGCAGGCGCTGATGCCGGGCGAGCTCGTGCAGGCGGCGCTGCTGACGGGGTCGACGACCGCGTCGCGCCGGACGGACCTGCTCGGCAAGCTCGCCACCGGAGAGCTGAAGCTGCTGGTCGGCACCCACGCCGTCATCGAGGATCCGGTGGTCTTCGACCGGCTCGGCGTCGTGGTCGTCGACGAGCAGCACCGCTTCGGCGTCAACCAGCGCCGGGCGCTCGACCGCAAGGCGCCGGCGGGCGTCGCGCCGCACGTGCTGCACATGACCGCGACGCCGATCCCGCGGACGCTCGCCCTCACCGCCTACGGGGACCTCGACGTGACGGTCCTGCGCGAGCTGCCCGCCGGACGCCGGCCGATCGAGACCCACGTCTGCGCCACGGAGCGCGAGCGGGCCCGGGCCTACGAGCGCATCCGCGAGGAGCTGCGCGCCGGGCGCCAGGCGTTCGTCGTCTGCCCGCTGGTGGAGGAGTCCGAGGTGCTGCAGGCGCGCGCCGCGACGGCGGAGTTCGAGCGGCTCAAGGCCGGCGAGCTGCGCGACTACCGCGTCGTGCTCATGCACGGCCAGATGCGCCCGCGCGAGAAGGCCGAGGCGATGGCCGCCTTCGCGGCCGGGGGCGCCGACGTGCTCGTCGCCACGACGGTGATCGAGGTCGGCATCGACGTCCCCAACGCCTCGGTGATGCTCGTCGAGGACGCCGACCGCTACGGCATCTCGCAGCTGCACCAGCTGCGCGGGCGCATCGGCCGTGGGCCGCACGCCTCGCTGTGCCTGCTCTTCGGCGCCAAGGAGTCGGCCCGGCTGCGGGCGCTGGCCGCGCACCGCGACGGCTTCGACCTCGCCGAGATCGACCTCGAGCTGCGCGGCGAGGGCGAGCTGGTCGGCACACGCCAGTCGGGCCTGCAGGCGTTCCGCTTCGCAGCGCTGCCGCAGGACGCCGAGCTGCTCGACCGCGCCCGCCTGCGCGCCCGGATCCTGCTCGACGAGGATCCGCAGCTCGAGCAGCCCGAGCACGCCCTGCTCGGCGAGGCCCTGCTCGCGGCGTTCGGCGCCGACGCGCTCGAGCCGATCCCGGCATGAGGACCGCCCTTGTGACGGACGCCATCACGCGCGACCATTCGAAGGCCATGGCGACGTGCGTCGAACCCGACCCGGTCGCCCGCCTGCGGCGCATCGCCGCCGAGGCCACACTGCTCCAGGACGACGCGGCCGAGCTGCTCGACGAGATCGCCGCGCGCGGCCCGCTGGCCGAGCTCGCGTCGCGCGGCGGGCGCATCACGACGCGCTTCGTGACGCTGGCCGAGGAGCTGCCCGCGTCCGCCGACCCCTTGCTGCGCCGCTACTGCGAGGTGCTGCACTGCGTGTTCGACCACCACGCGATGCTGATCGCCTCGGCGCTCGACCTGCTCGCCGTGGACTGGCGCTCGGAGGCGATGGTCGAGCAGCTCGGGCGGATCGGCGGTCTCGGCCCGCCCGCCGAGTGGCTCGAGGCGATCCGCGCCCAGCTCGAGGATCGCTACGCGGACACGACCGCGTAGGGCGCGAGCGCCTCGCGGATCCAGTCCGGCGCGGGCACCGGCTTCCACGTCGAAGCGTCGACGAAGACGTGACGCAGGCGGCCCTCGGCGAGCAGCTCCTCGCCGCGCAGCACGTCGACGCGGCTGCGCAGCGACGTCGTCCCGAAGCCCTCGACGGTGACCGCCAGCGAGACGAGCTCGTCCGCTCGCGCCGGGAGGCGGAAGCGGACGCTCAGCTCGGCGACCACCGCGTCGACGCCGCGCTCGACCATTGCCGCCCACGACCCGAGCGCCTCGCGCCACAGCTCGGTCAGGGCGACGTCGAACCAGGCGACGTAGTGCGCGTTGAAGACGATCCCCTGGGGATCGCACTCGGCGAAGCGCACGCGCAGCGGATGGCGGAAGGCCGTCGGCATGGGCGACAGGCTACGGTCATCGCCGTGGGACGCATCTACGTCACCGGGCACCGCAGCCCCGACACCGACTCGATCGCGTCGGCCATCGGCTACTCCGAGCTGTGCGGCCGCCTCGATCCGCGCAACGACTACGTGCCCGTCCGCCTGGGCGAGCTCAACGAGCAGACCCGCTGGGTGCTCCAGCGTGCCGGCGCCGCCGAGCCCATGCTGCTGCCGCACGCCCTGCTGCGCGTCCGCGACGTGATGCGCGAGCGCTTCCCGCTCGCCCACGACTCCGAGGCCGTGCGCGAGGTCGGCCTCACCATGGCCCGGGAGGACCTCGACCTCGTCCCGGTCGTCGACGACCGCGGCGAGCTCGCCGGCGTCGTCACCGAGCGGGCGCTCGCCCGCCGCTACATCCGCGAGTCGCGCGAGGCCTCGAGCCTCGACGCCCCGACGAGCCTCGGCACGATCGCCCACGTCCTCGAGGGCGACGTGCTGGTGGGGGAGGGCGAGCAGGAGCTGGCCGGCCGCGTCTGGGTGCTGGCGATGGCCGCCGACTCGCTCGGCGTCGGCTTCCGCGCCGGGGACATCGTCGTCGTCGGCGACCGCCCCGACGCGCAGGCCTTCGCGATCGAGACCGGCGTCGCGCTGCTGATCACGAGCAACGGCATCCGCCCGGACGAGGACACCCTCACCACCGCGCGCGAGCGGGGGACCGCCGTGATCGCCTCACCGCTGGACTCCTACGTCACCGCGCGCATGATCACCTTGTCGGCGCCCTGCCGGGCGCTCATGGACACCGAGCCGTTGACCGTGCGGCCCGACGACCTGATCGCCGACATCACCGAGGTCGTCAAGGACATCGACTACCGCGCCGCCGTCGCCGTCGACGGCAAGCGCCGGCCGATCGGCCTCGTCACCCGCGGCGACCTCGTCGATCCGACGCCGCGCCGGGTGATCCTCGTCGACCACGCCGAGCAGGCGCAGAGCGTCGTCGGGGTCGAGCGCGCGGAGATCGTCGAGATCCTCGACCACCACCACATCGGCTCGATCGAGACGCGCGTCCCGGTGCGGGCGACGTTCGACCCCGTGGGCTCGACCGCGACGCTCGTGATCGAGCGCTTCCGCCAGAGCGGCCTCGAGCCGAGCCCGGCCTCGGCCACGATGCTGCTCGGCGCCGTGATGTCCGACACCGTGATCCTCAACTCGCCGACGACGACCGAGCGCGACCGCGCCGTCGTCGACTACCTGGAGTCGGTGCTGGCGATCGACGGCGGCGGCTTCGGCCGCGAGATGTTCGAGCAGACCTCCGACCTCGAGCGCGTCTCCGCCGAGCAGATCGTCGGCCGCGACGCGAAGCTCTACGAGGTCGGCGGCGGGAACACGCTGCGGATCGCCCAGGTCGAGACCGTCGGGCCCGGCCTGCAGGAGCGCCGCGACGAGCTGCTCGCCGCCCTCGACGACGTCCGCGAGCGCGAGGGCCACATGCTCGCCGCCCTGATGGTCACCGACATCGTTGCCAAGAACACCGAGCTCTACGTCTCCGGCGAGCGCGCGCCGCTCGAGCGCGTCTTCGACGCCCCGTCGCGCGACGGCGTCCTCGACCTGCCCGGCGTCATGAGCCGCAAGAAGCAGGTGGCGCCCAAGGTGCTCGCGGCCCTCTCGGGATGAGGATCGTCGGCGGCGCCTGGGGAGGGCGGCGCCTGCAGTCGCCGCCCGGGGACGCCACGCGCCCGACCAGCGACCGCGTCCGCGAGGCGCTGTTCTCGATCCTGGGCGACCGCGTGGAGGGCGCGCGCGTGCTCGACCTGTTCGCGGGATCGGGCGCGCTCGGCCTCGAGGCGCTCTCGCGCGGCGCGTCGGAGGCGACCTTCGTGGACAGCGCGGCGGCGCCCGTGAAGGCACTCCACGCGAACCTCGGGGCGCTCGGCGGCGAGGCGGAGGTGCGTCGCCAGGACGCCCTGCGCTTCCTCGGCAGCGCACGAAATCAGGCGCGTGTCTACGATCTCGTCTTCCTCGACCCGCCGTACCGGCTGGCGAACCGGCTGGGCGGTCGGCTCTCGGAGGAGCTGCCGTACGTGCTGGCGCCCGGCGCGACGGTGGTCACCGAGTCGGACCGCCGCACCCCGCTGGACCTCGACCTCCCCATCTCAGACGAACGCCGCTACGGCGACACGCTCATCCGCATCCATGGCCCCCGATAACCGCATCGCCGTCTGTCCCGGCTCCTATGACCCGGTGACGCTCGGCCACATCGACGTGATCACCCGTGCCGCCGGCATGTTCGATCAGCTGATCGTCGCCGTCGTCAACGCCTCGGTGCGCAAGAGCTCCGCGGTGTTCACGGCGGAGGAGCGGATCGGCTTCATCGAGCACGCGACGAGCCATCTGCCGAACGTCACGGTCGAGCCGTTCTCGACGCTCGTGGTGGACTACGCACGCGAGCGCGGCGCCAAGGCGATCGTCAAGGGACTGCGCGCGATCTCGGACTTCGAGTACGAGCTGGAGATGAACCAGCTCAACCGCAATCTCGCTCCCGACGTCGAGTCCGTCTACCTGATGGCGTCGCCGCAGTACAGTTTTCTCTCCTCCAGCGGAGTGAAGGAGATCGCCACGTTCGGCGGCGACATTTCCAATCTCGTGCCGGAGGAGGTCGCGCAGCGCTTGCAGGAAGCGCTGGCGCGCTGACGAAACAGGGAGCGCCATGGACGTCCTGGTACTGATCGACAAGCTGGACGATCTCGTCCACAACGCCAAGCAGGTCCCGCTGACGGACCAGGTTCGCGTGGACAAGGAGGAGATCTACGACATCCTCGATCAGATGCGCGCCACGATCCCCGAGGAGATCAAGCAGGCGCGCTGGATCGTCAAGGAGCGTCAG
>DATBDM010000188.1:0-37623 GCA_036269915.1 Solirubrobacteraceae bacterium | reverse complement strand
AGAACAGCTGGTTCTCGCCGCCGAAGACCTCGGACACCGAGTCGTCGGTGAAGATCCGGCGGATGGTGTCCGTGAGCACGTCGGCCACGCTCAGGACCTTGATGTTCGACGGCGCGCCGGGGCGCATCGGGATCGTGTCGCAGACGACGACCTGCTCGAACGCCGACGCGGCGAGGTTCTGGAAGGCGTTGCCGGAGAGCACCGGGTGCGTGGCGGCGGCGAAGATCCGCCGGGCGCCCTCGGACTTGACCGTCTCGGCCGCCGCGCGCAGCGTGCCCGCGGTGTCGATGATGTCGTCGATGATCACGGCGGTCTTGTCCTTGACGTCGCCGATCACGTAGGCGATCTCGGCGACCTGCTGGGCCGGGCGCTCCTTGTTGAGGATCGCCAGCTCGGCCCCGACCTTCTCGGCGAACTTCTTCGCCAGCTTCACCCGGCCGGCGTCCGGCGAGACGACGACGAGGTCGTCGAGCCGCATGTCGCGGAAGTACTGGGCGAGCATCCCCATCGAGGTCATGTGGTCGACCGGCTTGGAGAAGAAGCCCTGGATCTGCCCGGCGTGGAGGTCCATGGCGAGCACGCGGTCGGCCCCGGCGACCTCGAGCGCGCGGGCCACGAGACGGGCGGAGATCGGCTCGCGGCCCATCGACTTCTTGTCCTGGCGCGAGTAGCCGTACCACGGGGTCACCGCGATCACGCGATGCGCCGAGGCGCCGACCGCCGCGTCGATCATCAGCAGCAGCTCCATCAGCGCGTCGTTGGCGGAGATGCCGGTCGACGGGTTGCCGCAGGTGGGCTGGACGATGAAGACGTCGGCGCCGCGGACGGACTCCTCGAAGCGGCAGTAGACCTCGCCGTTCGTGAACGTCTTGAGCTCGACCCCGCCGAGCGCCACGCCGAGCTTCTCGGCGATACGGCCGGCCAGCTCGGGGTTCGCGCGGCCGGAGACGACCATCAGCCGCTTGTCGTGCTCCAGGGTGAGCGACGTGGTGAGCGGAACGGAGCCGGTGCGGGGGAGCGCACTCACGGTGCGGCCAGTGTACGCACACCGGGCGACGGCGACGGCGAGCTCATGCGTCCTTCTCGGAGACGCGATCCGCATAGTCCGGGATGTTCGTCTGGCGCGCTCGGGCGATCCCCAGCGCGCGTGCCGGGACGTCCTCGGTGATCGTCGAGCCGGCGCCCGTGTAGGCGTCGTCGCCGACGGTGACCGGGGCGACGAACATCGTGTCCACGCTGGTGCGCACGCGCGCCCCGATCGTGGTCCGGTGCTTGCGGCGGCCGTCGTAGTTGGCGGTGATGTTGCCGGCGGCGATGTTCGTCATCTCGCCGATGTCGGCGTCGCCGATGTAGGACAGGTGCGGGACCTTGGTGCCGGCGCCGATCTCCGAGTTCTTGATCTCCACGAAGGTGCCGGCCTTCGCGCCCGCGTGCAGGTGGGCGCCGGGGCGCAGGTAGGCGAACGGGCCGACGCTGCAGCCGTCCTCGACCCGCGCGCCGTGCAGGTAGGAGTGCGGGACGTTCACGCCGTCGCCGAGCCGGGTGTCGATCAGGGTGGTGAGGGGCCCGACGACGCAGTCCGCGCCGACGCGGGTGTCGCCGCGCAGGAAGCTCGACGGCTCGATCACGGTGTCGCGGCCGATCTCGACGCCGGCGTCGACGACGGTGCTCGACGCGTCGACGAACGTGACCCCGCTGCGCATGTGGCCCTCGTTGATGCGCTCCTGCATGCGCGCCTCGGCGAAGGCCAGGTCGACGCGGTCGTCGACGCCGTGGGTCAGCGACGGGTCGCTGATCGGGTGCGCGGCGACCGTCTCACCGGCGGCGCGGACGGCGGGCAGCACGTCCGGGAGGTAGACCTCGCCCTGGGCGTTGTCGGTGCCCAGGGTCTCGAGCGCCGCGGCGAGCGCGCCCCCTTCGAAGGCGTAGACGCCGGTGTTGACCTCGCGGATCGCGAGCTCCTCCTCGGTCGCGTCGCCGGCGACCTTGGTCTCCGCGACGCGCTCGACCGAGCCGTCCGCGCCGCGGATCACGCGCCCGTAGCCGCTGGGGTCCTCGGGCTCCATCGTCGCCATCGTGGCCGCCGCCCCGGCGTCCTCGTGCGCCTGGACGAGCCCTTGGAGCGCCTCGGCGGTGAGCAGTGGGACGTCGCCGTTGAGGACCACCACCGTGCGGCCCGGCGTGAGGTGCGCGGCCGCGGCCGCGACCGCGTCGCCCGTGCCCCGGGGCTCCTGCTGGATCGCCGTCACGACACCCTCGGGCAGGTGCGGCTCGAGACGCCGTTTCGGGTTGTCGACGACCACGACGATCTCCGCCCCGGCCTCGCGGGCGGCGGCGATGGGCCAGGCGATCAGCGGCCGGCCGCAGAGCGGGTGGAGCACCTTCGGAAGCGCCGAGCGCATCCGGGTGCCCTCGCCGGCGGCGAGGATGACGACGGTGGGAGCGGGCACGCCGCGCATCGTAGTATCGGTGCGGGCGCGCCGGATTTCAGTCTCGTTTCTGGCTCTGCGCGCTGATTTACTGGGGGGTGGTGTAATGGTCGCACAGCGGGTTTTGGTCCCGTCAGATCCTGGTTCGAATCCGGGCCCCCCAGTGAGCATCTTCTTGCTCTTGCGTACGCGCGCGGCGGTGCGAACATGTGTTCGTGTCCCGCTCCTTCACCCGCGCTGAACTCGAAGCCGCCGTGGCGGGTGCGCGCACGATGTCGGAGACGCTGCGCGCGCTCGGCCTGCGCGCGGCCGGCGGCAACTTCGCGACCTTCCGGAAGTACACGCGACAGTGGGGCATCTCGACTGCCCACTTCGACGCGCGCGACGTGCTGCGCGAGCGTGCGCGGCGGCGACCGCGCACCCCGATCCGGCTCGAGCAGGTCCTCGTCGAGCACAGCGCCTACAACCGCGCGCAGCTCAAGCAGCGGCTGTTCGACGCAGAGCTCAAACAGCGCCACTGCGAGTTCTGCGGACAGGACGAGCAGTGGCGCGGCGCGCGGATGGCGCTGATCCTCGATCACGTCAACGGCGTCGGCGACGACAACCGCTTCGAGAACCTGCGGATCCTCTGCCCGAACTGCGCGGCGACGCTCGACACGCACTGCGCGCGCAAGAACCGGATCGTCCGGGAGCCGATCGAGTGCGCACGCTGCGGGACCTCGTTCGTGCCCCGCTTCGACGAGCAGCGCTACTGCTCGCGCTCTTGCGGCTCGCGTTGGCTTCGGCCGCCCGACAGCCATGACCACCTTCGCCGTGTAGAGCGGCCGCCGTACGAGGAGCTCGTCGCCGCGGTGCAGGCGGACGGCTTCTCGGCGGTCGGGCGGCACTACGGCGTCAGCGACAACGCGATCCGCAAGTGGATCCGGCGCTACGAACGGGAGCTGTCGTGCGACCCGCCGGCCTGAGCCGCGCGCACGGACTCGGCGGTCGCGCGGGCGAGCACGCCCTCGCCGCCGTCGAAGCTGACACCCGCGACCTCGAAGTCGCGCGTGACCTCCTCGAAGCCGAGGCGCGCGTGCAGGTCGAGCGAGGCGCGGTTGCGGGCGTTCGCGAAGTACCAGACGGCCTCGGCGCGCTCGAGCGTCCAGGCGAGGCGCGCGCGTGTCAGCGCCTCCCCCACGCCCGCGCGGCGCTGCCCGGGATCGACGATCAGCCCGACGAGGTAGTAGGCCGCCGGCGGCGGGCGGTCGCCCTCCGGCTCGAGCCAGGCCACGCGGCCCGCGCCGGCGAACGCGCCGGCGACCTCGGCGACCAGCACGGCGCCGGCGCCCGAGCGCAGGCGCTGACGGAGGCGGTCGCGGTGCACGCCGTCGGGGCGCCCGTCGTAGGCCGCGAGCAGCGCCGCGTACGCCGGGACGTCACCGGGGACCGCCGGGCGCACGGTCGCCTCGGCGCGGGGCCGCCCCGACGGGTGCGGGCTGTGCTGGGCGAAGTCCATGGCGCGGTGCGCGGGCCGCCCGGCGACCCCCGCGGACGAAGGGTTACACGGCCCGGCCCCGCGGCTACGCTCCGGCGTCCATGCGTCTGCGCCTCTCCCTCGCCGCCGTGGCGGCCTCGCTCGCGGCCGTCCTCGCCTCCGCGGCGCCGGCCGCCGCCGTTGGCGACCCGATCATGCCGCTTTCGCAGGTGCGCTCGGGAATGCGCTGCACGGGCTACTCCGTGGTGCGCGGGACCGCCGTCTCGTCGTTCGACGTGGAGGTGCTCGACGTCGTCGACGGCGACCCGAACGAGAACGGGCCGCGGATCCTGGTGCAGGTCTCCGGGCCTGCGGTCGACTCGACCGGGATCGGCCCGGGCTTCTCCGGCTCGCCGATCTACTGCACCGGCGGCGACGGCGTGGCGCGCAACATCGGCGCGATCTCCGAGTCGATCGGCGAGTACGGCGGCAAGACCGTCCTCGCCACCCCGATCGAGGCCATCCTCACCGACAAGCCCGAGGCCCCGCGCGCCCGCTCCGCGGCGGCGAGCGCGGCCGCCGGGCCGCGGAGCGCCCACGCCGCGAGGGCCGAGCGCCTCCTGCGCCGCGTCGGCGCGCGCGAGCTCACCGGCCCGCTCACCGTCTCTGGCCTCAGCGCGCCGCTGGCCCGCCGGCTCGAGGCCGCCGGCCGCACGGCCGGGCGCCCCGTCCTCGCCACGCCCGCCGGTCCGCTCGGGTCGTTCCCGCGCCAGCCGCTGCGGCCGGGCTCGGCCGTCGCGGTCGGCTACTCGAGCGGCGATCTCGAGCTCGGCGCGATCGGCACCGTCGCGTACACCGACGACGACGCCGTGTGGGCCTTCGGGCATCCCTTCGAAGGCGCCGGCCGCCGATCGCTCTACCTCCAGGACGCGTACGTCTTCCATGTCGTCAACGACCCGAACTCGGCCGACGAGTCCGGCGGCTCGTACAAGCTCTCGGCCCCTGGACACGATCTCGGCACGCTGACCAACGACGCGCTCGATGCCGTCGTCGGACGCGTGGGCGTGCTGCCGCGCGCGATCCCGATCCGCGTGCGCGCCCACGACGACGACACCGGCGCCGCCCACACGCTCCACGTCAACGCCGCGAGCGAGACCGAGGTCGGCGATCCGACCGGGTTCTCGCCGGTCGGCCAGGTCGCGCCGCTGGCGATCCTGCAGGACGCGACGCAGGTCCTCGGCGCGACGCCCGGCCGGCTCAGCGGCCGGATGTGCCTGCGGATCGCTTTCCGCGAGCGCACCGCCCCCGCCCGCTTCTGCAACCGCTACGCGTCGACCTCGATCGCCGGCGACGGCACGGGCAGCGGCGTCGCGCTCGGCGCCGCGCTCGACGCGCTGGACGCGCTCGGGCTGGTCGACACCTACGAGGGCCGGCCGCCGCATGTCACCTCGGTCCGCGCGACCGTGCGCGAGCGCCGCGGCGAGCGACTGGCGAGCCTGCGCTCGATCCGCGCGCCGAAGGTCGTGCGCCGCGGACGGGAGGTGCGACTGCGCGTCCGCCTCCAGCGCGTGCGCGGCGCCGCGTTCACCCGTGCCCTCCGCGTCCGGGTGCCGAAGCACGTGCGCCCCGGCCGCCGGTCGCTCGTGCTGTCCGGCGCCGACCAGCCGCTCGAGGGCGACGACGCGTTCATCGAGCTGCTCGTCGGCGGCGGCGCGCCGAAGGCGCCGGCCACGCTGGACGAGCTGGTGGGCGCGATCGAGGGCATCGGTCGCCACGACGGCGTGACCGGCCGGATCGGCGGACGCTCGTTCCCGGCCTTCCGCGACGCCCAGCTGCTCGTCACGGGACGCGCGTCGGCGCGGCTGCGCGTGCGCCGCTAGAAGCGCAGCATGGTGCCGGGCGGCGAGAGGCGCGCGGCCGCGGCGCGGGGCACCGCCTCGCGCAGGACCGCGGCGAACACCTCGGTGCTGCGGCCCATCATCTCCATCAGCGTCGCGACCGGGGTCGGCTCGGGCTTGACGCCGTTGGCCCAGTCCGTCGGGTAGCCGAGCAGCGCGTAGGGCAGCTCCGCCTCGCCGGCGAGCACCGTCTCCGGCCCGGCCGTCTGCGACACCGCGGTCACGCCGGCGACGGCGAGCCCGCGGATCTCGGCCGCCGTGTTGAAGCGCGGGCCGTCGACGTGGCCGTAGCACCCGCCGTCGCGGAGCTCCACCCCGGCCGCCCGCGCGCCGGCGAGCAGCGCGTCGCGCAGGCCGGCGGAGAACGGGCCCTCGAAGATCCAGTGCCCACGCCGCTCGTCGCCCGCGCGCGGGTAGAACGTGCAGAGCTCGCCGTCGGGCAGCCGATTGGCGAGGAAGTGCAGGTCGTCGAAGCAGACGGGCGCACCGAGCTCGAGGCTCGGCTCGACGGCCCCGCAGACGGTCACGGCGATCACGCCCGTTGCATCCAGCTGCGCGAGCGCGGCGATGTTCGCCCGGTGGGTCACGTGGTTGGAGAGGCGCGGGTGGCCCTCACCGTGACGGGAGAGGTGGAGCACGTCGGCGCCGGCGAAGGTGCCGTGCGAGACGAGCGCCTCGCCCCACGGCGTCGCGACCGGTTCCGGACCGTCGCCCTCGAAGCCGGGAAGCGCGTAGGTCCCGGAGCCCGTGATGATCCCGATCGCCATGGTGCCGGCGCACCCTAGATGATCGAGGGCGGGTGCTGGCCCCCTCGTTGCCTCAGGGCCGGACGGCTACGCTCGCCCGGTGCTCGCGGCCCTGATCAGCATCCCCCCCAACGTCGGCTACGCCGCCGTGTTCGGGCTGATCGCGATCGAGACCATGGGTATCCCGGTCCCCGGTGAGACCGCGCTGATCGCCGCCGCGCTGCTCGCCCACGACGGGCAGATGGACATCGTCGCGCTGGTCGCGCTCGCCGCCGCCGCCGCGATCATCGGCGACAACGTCGGCTTCGCCATCGGCCGGCATGGCGGTCGCCGGCTGCTGCTGCGCCCCGGCCCGTTCCTCGCCCAGCGCGAGCGCGTGATCGAGCTCGGCGAGCCGTTCTTCGCCAAGCACGGCCCGAAGGCCGTCTTCCTCGGGCGCTGGGTCTCCGGCCTGCGGATCGCCTCCGCCTGGCTCGCCGGCATCAACGGCATGTCCTGGCCCGTGTTCCTCGTCTGGAACGCGCTCGGCGGCATCCTCTGGGCGTGCGTCGTCGGCTTCGGCGTCTACCTGCTCGGCGACGTCGCGGAGAAGATCCTCACGGTCGCCGGCCCGGTCGCCGCCGCGCTCTTCGTGGTGCTGGTGATCGGCGCGCTCTACGTGCGCCACCGCCGCCGCTCGCACAGCGGCTGACCGGGCTCGAACCCGGCCGCCCAGCGCCGGTCCGCGCGCCACCGGCGCCGGATGCGATAGACACGTCACGTGCTCGAGCTGCGCCCCATCCACCCCGACGAGGTCACCGCCCACACCGACGCGACCGCACGCGCGTTCTACGACGAGCTGCATCCCGAGGCACGCGCGCTGTGGGCGGCCGAGTGCGAGCCGGAGCGGACGCTCGACGCGTTCGAGGACGGCGAGATCGTCGCGACCTCGGGATTGCTCACGCGCGAGCTCACCGTTCCCGGCGGCGTCGTCGGAATGGCCGGCGTGACGTCGGTCGGCGTGCGCCCGGACCATCGCCGGCAGGGGTTGCTCGGCCGGATGATGCACGGCCACCTCGAGGCGATCCACGCGCGCGGCGCGGAAGCGGTCGCCGCGCTGTGGGCGTCGGAGGCGACGATCTACGGTCGCTACGGCTTCGACATCGCCGCCCGCTGCGCCGACCTCACCGTGCGCTCGCCGGACGCCCGGCTCGACGCCCGAGGGCTCCCCCGGCCCCGGATCGCGCCCGCCGGCGACGCCCGCGGCCAGCTCGCGGCGATCCACGACGCGGTCCGCCCCACCCGGCCGGGCATGCTCGGCCGCAGCCCGACCGAGTGGAACCAGCGCCTGCGCGACCTCGAGCACGAGCGCGCGGCCCGCTCGCGCCTGCAGGCCGCGCTGCTCGACGACGGCTATGCGGTCTACGCGGTGCGCAGGGCCCAGACCGACGACGGCCTGTCCGACAGCGTCGTCGAGCTGCGCGAGCTGATCGCCCGCACGACCGAGGCGCATGCCGCGCTGTGGGCCTTCCTGGTCGGGCTCGAGCTGACCCGCAGCGTGGTCTGGGAGGGGGCGCCGGTCGACGAGCCGATCGTGCACCGGCTGGGCAATCCGCGCGCGGCGAGCCTCACCGTGTTCGACGCGATCTGGGTCCGCCTCGTCGACGTCGCCCGCGCGCTGGCGCAGCGGACGTACTGGGCGCCGGTGGACGCCGTGCTCGAGGTCGCCGATGCGGTGCTTCCGGACAACGCGGGCCGCCTCCGGCTGACCGGCGACGAGCACGGCGCGCGCTGCGTGCCGACCGCCGACGCCGCCGACCTCGCGCTCGACGTCCGCGACCTCGGCGCCGTCTACCTCGGCGGCACGCCGCTCGGCTCGCTCGCCGCGGCGGGCCGCGTGCGCGAGCTCACTCCTGGTGCGCTGGCGAGCGCCGACCGCGCCTTCCGCGCGGCGGGCGAGCCCTGGTGCCCTGAGGTCTTCTAGAAGATCCGCACCGTCGTCCCGATCGGCATCAGCCGCGCGAGCCGCAGGATGTCCCCGTTGCGCATGCGGATGCAGCCGTGCGAGACGCGGCCGGGGATCAGGTCGGGGCGGTCGGTCCCATGGATGCCGACGAACCCGCCGGCGGGCCAGTCGGTGATGGTCTCCGACCGCGCGCTCGTCCCGAAGGCGACCGGGCCGTAGACCGGGCTGCGATAGCGGGTGAGCCGGTTGCGCACGTAGAAGCGCCCGCGCGGCGTCGGCGCCGAGGGCATGCCGACGCCGACCGGCACGCGCAGGAACACCCGGCCGCGGCGCAGGAGGGTCGCCCGCAGCTGCTCGAGGTCGACGTCGAGGCGCGTGTGGACGGTCTCGTAGCCGCCGAGCGCCGAGCGCGGGACCCAGCCCGTCGTGCCGTTGGGGAGCGCGGCGAGCCGCACGCGCACCCAGCGGGTGCCGCTCGCGTCGGGTCGGCGCGCGAGCACGGCGAGCGCGTTGTCGGTGCCTTCGGGCGTCTTCGTGGCGACGGCTACGACGACCGGCGCGGTCCGATCGGGCGCTGCGCGCGCGAGCGTGGCGCGGCGGACGGGCGCCCAATACGCCAGGTCGCGACGCGATCCGAGCCCGTGCGGTGCGCCGGGCCGGAACGCCGGCACGACGGGCGCCGGGAGCATGCGCGCGGCGTGCTCGGCGTCGCCCTCGACGCCGGCCGGTCCCGAGCCCGGCAGCACGAGCGCCGCCGTCGCGCTCGCGATCGCGGCGCCGGCGAGCGCGCCCGCGAGCGCCGCGCGCCGGCGCATCACCCCGTGAAGTTCGGCGAGCTCGACGAGGTCATCTTCGGCGCGCCGGTGATGAAGTGCGTCCGCTTGACCGCACCCGAGACCGAGTCCAAGGTCCGCGGCTCGTCGAACGCGGCCGGCGCCGGCGTCGCCCCGACGATGTGGCGCGCCCACGAGGCATGCCGCGCCTCGACAGTCAGCAGGCCGAACAGCGCCGCGGTCAGCCGGCGGTCGTGGATGCGCGGCGTGACGCCGGTCAGCAGCGCGACGGTGAGATCCTCCATCGCCACCGCCGTGCGGGTGAAATCAGCGTCGGTCTCCGTCGCGTTGCCGAAGTCGAACGAGGGCTTCGGGCCCGCCTTGGGGCCGAGGACCGAGGCGATGATCTTCACGTGCGCCCGCTCGTGGGCGCCGAGCGTCTCGGCCCATGTCTGCTTGGGGTTCGACATCCGGCCGATCGTCCCCATCTCGTCGGCCTGCGTGTAGAAGGTCGACTGCAGGCGCTCGAAGCGCAACCCGAAGTTGAGGATGTCGACGTCGGAGAGCGCCGCCTCCGCGCTCGCCGGCCGCGCCACCAGCACGGCGAGCATCGCCGCCCCGCCGAGCGCAGTGGTCCGCAGCAACTCGGCGCGGGTCGGTCCGCAGAGCCGCGCGATCGCCTCCAGCAGGGCCTCGTCCCGATCGAGCTCGCCGAGCGTGATCATCCGATCAGCCCCTTCGCGCGAAGGTCGGCGAGCACGGCCGCGGAGCGCCGCGGCGCGTCGGCGGCCCGCGGCGCCGGCGAGACGCCCGCGAGGTCGCGGATCCACGCCGCTTGGCGCGCCTCGACCGAGATCAGCGGCGCGATCGCGGCAATCATCGGCGTGGTCAAATTGGCTCCCTGGCCGATGTACGCGCCGATCGCCGCCTCCTCGAGCGCGATCGCGGAGGCGCGGAAGCGCGCCGGCGACCGGACGGCGTCGCCCGCGTCGACCTTCTGGTGAGGACGTGCGCGGCCGCCGAGGTGCTCGCGCAGGAAGGCGATGTGCTCGTTCTCCTGCCCGGCGGCGGCGGTCGCATACTCGCGCAGCGGCTGATCGATCGCGTCGGCGGCGAGGGCCGCGCGGTAGAAGTCCTCCTGCGCGTGCTCGAGCGCCAGGAAGACGTTGAGGATCTCGGCGTCGGTCGAGCGCGACGGGGACGCCTCGGTGCTCCCACCGCGCGAGCCCAGCGCGATCCCGCCCGCCGCGGTGGCGCCTCCGCCCAGCGCCGCGCGCAGGAACCCCGCTCGCGTCAGTGTGGTGCTCGTCATGGGCGCTCTCCTCCTCGCTCGTTGGCCACCGGGACGTCGACGTGCTCGGGCGGGTCGCCCTCGCCGCGCCAGACGTAGTGCTCGGCGTACCAGCCGCCGCCGCGGCCGACGACCTCCCAGCCCGCGTCGCGCAGCGCGCGTGCGAGCGCGACAGCCGCGTTGCGGTGCTCTGGCACCTTCGCGTCGGGCGGGTTCATGAACAGCCAGCGCAGTGACTCCGAACGCGCGACCACGCGGCTACGCGCGTCGCTGCCCACGGGCGGGTGCACGGTCGCGCTGAAGCGCGAGGCGGTGTAGCCCGCGTCGAAGCGGATCTCGCACCGCCACAGGTCTTCGGCATCCGGCGGCCAGGCGGCGGTGCGCTTCGCGGCGGGCCGCGACGCGGTAGCCGCGCCGGCCGAGCCGGTGCCGCGCGCGGGAGTCGGGCGCCGGACCGCCTCGGGCGGCCGCTCGCGCCCGGACTTCGGCGCCGCCGGCTTCGCCTTCGTGACGGGTTTCGGCTCCGCGACGGGCTTGGCCTTCGCGTTCGCCGCCGACTTGGCCTTCGCGGCGGGCTTCGGCTTCGGCGCCGGCTTGGGTGGCACCGGCCGCTTGGGCTTCGGCTGGGGCGGCGGCACGGCGGTCGGCCTCGGCGCCCAGGCGAAGCGCTTCTCGTACCAGGCGCGGCCGGGCTCGGTCGGTGTCCAGCCCGCGTCGAGCAGGCGCAGCTCGAGCCGCTCGACCGCCTTGGTCATCGCGTCGACGGCGCCGCTGTCGGCCGGCGGCCAGGGCAGCACGGCCGAGCGCAGGATCGGCGTCGCGCCCGGCTCGTTCTGCGCCCTCGCGACGACGCGGAAGTGGGCACCGTCCCCTTCCTGGATCCAGTCGATGGCGCCCGTCCACCGGCGCGCGGGATCCGGCGGAAGCGCACTGTGCCGGCGGCCGCCCGCGACCAGGGGTCCGCGGCTCCGCCGCAGGAAGACGAGCGTCCAGACGCCGGCCGCGGCGATCCCGACGACGACGATCAGCGCGATCAACATGGGCGACCAGGAGGACCCGTCATCCGATGACCGGACAGCGGGTGATCGGGTCTTCGTACGCTCGGCGACCTGGGTGGCGTCCCCCGCACCGACCGTCTCGGTGGCCGTGGGGGTCGGATGCAACGGGTACTTCTGCCACAGCCGGGAGGCCGAGGGGGTCGGCGTGCCGCCGGCGGAGGCCCGATCCTGGCCGACGGCGCTCGGCGCGCACGCGAGGATCGCGACCATCAGCGTGAGCGCCAGCGCAGACGTTCGGAGTGGCATGCCGGACGCTCACGTCCCCGGACCGAGCCGGTCGCGCATCGCGGTCAGGTGCTCGAGCAGCTGCTCGGCGTCGGCGTGTACGGCGGCGGTCTGCTCGCGAGCCGAATCGATCGCGGCGGCGCGCTCGCGCAGGTCGGAGAGCTCGCGATCGGCCTCGCCCGCCCGCTGCTCGGCGGCGCTCACCCGCTGCTCGGTCTTCGCGAGTCGTGACCGCAGGCGCTCGAGCTCGCCGGCCTGCCGCTCGCCGGCGGCGACCGCGTCCTCGGCATCCGCGCGGGCCTCGGCGACCTGGCGCTCCGCGCCCGCCTCGGCATCGGCGATGGCGGCGCGCGCGTCGGCGCGCGCCTGCTCGACCGCGGTGCGCTCGCCGGCGAGCGTCTCCTCGGCGGCCGCGCGCACCGAGGCGAGGCCGTCGCGGAAGCGCTCCGCGTCTGCGTCCTGCGCAGTCCGCGTGGTCTCGAGGTCGGCGCGCGTGCGCGCGAGCTCCGCGTTCGCGCGCTCGAGCGCGGTCTGGAGCTGGCGCGCCTCCTCGCGCGCGGCCAGCAGGTCGGCCTGCAGCCGTAGGCGCACGGCCGCGTCGACCAGCGAGGACTCGGGCTCGCGGGCCTCGGGCGCGACCGGCGCGTCGGCGAGCTCGGGCTCGGCCGGCTCGGGCTCCGGCGCGGCCGGCTCGGCCTCGGCGACCGCCGTGCCGTCGTGGCGGCGGACCTCGAGAAGCTCGTGGTGGAACGGCCGCCGCCGCGAGCGCGGCGCGGGCAGATCCACGCTCAGCTCGTCGCCCAGCTCGAGCGTCGCGCCGTCGAACGCCGCGGGAGCCTCGAGCCAGGCGAAGGCGGCCCGCCAGCGCCCGTGCTCGTCCGGCGGCTCGGTGCCGGGCACTGCCGGCAGGCGCTGCACCCAGTCCAGCCCGCGGACGACGAGGATCGCGTCGCCGGGCGTCTCGCCGATCCCCGCGAAGCGCCCCGCCAGCTCCAGCCGGTCGGGTGCGGCCCACGTGAAGCGATCGAGCTCGAAGGTCGTGCCGGGCATCGTGGGGGTCCCCACGGCTCGGCTGTCATCGCGGCCGCCACTCATGGCCGAGAGAACGAGGTTCGCCTGCGGACCTTCCACGCCCATGCCATGCATCTGACGTCCTGGGCGCGAACCTCACCCGCGAAACCTGACCGAAGGGCCAGTTCGACTGTACCCCTCAGCGGTCCTTGGTGTCCCTGGGGACACGGCCGCCCCTGGCGCCGGCCTCGGTGGCCGGCCCGCGGGGCGCCGCAATGCCGAGCACGCGCATCGCCTTCAGGCCCAGGCCCAGCTTCTCGCGGCCGTCGGTCGAGGAGACGTCGAGCCCGGTCAGGTCGCGGACGCGCTCGAGCCGGTAGCGGACGGTGTGGCGATGGGTGAAGAGCCGCTGCGCGGTGCCCGCGACATTGCCGTCGGCGTCGAGGAACGTCTCGAGCGTCTGCACGAGGTCGGTCTCGTACTGCTCGTCGTAGGCGACCAGCGGCGCCAGCGTCTCGGCGTAGAAGCGCTGCAGCTCGGCCGCGTCCTCGCTCATCGCGGGCAGCAGCAGCCGGTAGGCGCCCGTGTCCTCGAAGGCGAGCACCGCGGGCGCCTCTTCGTCGTCGGCGCCCGGGCGGCCCTCGGCGACGTTGGCGGCGAGGATCGCCTCGTTGCCGGCGCGGTAGAGGTCGACCGGGTCGGCGGCGCTGCGCGAGTGGCCGATCGCGAACGTGAAGCCGTGCAGGGCGGAGCGCAGCTCGCGGCCGATCGCGTCGGCGGCACGGCGCACGTCGCCGTCGGCGGCCGCGGGGATCAGCACGACCACCTGGCCGGTGCCCTCCGGCGGCGCGTCGAACATCGCGGCGAGTGCGCCGGCCGACGTCGCGCGCGCCGCGCGCTCGGAGGCGGCGAGCACGCGTGCGCGCCAGTCCTCCTCGGCGGGCGCGTAGTGATGCGTGCGCACGACGACGACCGCGCCGCCCGACGACAGGTCCGCCCCGAGCTCCTCGCCGCGGGCGACGATGTCGCCGCGATCGGTGACCTCGCGACGGAGCACCGCGGCGAGGAAGGCGGTCGCGGCCGCCTCGGAGGCGCGCTCGGGCGCGCGCAGGCGCTCGACCTCGGAGGCGATCAGCGTGGTGACGAGCCGCAGCAGCGCCGGCGACGGGTCGCCGCCCCGGCCGCGCAGGCGCAACCGGCCGACCGCCGTGTCGCCGACGCGCAGGTCGTGTGTCGAGACCCCGGAGGCGTTGGCCATCAGCGCCCGCTCGTCGGCCGAGGAGCGCGCGGCGACCGCGAGCACCGAGCTGGAGCGGTCGATCAGGACGAGCGACGCGTCGAGCGCCCGCGCGGCGGCGCGCACCACCTCGGGCAGCCCGAGCCCGGACTCGACGGCGTCCGAGATCGCCGAGAGCGCCCCGAGGTCGAGAGCAGCGGCCTCTGCCAGGCGGTCGCCCTCCGCCACGTCAGAGCCGGTCGTAGTACCAGAGCACCGCGGCGCCGACACCGGCGCCGACCATCACGAAGCCGGCGAGCACGTAGACCGACAGCGCCACGGCCACGAGCCGGTCGCGCAGGCGCCAGTAGGACGTCCACGCGGGGATCGCGATCAGGGCGACCCAGGCGGCCAGCGAGATCACGCTCGCGGCTCCGACGACGGTGTAGGTGATCTGGCGGTCGGTCATCGCTCGGCGACATTGTGGCGCACGCGGCCCACGACGAGGGCGGCGACGCCCACGGCGCACCACACCGCCACGCCCAGCGCGATGCCGCCGAGCACGTCGGTGAGGTAGTGCGCCCCAAGGTAGACGCGCGTCGCCGCGACGACCACCACCAGCCCCGCGGCGACCGCGACCGCGGCGAAGCGGACGGCCGATCCGGTCCCCGCGCGGACCAGGACGACCGCGCACGCCACGAGCGAGACCGCATAGGCCGAATGCCCGGACGGGAACGAGGAGAGCGCCGTGTCGATCAGCGATCCGGCCGGCCGCGGGCGGTCGTAGGCGGCCTTGGTGAGATGCACGGCGAGCACGCTCAGCAGCCAGCCCGCCACGAGCGCGCCGGCGTCGATCCAACGGCGCTTGATCACCGCCCAGATCGCGGTCACGGCGACGAGCAGCCCGGTCACCGGGGAGCTCCCGAGGTTCGTGACCACCTTCGCCGTGTCGACGAGCCAATCGGTCCGGAGGTCGCTCGCGAGGTTCGCCGCGGCGTCGTCGGCGCCGGTGAGGCCGCCGATCCCGCCCGCCCGGACGGCCTCGCCGATCAGCATGAAGGCGAAGGCGCCGACCGCGAGCCCGGCGAGCATCGTCGTCAGCTCGAGGCCGAGGCCGGCACCCGGGGTGAGGCGGTTCATCGCGAACCGGCCGAAGCCCTCGGCGCCGGCTGCGGTCGGCCGCCCGAGCCAGCGCCATGTAGGGCCCGCCGCCAGGACGACGGGGCGCCAGAGGCGGCTGTCCTCGCGCTCGGCGAGCCAGGCGCGGCCGCGCTCGCGCAGCCGCTCGTCGTTGCGGAGCCGGATCAGCCCGTAGATCGCCGCGCCGAACGCGATCACGGTGCCGAACGCGAACAGCCCGCGCGAGACGTAGGTCGTGAGCTTGTCGAACGAGCGCCAGAAGACGTAGCCGAGCACGCAGAACGTGGCCGACCACAGGCCCGCGCCGAGCACGTCGTAGGGCACGAAGCGCCGCAGCGGGAAGCGCGACGCGCCCGCGACGAACGGCGCCAGCGGGCGGACGAACCCGATGAAGCGGCCGATCACGATCGTCGCGCCGCCGTGGCGCTCGAAGAAGCCCTCGACGGTCTCGAGCTTGTCCTCGGTGATCTTCAGCCGCGCGCCGTGACGCAGCAGCCACTCGCGCCCGAGCCGGCGCCCGATCGTGAACGAGGTGACGTCGCCGAGCACCGCGGCGACCCACACGATGGCGATCAGCAGCGCGAGCGAGATCCGCCCCTGGCCGGCGACGAGGCCACCCACCAGCACCGCCGTCTCGCCCGGCGCGACGAGCCCGACGAACGCGCCGGTCTCGAGGAAGGCGAGCACGCCGACGAGCAGGTAGGTCCATCGCCCCAGCGCGGTGCCCGCGTCCTCGATCAGCTTCTCGAGGTTGGGCAGGTGGATCAGCCCGGCGCCGATCGCGAGCGCCGCGCCGACCACGACGCAGCCGGCCACGAGCGTGATCCGGCCGTGGGCGCGGCGGCGGGCCAGCAGGTAGCCGCCGACCGCGACGGCGCCGAGGAGCCAGGTCCACTTGACGACGGCGATGACGGTCACGGCGGTCATGGCAGCGGCTGGGGAGCAGCGAAGGCGGGGCCCGTCGGCTCGGCGGCGACGGTCCGGGGGAAGGCGGGCGCGAGCGCGCGGGCGGCGGCGACCGCCTCCTCGGCGGTCGGCAGGATGCCGAACACGGTCGGGCCGGAGCCCGACACCAGCGCGTGCGGCGCGCCGGTGGCGCGGACGGCCTCGAGCGCCGGGTCGATCAGGCCGCAGAGCCCGCGCGCGGCGTCCTCGAGGTCGTTGTGGATGCGCTCGGGAGCGAGCCAGGTGGTGCGCAGCTCGTCGGCGAGCGCCTCGAGCTCGTCCTCCGTGCGCGGCTCGGACCCCGCGTCGAAGGCGCGGTAGACCTCCGGCGTCGAGAGCCCCGCGTCGAGCGGCACGATCACCAGGCCGAACGGCGCCGGATCGGCGAGCGGCTCGACGTGCTCGCCCGCGCCGGACATCAGCACGCGGCCCGGACTGACCTGCGAGGGGACGTCGGCGCCGAGGCCGACGGCGAGCTCGTGCAGCAGCTCGGGGTCGTCGGTGCCCGACGCGGCGGCGGCGAGCCGCAGCGCCGCGGCGGCGTCGCCCGAGCCGCCGCCCATGCCCGCGGCGACGGGCACGCGCTTGACGATCTCGAGCCTTTGCGGCGGTGCGTCCCAGCCGGTCCGCGCGCGGAAGGCGGCGAGCGCCGCCCCCGCGAGGTTCGGGCCCTCGACGCCGGGGCAGCGCACCTCGTCCTCGCGCACGCCGGCGGGGGCCGCGCGCAGCGTCAGCTCGTCCGCGAGCGAGAGCGGCTGCACGACCGACACCAGCGGGTGCAGGCGGTCCGACGCGCGCGGTGCGCCGATGAACAGCGCGAGGTTGACCTTGCCGGGCGCGAGCGCGCGCCAGCCCGCGCTCACGCCGCCTCCAGGCGGGCGTGCAGCTCGCGCCACGCGGCGGGCGGCAGCGACTCGGCCCGGGCGTCGGCGGGACGGCCCATCGCCTCGAGCGCGGCGCGGACGCGATCGCGGCGCTCGCGATCGGCCCCCGGCGCCAGCGACAACGAGCGGGCGAGCGCCTTGCGCCGGTGCGCGAAGCCCTGCTGGACGAGCGCGCGCAGCGACGGCGGGACGATGCCGGCGTCGACGCGGCGGACGAGACCGACGAGCACGGAGTCGACGTTCGGCACGGGATGGAAGACCGAACGCGACACGTTGCGCAGGACGCGCACGTCGCACGCGAGCTGGGCGAGCACCGACGGCACGCCGTAGGCCGGGCTTCCCGGGCTCGCGGCGAAGCGCTGGCCGACTTCCTTCTGCACCATCGCCACCCAGCGCTGCGCGCCCGGCAGCTCGTCGATCGTGCGCAGGATCACCGTCGCGGCAACGCCGTACGGGAGGTTCGCGACGACCTTGGTCGGCGCCGGATCGAACGCGGCGAGATCGAGCCGGACCGCGTCGCCGAAGTGCAGCGTCGCGTTCGGATGCGGGTCGAGCGCGTCGCGCAGCGGCGGCTCCAGACGCCGGTCGAGCTCGACGACGTGGACGTGCCCCGCGTGCTCGGCGAGGTACTCCGACAGCACGCCGAGACCGCCGCCGACCTCGAGCACGACGTCGTCGCGACCGAGCTCCGCGGCACGTCCGATGACGTCGAGGATGTTCGAGTCGATCAGGAAGTTCTGGCCGAGCTCGCGGTTCGGGCGGATGCCGAAGGCCTTCATGCGGCGCAGGCTCGGCTGCGCCGGGAGGTCGCTCACCACCCCAGCAGCCGGGCCGCGTTCGCGGTGACGGCCGCATCCAGGGCCTCGTAGGAGATCCCCCGCCGCTCGGCGACGAAGCGCGCGGTGTGGATCACGTACGCGGGCCGGTTGCGCTCGCGCCGGACCGCCTGCGGCGTCAGGTAGGGCGCGTCGGTCTCCACCAGCAGGCGGTCGAGCGGCACGCGCGCGGCAGCGTCGGCCAGGTCGGCCGACTTCGGATAGGTGACGTTGCCGGCGAACGAGAACCACCAGCCGTGCTCGAGGCACTCGTCGAGGCGGTCGGGCATCGAGAAGCAGTGCAGCACGACGTCGAGCCCCGCGGCATGCTCGGCCAGCGTGGCGATCGTGTCGTCCTCGGCCGCGCGGGTGTGGATCACCAGCGGCTTGCGAAGCTCCTGCGCGAGCTCGATCTGCGCGCGGAACGCGCGCTCCTGATCGGGGCGCGGCGCGTAGTCCCGGTAGTCGTCGAGCCCGGTCTCGCCGATCGCGAGGCAGCGCGGGTGCGCGGCGAGCTCGCGCAGTTCGGCGGTGATCGCGTCGTCGTAGCCCGTCGCCTCGTTCGGGTGGTGGCCGATCGCAGCGAAGACCGGCTCGTACGCTTCGGCGGCCGCCAGCGCCGCGCGGCGCGACGGACCGTCGATGCCGATCGTGAGGATGCGCGCCAGCCCCGCGTCGGTCGCCTCGGCCACCAGCTCGGCCTCGGGCGCCGGCCCGCGGTCGAGGTGGGTGTGGCTGTCGATCACGGGTCGCCTAGTCCTGGGGTTTCGGGAACAGCGGCGCGAGCCTGTCGACCCGCGCGCCGCCCGGCGCCGCTCCGTACTCTGCGCCGGTCAGCGCGGTGTCCTCGCGCCCGAGCGCGGCGAGGAGCTTGCCGGCGCTCTCGGGGATGTAGGGCGTCAGCAGCACGCCGACCACGCGCAGGCCCTCGGCGAGCGAGCGCAGCGTGGTGTCGAGCTCGCCGGAGCGCCCCTCGTCCTTGGCCAGCTGCCAGGGCGCGCGCTCCTCGACGTAGCGGTTCAACCGCCGCACGCGCTGCCAGATGCGCTCGAGTGCCTGCGTGATCTCGGCCCGGTCGAGCAGACCGGTGACCTCCTCGCGAAGCCCGGCGAAGTCCTCGCCGAGCTCCGGGTCGACGCCGACCTCCGGCACGACGCCGTCGCGGTAGCGACTGATCATCGCGGTCGTGCGGCTGGCGAGGTTGCCGAGGTCGTTGGCCAGCTCCGACTCGTAGCGCTCGCCGAACGTGGTCGTGGAGACGCCGCCGTCCTGGCCGAAGGAGACCTCGCGAAAGCAGTAGTAGCGCAGCGCGTCGGCGCCGAAGCGGTCCATCACCTCGAACGGGTCGAGCACGTTGCCGAGCGACTTGGACATCTTGGACTCGGCGCCGCTCGCGTCGCGCATCAGCAGGTAGCCGTGGATGAACAGGTGCTCGGGCAGCGGCAGGTCGGCGGCCATCAGCATCGCCGGCCAGAACACCGCATGGAACTTCAGGATGTCCTTGCCCATCACGTGGTAGGTGGCCGGCCAGAACTCGCCGGTCAGGTCCTCGCCGTCGCGGGCGAAGCCGAGCGCGGTGTAGTAGTTCAGGAGCGCGTCGAACCAGACGTAGAAGACGTGCTCGTCGTCCCACGGGACCTCGACGCCCCAGGTCAGCTTGCGCTTGGAGCGGCTGAGCGAGACGTCGTTGAGCCCGCCGGTGATGAACGCCGCGGCCTCGTTGCGGCGCTGGCGGGGGGTGACGAAGTCCGCCTGCTGGGCGTAGAGCGCCTCGAGCCGCTCCTGGAAGGCGCTCAGCCGGAAGAACCAGTTCTCCTCCTGCTCGCGGTCGAGCGGGATGCGGTGGATCGGGCAGATGTTGCCCTCCGCGATCTCCTGCTCGGTCTTGAAGTCCGCGCAGCGGGGGCAGTACCAGCCCTCGTAGGTGCCCTTGTAGGTGTGGCCGTTGTCGTGGATGCGCTGCATGACCTCCTGGACGCGCACCTCGTGGCGCGGGTCGGAGGTGCGGATGAAGAAGTCGTTGGAGGCGTTGATGCGCGGCATCAGCGCCTGGAAGCGGGCGGCGTTGCGGTCGGCGAGCTCCTGCGGGGTCACTCCCTCGCGCTCGGCGGCCTGGGCGACGGGCTCGCCGTGCTCGTCGGTGCCGGTGAGGAAGAAGACGTCCTCCCCGCGCTGGCGCATGTGGCGGGCGAGGATGTCCGCCCCGATCGTCGAGTACGCGTGGCCCAGGTGCGGCGCCGCGTTGACGTAGTAGATGGGCGTCGTGACGTAGAAGGCCATGCGGGCGTCGAAGGCTAGCCGAGGGCCTGCGCGCGTCAGTCGTGCAAGGTGCGCCAGGCGAGCACGCCGCCGAAGCCGAGCAGGCCCGCGCCCGACAGCGCGTCGACCGCCCTCAGCGCGTTGGGGCCGAGCGCGCGGCGGGCGAGCGCGACGCCGCTCGCGAGGATGACCATCCAGCTGAGGCTGCCGAGCCCGACGCCGGCGAGGAGGACCGCGGTCCCGCCGTGGTCCGCGGCGGCGCCGGCCGTCGACGCGACGGCGAACACCGCCGCCCACGACGCGATCGTCAGCGGGTTGGACGCGGTGGCGGCCAGCGCGGTCGCGAACGCACGCGGCGGCGACGCGACCTCCTCGGTCACCTCGCCGCCGTTGCGCACGCGCACCGCTGACCACAGCGTGCGCGCGCCGAGGACGACGAGCACGGCGGCTCCGATGCAGCCGAAGGCGACGCGCAGCGGGTCGATCGACAGCAGGCCGGCGGCCCCGGCGGCGCCCGCCGCCGCGTACAGCGTGTCGACGATCGCGACCGCCGCGCCGATCGCCAGCCCGACGACGACGCCGGCGCGCAGCGTCGAGCGGATCGCCAGCAGCGAGATCGGGCCGACCTGCAGCGCGACCATGAAGCCGAGTCCGTATCCGACGAGCAGCGCGGTCATGGCACCAATCCTCTCGCCTCTCGGCTTTTGGCGCGCGCGGGTGGCCGAGCGCGCGGGCGTGCGGGCGGGTTCGAGCCCGGCTCGGGCGTGGTCCCGGCTCGCACGTGGAGAACGGCGGCTGGGTGGGAAGACGTGGATCGAGGCCTGCGGAGTGGCGCTGGGCGCGTTTCCGTTCCAGGAGAACGGAAATGCGCCCAGCGCCCGCCACCCCAGCACGCTCACCCACCCCAGCCCCTACCCAGCGGGGTCGACGTTCCCGGCGCGACGCGGGCGGAGGCCCGGCGCGCCCGCACGCGGACGACGCCGCCGGTCGCGGCGCCGGCGAGCATCAGCGCGGCGCCGGCCCACACCGGCCAGGGCGCGACCGTCGGCGCCGCCGGCGCGAGCCGCGGCGCCGACGCCGGCACCCGCACGGGTACGGGCGCGCGCAGGAGCGACAGCGGCGCCGGAGCCCCGACCGACTCGGCCGCGCGATGGCCACGCCGCGCGCGGCCCGCCGGTGGCGCCACCGGCACCCACGGGTGCTCGCGGGGCAACAAGCGCAGCGGATCGACGTAGCCGAAGCGGTCGCTCGCGCGACGGACGCCGAGGTGGATGCCCGCGTGGGCGCTCCCGCCGGCTGCGGTCCCGACGAAGCGCCCGGCGCGGACCTGCGCGCCGCGGCGCACCGCGACCGACGCGAGCGGGAGCACCGTCGCATGCCACGGCCCGCAGGCGACGGTGACCACGCGGCCGCTTGCCCCGACTCGGCCGGCGACCACCACCCGACCGCCGCACGGCGCGCCGACCGCCGTCCCCGGCGGGGCGGCGAGGTCGACCCCGCGGTGCAGGCCCGCGGCGAAGGGACTGCCGTGCACGTCGAACCCGCGTGTGACCGCGCCGAGCACGGGCCGCGCCCAGGACGCGCCGCGCGCCGACGGGCAGGGCAGCGCCCAGGCGAGCGCGCCGAGCAGGGTGACGGCAGCGACGAGGCGGCGGAAGGGGAAGCGCGGGAGCACGTCTCCGACCGTACGTGCCCACGGCCGCCGCGCGGCCGGGCGCGCGTGAATCGGTACCGAGTTGGTGCGAAGTCGTCACGAAGCGGGGGTGAGACGTGACGGTTCGCGTGCCTACTCCTCGTGTGACACCGCTCGATACAACGCGTTCGCCGGCGCGCCCGTCAGCTCCGCCACGACCGACGCCGCCGGCCGCAGCCGCGCGCCCGCCGCGACGAGCCGCCGGACCGCGTCGACCGCCGCCGGGTCCACGCCCCTCGGCGCCGGCGCGCCGCCGATCACCAGCACCACCTCACCGCGCGGCGGCGCCGCCTCGTAGCGCTCCGCAAGCTCGGCCGCCGTGCCGCGGACGACCTCCTCGTGCACCTTGGTCAGCTCGCGGCACAGCGCCACCGGCCGCTCGGGGTCGACGTCCGCGAGCGCCCGCAGCGACGCCGCGACCCGGCGCGGGGACTCGAAGGCCACCAGCGTGTCGGGCGACCCGAGCACCTCGAGCAGCGCCGTGCGCTTGCGCGGCAGGAAGCCCGCGAATCGCCACACGTCCGACGGCAGCGCCGAGGCGACCAGCGCCGCGAGCGCCGCCGACGGTCCGGGCAGGACCTCGACCGCCAGCCCGGCGGCGACGCACCCCTGCACCAGCACATAGCCGGGATCGGAGACCAGCGGCATGCCCGCATCGGAGACGAGCGCGACCGTCGCGCCGCCGCGCATGCGCTCGACCAGCTCGGCGGTCCGCTCGCGCTCGTTGTGCTCGTGGTAGGAGACGAGCGTCGCCGACACGCCGTAGCGATCGAGCAGCACGCGCGTGCGGCGGGTGTCCTCGCAGGCGACGACGTCGGCGTCGCGCAGGGCGGCCAGCACCCGCAGCGTGACGTCCTCGAGGTTCCCGATCGGCGTCGGGCAGACGATCAGGCGGCCGTCGCTCACGCTGCCTCGGAGAGGTCGCGCGCGGCGAGCCCCGTCTCCTCGGCGGCCAGGATCGCCGCGCCGACCATGCCCGCCTCGGCGCCGAACGCAGCGGCCTCGACGCGCACCTCGTCGCGCTGCGGGCTGAGCGCGCGCTCGAGCATGACCTCGCGCGCCGGCCCGAGCAGCAGCTCCCCCGCGCCGATCATCCCGCCGCCGATCACGACCATCTCCGGGTTGAAGATGTTGACGACGTTGGCGATCCCGACGCCGAGGGCGCGGCCGATCTTCTCGAGCGCCCCGATCGCGACCGGGTCGCCGGCGCGGGCGAGCTCGTCGATCAGCGGCCCGGTCAGCTCACGGCCCTCCTCGAGCGCCGCGCCGATCGGCGTGTCCGGCCGTCGCGAGACCGCCAGCGAGACCTCGCGCACCAGCGCGGAGCCCGAGGCCATGACCTCCAGGCACCCGTGGTTCGGGCAGTTGCCGTGGCACGGCGGCCCGTCGGCATCGATGACCATGTGCCCGAGCTCGGCGCCCGCGCCCATCCAGCCGCGGTAGAGCTGGCCGCCGAGCACGAGCCCGGCGCCGATGCCGGTCCCGAGCGTGAGCATGACCACGTCCGAGCAGCCGCGGGCGACGCCGGCGCGCGCCTCGCACAACGCCGAGCAGTTCCCGTCGTTGTCGGCGGCGACCGGCACTCCGAGACGCTCCTGCATGACCGCGGCGAACGCGAGATCGCGCAGCGGGAGGTGCACCGCCTGGACCGCGACGCCGGTGCGGCGATCGAACGTGCAGGGGATGCCGAAGCCGACCGCGGCGACCTCGCCGACGCCCGTGCGGATGTGCTCGACGGCGTCGACGATCATGTCGAGCAGCTCGCTCTGGTCGAGGCCGAGGACGGGGCGGTTGGTACGGTGAGAGACCGTCCCCTGGGTGTCGACCGCACCGGCGAGCAGCTTGGTGCCACCGATGTCGACGCCGATCACGTATCTCTCGGCCACGCCGGCCACCTTACACCCGCTCCCATGGCCGACGACCATCCTGACGACCGCCCCGACTACAAGGTCTACCGCTCCCGACCCAGCTTCCTGAAGGGTCGCGACGACGGCGGCTTTGGCACCGCGCGCGACGACGGCGTGCGCCCGGACTACGAGGTCCACGGCCGCCGCCGCGGCCTGAAGCTGCCGTTCGTCGGCCGCCACGGCGCACGGGCGCAGCGCGCCCCCGGCAAGGAGCGCGTCAAGCCGCGGGTCACCCCGGGCCGCGTCGTCAAGTGGGTGCTCGGGCTGATCGTCTTCTGGCTGCTGCTCTCGCTCGTCCTCTTCCTCGTCTCGGCGCAGATCGAGTCCTCGAAGATCTCCGACCCGGCGAAGGCGCAGCTGAGCGGTGGCGGCTTCCCGCTCACGAGCCCGAACACCGTGCTCGTGCTCGGCACCGACGCGCGGCCGAAGGGCTCGCACGAGGCCGGCGCGACGATCCTGGGCTCCAACGGCCCGCAGCGCTCGGACACGATCATGCTGCTGCGCATCGGCGGCGGCGCGAACGCGCAGCTGTCGATCCTGCGCGACACGCTCGTGAACATCCCCGGTCACGGCCAGAGCAAGATCAACGCGGCCTACGCGTACGGCGGCGCGCCGCTGGCGATCAAGACGGTGGAGCAGTACACGGGCATCCCGATCAACCACCTGGTCGAGGTCAACTTCGCGAACTTCCCGCAGTTCGTCGACTCGCTCGGGGGCATCAACTACACGGGCCCGTGCGTGCACTCCGAGCTCAACGGCGGCAAGTCCAACGGCGGCTTCACGCTCAAGCTCAAGCGCGGCACGCACCACCTCGACGGCAAGCAGACGCTCGCCCTCGCCCGCACGCGGCACAACCTCTGCCGCCCCGGCGAGGACGACCGCGACCGCGTGGCGCGCCAGCAGAAGATCCTCACCGACATGAAGGCCAAGGTCGCCTCGCCTGGCACGTTCTTCCGGCTGCCGTGGGTCTCGTGGTCGGCGCCGAAGGCGATCCAGTCGGACATGAGCGGCCCCTCGCTGCTCGGCCTGGTCGGCGCCGAACTGCTCGGTGGCGGCGCCCACAAGCAGGTGCTCAAGCCCTCGGGCTTCACCACGCTGCCCGACGGCGAGTCCGCGGTTCAGGTCTCCGAGGCCGACAAGCGCGCCGCGGTGGCCCGCTTCCTCAAGGGCTGACGGCGCCGCCGCGAGGCGATCGCGACCCCGCCGAGGATCAGCACGAGCCCCGCGACGGCGGCGAGCGTGATCGCCTCGTCGCGGAAGACCGCGCCGTAGAACAGCGCGACGCCGGGCGCCAGGTAGGAGACCAGCGACGCGCGCGCGGGCCCGACGTCGAGCATCAGCCGGTAGAAGATCACGAAGGCCAGCGCGGTCCCGATCGCCCCGAGGGCGAGCACGGAAAGGCCCGCGCGCAGGCCCGGCAGCTGCGACGGCGCGGTGGCGATCGCGAACGGCAGCGTCATGACCGACGCGGTGACGACCGAGACCAGCGAGGTCTGGGTCGAGGTCAGCCGCCCGTAGCGGCCCTTGACCACGAAGCCCGACAGCGCGTAGGAGGCGGCGGCGCCGATCATCGCCAGCGCGCCGAGCAGCTGCCCGGTCGAGTGCACGGACTCGACTCCGACGACGAGCGCCACGCCCGCGAGGCCGATCAGCATCCCCACGCCCTGGCGTCGGTCGATCGACTCCGACGGGTCGAGGAAGGGCGCGAACAGCGCGACGAACAGCGAGGCCGGCGCGATCAGCACGGCCGTCAGGCCCGACGGCACCGTGTGCTCGCCGAGCGTGATCAGCGAGAAGGGCAGCGCGATCGCGAAGAACCCGAGCATCGCGGCCGAGCCGGGCCGCCGGCGCAGGTCGGCGAGCGCTCCGCGCACGGCTGTCGGGCCGAGCGCGACGATCAGGACCAGCGCGGCGATCGCGGTGCGCGCCCACACGATCACCGGCGCGTCGAGGTCCTCGAGCGCGAACTTGATCAGCAGGTACGAGCCGCCCCAGATCGCGCTGAGCGCAGCGAGCAGCGCGAGGTTGCGGGGCCCCATGCGCGGCAGTCTGCCAGCGACGGCGATCAGTGGCGACGACGATCCCTGGGGAGCGCCATCAGCGGCGCTGATGGCTCAGGAGGAGCTGGAGGAGCCCGAGCCGGCGGAGGAGCCGGACGAGCTCGAGGAGTCCGAAGAGGACGTCGAGGACGACGAGGACCCGCTGTCGCCCGAGGACTTCGAGTCGCGCTTGCCGGCCTGCTTGGCGTCGTGCTTGTCGGCGCCGGAGGAGGCCGAGCGGTCCATCTCGCGCTTGCGCTTGGCCGTGCCGTAGTCGGTGTTGTAGAAGCCCGACCCCTTGAAGTGCACGGCGATCGGGTGGAACACGCGCTGCACGGGCGAGCCGTCTTCGGGGCAGGCGGTCACCGGATCGTCGGTGATCTTCTGCATCACCTCGAAGAGGTGCCCGTTCTCGCACCGGTACTCGTAGATCGGCATCGCGGCCGGGGAGTATAGGTGGCTAGCATCCGCGCCCATGGCCGCCTCCTCCATGGACGAGATCGTCGCCCTCTGCAAGCGCCGGGGGATCATCTTCCCCGCGTCGGAGATCTACGGCGGCATCGCGAACACCTACGACTACGGCCACTACGGGGTCCTGCTCAAGAACAACGTGATCGCGGCGTGGTGGCGGTCGATGCTCCAGGAGCGCGACGACGTCGTCGCGCTGGACTCCGCGATCATCCAGCACCCGCGCACGTGGGAGGCGTCGGGGCACCTCGCCGGCTTCACCGATCCGCTGGTCGACTGCCGCACCTGCAAGCGCCGCTTCCGCGCCGACCACCTCGCGGAGGTCAAGGCGGGTGTCGCCGAGCACGAGCTGGCGTGCGGGGTCGCGCCGTCGAAGCTCCCGGGCGAGGACCCGCGCTGCGACCTCACCGAGGCGCGCGCGTTCAACCTCATGTTCCAGACGCAGATCGGGCCGGTGCAGGACGAGGGCTCGACCGTCTACCTGCGCCCGGAGACCGCGCAGGGCATCTTCCTCGACTTCAAGACGACGCTCCAGTACGCGCGCAAGAAGCCGCCGTTCGGCATCGCGCAGATCGGCAAGTCGTTCCGCAACGAGATCACGCCGGGCAACTTCATCTTCCGCACGCTCGAGTTCGAGCAGATGGAGATGGAGTTCTTCGTCCCGCCCGACCAAGCCGGGCAATGGCACGAGCACTGGATGAAGGCGCGCATGGACTGGTACGTCTCGCTCGGCATCGAGCCCGAGCGGCTGCGGCTGCGCGCCCACGACGCCGACGAGCTCTCGCACTACTCCTCGGCGACCAGCGACGTCGAGTACCTGTACCCGATCGGCTGGTCGGAGCTCGAGGGCATCGCCAACCGCGGCGACTTCGACCTCACCCAGCACGCGAAGTTCTCGGGCGAGAAGATCGAGTACTTCGACCCGCAGACCAAGGAGCGCTACGTCCCGCACGTGATCGAGCCGGCGGCCGGCGTCGGACGCACGCTGCTGGCACTGCTCTGCGACGCCTACGACACCGACGAGATCGGCGGCGAGACGCGCACCGTGCTGCGGCTGCACCCGCGCGTCGCGCCGATCAAGGTCGCGGTGCTCCCGCTGCTGCGCAAGGACGGCCATCCCGAGCTCGCGCGCGAGATCCACGAGTCGCTGCGCACGCGCGTCTTCGCCGAGTACGACGAGGGCGGCCATATCGGCAAGCGCTACCGGCGCCAGGACGAGATCGGCACGCCGTTCGCGGTCACCGTCGACCATCAGTCGCTCGAGGACCGCACGGTCACGCTGCGCCATCGCGACTCGCTCGAGCAGGAGCGCGTCGCGATCGACGACGTGCTCGGCCGCGTCCAGGCCGCGCTCGACTGAGGTGATCGCGACCCCGCGGCTCGTGCTCGAGCCGCTGCGGGAGGAGCACGCGCGCGAGATGGCGGCCGTGCTCGCCGATCCGGCGCTGCACGCGTTCACGGGCGGGGCGCCGCTCGGCGCGGCGGAGCTCCAGGCTCGCTACGAGCGGCTCCTGGCCGGCTCGCCCGACCCGGACGTCGCCTGGCGCAACTGGGTCATCCGGCTCGCACGGGAGGACCGGCTCGCCGGCACCGTCCAGGCGACGATCGCCGGCGGCGTCGCCGAGGTCGCCTGGGTCGTCGGGACGCCGTGGCAGGGCCGCGGGATCGCGACCGAGGCCGCCCAGGCGCTCGTCGCGCACCTGCGCGGCGACGGCATCGCGACGGTCGTCGCCCACATCCACCCGGAGCACCGCGCGTCGGCGGCGGTGGCGGCGACCGCGGGCCTCGCGCCCACGGCCGGGCTGTGCGACGGAGAGGTCCGCTGGAGTACGTGACGATCGTCACACCGCCCGAATGGAACGGAGGCGTACCGTTCGGGCATGAGCGCGACCGCCGACCGTCCCAGCTCGGCCACCCAGCAGATCTCCTACACGGACCTGTACGCGCGCTGGGAGCGCGGCAACTGGTCGGCGACCGAGCTCGACTTCAGCGCGGACCGCGAGCAGTGGCATACCGAGTTCACCGATCTGCAGCGGGCCGCCGCGCTGTGGAACTACAGCCTCTTCTTCCACGGCGAGGACGCGGTCGCCGACGACCTCGCGCCGTTCATCGACGCCGCCCCGCGCGAGGAGCAGAAGTACTTCCTCACCACCCAGCAGGTCGACGAGGCGCGCCACTCGGTGTTCTTCCACCGCTTCATGCGCGAGGTCGTCGAGGCGGGCGACGGCACGATCGCGTCCGCGCTCGAGGCCACCCGGCCGCAGCTGACCTGGGGCTTCGTGAAGACCTTCGAGATGCTCGACCGCATCACCGGCGAGCTGCGCACGGACCGCTCGCGGACCGCGCTGGCCCGCGCCGTGACGATGTACCACATCGTCGTCGAGGCGACGCTCGCCCAGCCCGGCCAGCACTTCATCGCGAGCTACCTCGAGCAGCGCGACCTGCTCCCCGGCTTCCGCGCCGGCATGCGCAACGTCGCGCTCGACGAGCAGCGCCACATCGGCTTCGGCGTCAAGCTGCTGCACGACCTGGCGCAGGAGGACCTCGAGGTCCCCGACGCGGTCGCCGACATGCTGCGCGAGGTCCTCCCCTACTCGCTCGCGGTCTTCGTCCCGCCGCACTGGGACCGCTCCTACACGGAGTGCTTCGGCTTCACGGTCGAGGAGATCTACGAGGAGGGCGCGCGCTCGTTCGAGGCGAAGATGCGCGCCGCCGGGCTCCCGGTCGCTTCGCTCCCGGGACCGCAGCCCTACCCCGTCGACCTGCCGGTCCCCGACCGCGCGCGGCGCGGCATCGCGATGCTCCAGTCGGGCCTGCTGGGCGAGAAGACCGGCCCGCCGCAGCGCGACCCCGAGACGATGGCCTTGCTGTTCGACTCGATGCGCCGTGCCGTCGACCACCGCACCGCGCCCGCCGGTCCGTTCACCGTCCAATGGGAGTTCGCCGACGCCGAGCCCTGGCACCTGCGCGTCGACAACGGCTCGAGCGCGGTCGCGGCGGGTCGCGCACCGCACGTCGACCTCGAGGTCCGCTGCGGCTACGAGACCTGGGTCGACATCATCGCGGGCCGGCTCGACCCGGCGCGCGCGCTGGCGACCGGACGGCTGCGCCCGCGCGGGACGCCGCGGGCCCTGTGGCGGGCGCGCGGGATCTTCTGATCAGGCCGTCGAGACGCGCCGGTAGCGCGACACCGCGAGCGGCGCGAAGACGACGATCAGTCCGATCGTCCACGCGAACGCGCCCCACACCGAGTTGCCGGCCGGAGCGCCGACCCACAGCGCGCGCATCGCGTCGGTGACGATCGTGAACGGGTTGACCTTGGCGAACGCCTGCAGGGCGCTCGGCATCGAGTCGACCGGCACGAACGCCGAGGACGCGAACGTCAGCGGGAAGATCGCGATGAAGCCGACCGAGTTCGCTGCCTCGGGCGAGGACACGAGCAGGCCGATCCACGCGAAGAACCACGAGAACGCGTAGCCGAACATCAGGATCAGCACGAAGCCGAGCACGACCTCCCCCGGGCTCGACTTGAAGTCGAAGCCGGCGATCATGCCGACGCCGACGAGGACCACCAGCGAGAGCACGTTCGTCGCGACGTCGGCCAGCGTGCGGCCCGCCAGCACCGCCGAGCGCGACATCGGCAGCGAGCGGAAGCGGTCGATCAGGCCCTTCTTGAGGTCCTCGTTGAGGCCCACGGCGGTCACGAACCCGCCGAAGGCGATCGACTGGGTGATGATGCCGGGCATCAGGAAGTCGACGTAGTCGTAGCCGGGCGTCGAGATCGCCCCGCCGAACACGTACACGAACAGCAGCACGAACATGATCGGCTGCACGGTGAACGCGAGCAGCAGGTCAGGCTGGCGGGGGATCCGCAGCAGGTTGCGGCGGGCCAGCACCAGGGTGTCGGAGACGTTGGCGGCCAGGGCGCTCATGCCGCCACCTCCTCGACGTCCTCGGCCGCGCGGCCGGTGAGCGCGATGAACACGTCGTCGAGCGTCGGGCGCCGGACCGCGACGTCCGCGACGCCCGCGCCCGCCTCGTCGAGCCGGCGGACCGCCTCGACGATCGCGCCCGCGCGCGCCTTGATCGGGACGCGCACCATGTCGCCGTCCACGCTCGGCTCGTCGGCGGCCATCGGCCGCAGCGCCTCGACGGCGACGCTCGGGTCGGTGTCCTCGTCGAGATGGACCTCGAGCCGCTCGCCGCCGACGCGGTCCTTGAGCTCGTCGGAGGTCCCCTCGGCGATGACCCTGCCGTGATCGATGACGGCGATGCTGTCGGCCAGCCGGTCGGCCTCGTCGAGGTACTGGGTGGTGAGCAGCACGGTCGTTCCCTCCGCCACGCGCGCCTCGATCGTCTCCCACAGCCCGAGCCGGCTGCGCGGGTCGAGGCCCGTGGTCGGCTCGTCGAGGAACAGCACGGGCGGGCGCGCGACGAGGGCCGCGCCGAGGTCGAGCCGCCGGCGCATGCCGCCCGAGTAGGTCTTGGTCGGGCGGTCGGCGGCGTCGGAGAGCTCGAACTGCTCGAGCAGCTCGTGGGCGCGCTCGCGCGCGACATCACGGCCGAGGTGGTACAGGCGGCCGACCATCTCGAGGTTCTCGAAACCGGTCAGGTTCTCGTCGACGGCGGCGTACTGGCCGGCCAGGCCGATCCGGGCGCGCAGCGCGGCGGCCTGCTTGACCGCGTCGAGTCCCGCGACGCGCGCGGTCCCGCCGTCGGGCTTGAGGAGGGTGGCGAGGATGCGCACCATGGTCGTCTTGCCGGCGCCGTTCGGGCCGAGCAGTCCGAGCACGCTCCCCGCCGGAGCGT
Organism: Solirubrobacteraceae bacterium; assembly: GCA_036269915.1. Classification (GTDB taxonomy): domain Bacteria; phylum Actinomycetota; class Thermoleophilia; order Solirubrobacterales; family Solirubrobacteraceae; genus DATBDM01. Next base: position 6,616 of record DATBDM010000188.1, on the reverse strand, counting down.
CGAGGTCGACGCCGCAGAGGGCACGCACCGAGCCGAAGCTCTTCTCGATGCCGCGCGCCTCGATGGCGAGCTCTTGGGGCATCGTCCGCACGCTACCGCTCCTTAGGAGCCCGAATGGTTCGGTTTGGCACACTCCGCTCTCATGTCCGAGCGTCCCCGTCCCAAGCTCATCGAGCGGCTCGAGGCGCGGCGGGCCGAGCACCGCAACCGCCATCCGGCCTACCGCGTCGCGTTCGGCGTCGCCGGCGCGCTCGTGCTGGTCGCCGGCATCGTCATGCTCGTCACGCCCGGCCCGGCGTTCTTGGTGATCCCGGTCGGGCTCGGCATGCTGGCGCTCGAGTTCACCTGGGCCGAGCGGGCGCTCGACCGCGCGCTCACCCAGGCACAGGTCGCGCAGGAGAAGGCCGCCAACGCCTCCACCGCCCAGCGCGTCGCCGGGACGGTCGCGGGCGCGGCGGCGATCGCCGCGGCGGTCCTCGCGGCGCTGTACTGGAACCTCGGGCCCTTCTAGGCCAGGCTCAAACGAGGAAGGGCGCCCCGATGGGCGCCCTTCACGACTCCGACCGCGTGGCCCGCGCGGGTCAGCCGGCGGGGGTGGTCCCGGCCGTGCTGCTCGCCGCCCCGGAGTTGCCGGACGCGGCGTTCGCCGTCGTCGGGCTCGAGGTCGTCGAGGTGTACTCGAACTCCTCCTCGGCGCCGAACAGGGCGTCGAGGACCTTCTTGCGCAGACCTTCGGAGAGCGCGAGCGCGAGACCGGCGCCCACGATGCCGACGAGCAGGATCCGGCCGAAACCGCCGGAACGCTGCTTCTTCGGCGCCTCGTGGAGCGCGACGGCGACGTCGCGGAGGTTGCTCGACGCCTCCTTGATCTGCTTCTGGAGCTTCTTGTCGTCGAAGATCTGGTCCGTGGTCGACTTGCCGTTCGACATACGACCGTACGCACCGCGCAGGGCCTCGTAGGCCTCGACGACGTTGTCGCGCAGGTCCTCATCGTCGATGAGCTTCTGCACGTAGGGGTTGTACCTGGCCTTCATGGCGGCCTTCTGGGCCTTGGCCGCCTTCTTCTTCGCTGCCATACCACCCTCTCGCGGTTCGGAGTTTCGGGCTCAGTTGCCGAGCATACCCCGCGAACGCGGATCGGAATGCCTCATCCGCGCGCCGTTGTCCGGCGGTCGCGCAGCGCGACGGCGAACGCGTCGCCGACCTTGTCGGCCCAGACGAAGTCGAGGTCGGCGAGCAGGTGAGGCGGGAAGTCCTCGGCGTCCGCCTGGTTGCGCAGCGGCGCGACGACCCGGGTGATGCCGGCCCGCTGCGCCGCCAGCGCCTTCTCCTTGAGCCCGCCGATCGGCAGCACCTGGCCGGTCAGCGTGATCTCGCCCGTCATGGCGACGTCGGGCCGGACCGGGCGGCGGGTGACGAGCGAGAGCAGCGCTGTGGCCATCGTGATCCCGGCGCTCGGGCCGTCCTTCGGGATCGCCCCTGCGGGGACGTGCACGTGGACATCGTGCTCCGCGAACCAGCCCTCGGGGAGGTCGGGATCGAGCTCGGCGGCGTGCGCGCGCAGGTAGGACATCGCCGCCTCCGCCGACTCGCGCATCACGTCCCCGAGCTGACCGGTGATGATCAGGCGCCCCTTCCCGGGCATCGCGGTCGCCTCGACGAAGAGCACGTCGCCGCCGACGGGCGTCCAGGCGAGCCCGGTCGCGACGCCGGGCACGGCCGTGCGCCGCCGCGTGTCGACCGTGACGCGCGGGCGCCCCAGCAGCTCGCGCACGCGTGGGCCCGACACCGTCACCCGGCGCCGGAGCGTGCCCTCGGCGACCATCCGCGCCACCTTGCGCGCGACCGAGCCGATCTCGCGCTCGAGCTGGCGCACGCCCGCCTCGCGCGTGTAGCCGGAGATGATCGCCTTCAGTCCGGCGTCGGTGAAGGCGATCTGCGAGCGCTTGAGGCCGTTGCGTTCGATCTGGCGCGGGACGAGGTAGCGGCGCCCGATCTCGAGCTTCTCCTCCTCGGTGTAGCCCGCCAGCGTGATGACCTCCATGCGGTCGCGCAGCGGCGGCGGGATGCGGTCGAGATCGTTCGCGGTGCAGATGAAGATCACGCGCGAGAGGTCGAACGGGACGTCGAGGTAGTGGTCGCGGAAGTCGCTGTTCTGCTCGGGATCGAGCACCTCGAGCATCGCCGAGGCCGGATCGCCGCGGAAGTCCGAGCCCATCTTGTCGATCTCGTCGATCATGAACACGGGGTTGTCGGAGCCCGCATCGCGCAGCGCGCGGACGATGGTCCCGGGCATCGCGCCGATGTAGGTGCGGCGGTGCCCGCGGATCTCCGCCTCGTCGCGCACCCCGCCGACGCTGATGCGCTCGAACCGGCGCTCGAGCGCGCGGGCGATCGACTGCCCGAGCGAGGTCTTGCCGACGCCGGGCGGCCCGACGAAGCAGAGGATCGAGCCGCGCGCGTCCGCCTTGAGCCTGCGCACCGCGAGGAACTCGAGGATGCGGTCCTTGACCTTCTCGATGTCGTAGTGGTCGGCATCGAGCACCTCGCGCGCGTGCCCGAGGTCGAGGTTGTCGGGGGTCGAGACCGACCACGGCAGCTCGCCTAGCCACTCCAGGTAGGACCGGATGATCCCGTGCTCGGCGGCCGCCTGGGGCAGGCTCTCGAGTCGCGAGAGCTCACGCTCGGCGACGGTGCGCACGGCCTCGGGCAGCCCCGCCTTCTCGATCTGCTCGCGCAGCTGGGCGACTTCGGCCAGCGCGGGATCCTGCTCGCCCAGCTCCTCCTGGATCGCCTTGAGCTGCTGGCGCAGGAACCACTCACGCTGGCCCTTGTCCATCTCGGACTGGACCTGCGACTGGATCCGCGAGCCGATCGCCGCGATGTCGGCCTCGCGCGCGAGGATCTCGGCGAGCGTGCGCAGCCGGCGCTCGACGTCGGACTCCTCGAGCACCGCCTGACGCTCGGAGGTGGAGAGGCGCAGCGCGCTCGCGATCAGCGACGAGAGCGCGGATGGGTCGTCGACGTTGGCGACCGCGAGCTGGAGCTCCTCCGGCAGGTATGGCACCACCTCGACGAGCTCGGAGAACGTGCCCTGGACGTTGCGCGCGAGCGCGGTCAGCTCCGCGCTGCGGCGGATGACGTCGGGGATCTCCTCGACGCGGGCGACGAGGTAGGGCTCGCTCTGCGCCCACTCGGTCAGCCGGACGCGCTGCGCGCCGTGGACGAGGATCCGCAGGCTTCCGTCGGGCACGCGGATCATGCGCTCGACCGTGCCGGCGACGCCGACGTCGTACACGTCGTCCGGCCCTGGCAGCTCGTTCTCGGGATCGCGCGAGGCGACCAGCGCCAGCATGCGGTTGCCGGCCAGCACGTCGGTCACCAGCTGCACGGAGCGCTCCTGGCCGACCGCCAGCGGCGTCAGCGTCTCCGGGAAGGGGACGGCGTCGCGCAGCGGGAGAACGGCGAGCTCGGTCGGGAGCTCGGGGGTCTCGAGCGCGCCGTCGGTCTCGCCGCCGAGGCCGATCATCGCTCGCCGTCCCGCGGCGCCCGCACGGGCACGGAGCGAACGGCGCGGCGGACGAGCGGCAGCTCGACCACGAGCATCCCGTCCTCGTAGGTCGCGCGCGTGCGCTCCTCGTCGACATCGGCCCCGAGCTCCACGACGCGCCGGAACGCCCCCGAGCCGATCTCGAGCTGCTGGTAGACGCGCTGCTCGTCGCGCGGGGCGGGCCGGCGGCGGCCGGCGATCACGAGCTCGCGCCCGCGGACCTCGAGGGCGACGTGCGCGGGGTCGACGCCGGCGAGGTCGGCCTGCACGACCGCGCGGGGCGGATCGGCGGCGTAGTAGACGTCGACCGCGGGCGTGAAGCCGCCGCGGCGGCTGGGCGAGAGGACGTCTCCGAACAGCTCGTCCATCTCCCGGCGCATGCGCTCGAAGTTTGCGAACAGGTCGCGATCCGGGGCCACCACCGCAGGGTAGTGCTGGCCTCACCCAAGCGCACGGCGACCGGCGCTACGCTCGCGCGGATGGCAGATCCGGCGCAGCGGGCATCCGACGTGGAGCGCGAGGCCGTCGCCGAGCGGCTGCGGACCGCGGCGGCCGAAGGCCGGCTCGACGCTGACGAGCTCGAGGAGCGCCTCGGCGCGGCCTACGGTGCCAGGACGGTCGGCGACCTCGTGCCGCTGACGGGCGACCTGCCGACCGCTCCCGCGGCCGCGCCGGCGTCTCCGGCGCCTCCGTCGGGGTGGCGCTCGCAGCACCTCCGCCAGCGGCTCGCGACCTTCATCGTGGTCAACGTCGTCTGCATCGTGGTCTGGCTCGCGACCGGCGGCCCGAGCGACGGCGGCGGCTTCTGGCCCGGCTGGGTGCTGCTCGGCACCGGCATCGGCCTGTTCTCGATGCTGGTGCGCACGGCACTCGGCGTGGAGGAGCCGCCGCGGCGCGAGCGCCGCCGGCTCGAGCGCACGCGCGTCGAGCGCCCGGACGGCTGACCGCCGCGCCGGCGAAGCCGGGTAGCGAGGCGCCGGGGCGGGCGTTCGGGGCAGTTGCGGGAGCGCGCGCAGCGAGCCGGCCACGGTGGTCGGCGCCGTGACCCACGTCGGCGCACCCCGCCCCCTCCCTGGCGGGGAGCGGCACTCCGCCTCCAAGGAGGCCCGGACGACCAACGTGCTCCGGAGCTGACGCCTAGCCGGCCAGCCAGCGCAGGACGGCGTCGCGCGCGAAGCGCCACTCCCCGCCGACCTTGCGGCCCGGCAGCTCGCCGGACTCGGCCAGCGCCTCGACGTCGTCGGCCGCCACCTGCAGCAGCGCCGCGGCGCCGGCGAGCGTGAGGACCTCCGCCGGGGGGTCGGGGTGCAGCTCGGCGTGGCCGACGGTCAGCGCGTCGTCGGCGGTCTCGACGGTGATGCGGCGCAGCGACGCGAGGTCGCTGGGGTCGACGTAGTGGGTCAATCGGATAGCAGCGCGTCGACCCCGCCGGCGAACACCTCGGTGTGGCGTTCGGAGGCGTCCGGCGGCGTGACCGGCGAGCACAGCACCATGTTGTGGAACGGCGTGATCAGCACGCCCCGGTTGAGCGCGTACAGGTGCAGGAAGCGCTCGAGCGTGTCGTCGCCCTGCGCCGCCGCCTCGGTGCCCGTGCGCGCAGGCTGGGGCGCGAAGCGGTATTCGGCGCGGCAGCCGAGCTGGACCGCGTGCCAGGGCAGCGCGCGCGTGGCGATGACGTCCTCGATGCCCTCGCGCAGGCGCGTGGCGACGGCGATCGCGTGCGCGAACCCATCCTCGGTCAGCACCTGCTCCAGCGCCGCGCGCGCGGCGGCGAGCGACAGCGCGTTGCCGGCCAGCGTGCCGCCGACGCCCCCGACGTCCTCCCAGTCGGCGTCGTCGCTGGCCCACATCCGCTCGACGACCTCGCCGGAGAGCCCGAGCGCCGCCGCGGGCACGCCGCCGGCGATCGCCTTGCCGACCGTGACCAGATCCGGCTCGAGGCCCCATGCGCGCGTGCAGCCGCCAGGCCCGGCGGAGAGCGTGTGCGTCTCGTCGATCAGCAGCAGCGTGCCGGCCTCGCGCGTGAGCAGGCGCAGCGCGTCGTGGTAGCCCTGCGCCGGCGGGACGATGCCGATGTTGGTCATCGCCGGCTCGGCGAGCACCACCGCGACGTCGCCGTGACCGAGTGCCTCCTCGAGCCCGTCGAGGTCGTTGAACTCGACGGCGCGGGTCGTCTCCGCGACGTCGACCGGCGCGCCGACGTTGCCCGCGCGCGCGACGGTGCGGCCGCCCTCGTTGACGGCGAGCGCCTCGTCCACGGAGCCGTGGTAGCAGTAGGAGTAGACGAGGACCTTCGGGCGGCCGGTGACCTCGCGCGCGATCCGGATCGCCGTCCGGTTTGAGTCGGTCGCGCTGAGCGTGAACAGCCAGCGCGGCAGCCCGAAGCGCGCGGACAGCTGCTCGCCGACCACGGCCGCGTCCTCGGTCGGCAGCATCATCGTCGTGCCGCGCTTGAGCCGCGAGCCCGCCGCCCGCCACACCGGCTCCGGGGCGTGGCCGGTCATCGCGCCCGTGTCGCCCAGGCACAGATCGAGGTACTCGTGCCCGTCGATGTCGGTGATGTGCGCGCCCTCGGCGCGCGACGCGGCGATCGGGAAGCCGCCCGCCCAGCGCATCATCCACGGCATCGGCACGCCGCCGAGCAGGCTCGAGGCGGCGCGCTCGTGCAGCTCGCGGGAACGCGGGTGGGCCGCGGCGAAGGCCTCGAGCTCGGCGGCGAGCAGCGCCTCCAGGCGCGTGCGATCGATGGTCGGCATGCGGCGACGCTACCGCCGCGGCGTGTGCCCGGTGGGCGCGCGCCGCGACGGGCGACGCGCCTCAGCGGCGCACGCGGATCGTCACCGCCTTCGTCGTCCCGAGGATGCGGTGCTGCTTGCCGATCGCGCGCAGCGTGACCTGGTAGCGGCCCGGCTTCAGACGCTTGCCGGTCGATGCCCGTCATCACACCGGCCAACGCAGCCCGCCTCAACGTGTGAGGACGCATCGAGCACCCCCTCCAAGGGAGTCGCTGTCAGTGCGACCGTTGACCCGCGCGAGCGCGCGGGTCACCGGCGGTTCTCATACTCA
>DATBDM010000187.1:0-6805 GCA_036269915.1 Solirubrobacteraceae bacterium | reverse complement strand
TTCCAGCTCTACTGGAGCACGTCGAACGAGCTCGTCGAGAGCTTCGTCGCGCGTGCCGAGGCCTGCGGCTGCGAGGCGATCGTCGTCACGCTCGACACGACGATGCTCGGCTGGCGCGCCCGCGATCTCGACCTCGGCTCGCTGCCGTTCGCGCGCGGCATGGGCATCGCGCAGTACACGAGCGACCCGGTCTTCGCCCGGCTCGTGCAGGAGCGGATCGCCAACCCGCCGGACGAGCCGTCGCCGCGGCCCAGCCTCGGCGCGCTTCGCACCCTGATGGAGCTGACCGCGGCGCATCCCGGCTCGTTCGTGCACAACCTGCGCTCACCCGTCCCGCGCGCGGCGGTGCAGACCTTCCTCGCGACCTACTCGCGGCCCTCGCTCACCTGGGCGGACCTCGCCTTCCTGCGCGAGCGCACCCGGCTCCCGATCGTGCTCAAGGGAATCCTGCACCCCGACGACGCGCGCCGGGCGCTCGACGAGGGGATGGACGGCGTCGTCGTCTCCAACCACGGCGGCCGTCAGGTCGACGGATCGATCTCGGCGATGGCGGCGCTTCCGGGCATCGTCGAGGCGGTCGGCGACCGTGCCCCCGTGCTGCTCGACTCCGGCATCCGCGGGGGTTCGGACATCTTCAAGGCGCGCGCGCTCGGTGCCACCGCCGTGCTGCTCGGCCGCCCCTACGCCTACGGGCTGGCCATCGGCGGCTCCGACGGCGTGCGCGACGTCCTGCGCAACGTGATGGCCGACTTCGACCTCACGATGGGCCTGTCGGGCTGCGACTCCGCCGCGGCGATCGGCCGCGAGGCGCTGGTCGCCGCCTAGAACCGCGCGACGACCGCGGCGAGCTGGCCGATCGCGCGGCCCAGGGCGAGGTCCTCGGGGCGAGCGGCGGCGCGTCCCGCGAGCCGCACGATCTCGGGCGCGCGCCCGCGCGCGCGCACGGACAGCTCGCGGAGCGCCGCGGCGTCGAGCGGCGGGTCCGGCGCGAGCAGGTCGCCGAGCACCTCCCGCAGGAGGGCGTGCGCCGCGCGCGCCTCGTCCTCGCCGAGCAGGCCCGTCTCCCCCGCGACCCGGCCGGCGAAGCCGTCCTCGTCACCGGCGGCGAGCGCGTCGAGCCCAGCGAGCTCCGCCGCCGCGCGGTCGCGGTCGAGCGCGCGCGCGACGCCGGTCCCGAGTAGGCCGAGCGTGCCGTCCGGCGCGATGACGACGTGGCTCGCGCGCAGGTCGTACGGCACGAGCCCGGCCCCCAGCACCGCCGCCCGGTAGGCCTCCGCGAGCGCCCGCGCGGCGCGGCGCGCATGCGGCGGCCGCGCGCCGTCGGCGACCGTCGCGCCCTCGAGCAGCTCGGAGACGAGCACCGTCTCCGCCGCGAGCTCGCCGTGCGTCCTCGGCACGGCGATGCCGTCGATCCCGCGCATGGCCCGCGCGACGCGGCGCTGCTGGGACGCCTCATGCTCGAGGTCGAGCTCGTCGAGTGCGAGCGTGCGCAGGTCGCGCAGCACCGCGGCGGCGTCGAGCCGCGGGAACGCGCCACGCAGCGGGACGGCGAGCCCGTCGAGCAGCGCGAGGTCGTTGCGCACGGAGCGCTCGACGCCGGGACGGCGGACCTTGACTGCGACCGGCGTCCCGTCGAGCTCGCCGCGGTGGATCTGCGCGGCCGGCGTCACCGCCAGCGGCTCGGGCTCGAGCGCGTCGAGCACCTTGGTGGCGGGCTGCTTCCAGGCCTCGCGCAGGATCCGCTCGACCTCGGCCGGGCGCAGCTGCACGCAGGCGGCGGCCCGCGCGGCGCGCACCTCGCGCTCGACGGCCTCGCGCAGCTCCGGCGGCAGCGCCGCAGGCTCGAGCACGCCGCCGGCGCGCGCGATCAGGATCCGCGCGGACGGCGCGGCGCGGGTCACCGCGAGCACGACCTCGGCGAGCGCCGCCAGCCGCCGCCGCGCGTCGCTCCCGGTGGCCGCTACGAGCCCTCCGGCATGTCGACGCGGACGCCGTCCGAGTCCTGCTCGGGGCCGGAGGCGTGCTCGCCGCGCTCGCGGCGCGCGTGCACGTCCGGCGTCTTCGCCGGTCCGGAGCCGTTGGTCTCGATGCCGTGGTAGGGGCCGGGCTTGGGCCGCGGCTCGCCGCCGGGGAACGCGAGCCGCGCGATCGTCCGGTTGACCATGATCCACTGCTTCAAGAACGGCCCGGAGTTGTACGGAAGCTCGTAGCGCTCGCAGATCTCCTTCACGCGCGGCGCGATCTCGGCGTAGCGGGTGCTCGGCATATCCGGGTAGAGATGGTGCTCGACCTGGTAGCCGAGGTTGCCCGAGATCACGTGGAAGAGCGGCGAGCCCTCGATGTTCACCGCGCCGAGCAGCTGGCGGACGTAGAAGCCGCCGCGCGACTCGTCCTCCACCTCATCCGGCGCGAACGTGTACGCCTGGTCGGGGAAGTGGCCGCAGAAGATGATCGCGTGCGACCACAGGTTGCGCACGATGTTGGCGCTGACGTTCGCCTTCAGCGTGCTGCGGAACCCGCGCAGGAAACCGCCGCGCGCCTCGCCGCGACCCTTCGTCGCGGCGGCCACCGCGGCGTTCGCGAGCCCGGAGATCGCCGGGAAGGCGACGTAGTCCTTGGCGATCTGCTTGATCGCCTTGCCGCCCATCCCCTTGAGCTGCTGGCGGACCTCCTTCTGGGACTTCTCGCCCTTGCGGATCGCCTCGAGATCGAGGTCGTGGAAGGCCACGCCCCACTCGAAGAACGCCATCAGCAGCAGGTTGTAGAGCGGCTGCGCGAGGTAGACCGGGTGCCACTTCTGGTGCGGGTCGATCCGCATGATCTCGTAGCCGAGATCCTTGTCCTTGCCGCGGATGTTCGTGTACGTGTGGTGCACGTAGTTGTGCGAGTGCTTCCAGGCCTCCTTGGTCGAGGCCGTGTCCCAGTCCCACGACGAGGAGTGGATGTCCGGATCGTTCATCCAGTCCCACTGGCCGTGCATGACGTTGTGGCCGATCTCCATGTTCTCGAGGATCTTGGCCAGCGAGAGCAGGGAGGTGCCGAACAGCCACGCGGGCTTCAGCGGCGAGGCGAAGAGCACCACGCGGCCGCCGACGACCATGCGCCGGTGCATCTCGATCATGCTGGTGATGTACTTGCGATCGCGCGTCCCGAGGTCGGCGAAGACCTCGTCGTGGATCGCGTCGAACTCCTTCGCCAGAGCGTCGATCTGCTCCTGGCTCAGCCGCGAGAGCGGGCTCTCGATCATCGGCTCGGGCTTGGGCGTGGCGGTCGCGGCCATATGGCCTCCTAGAGTTCGATCTCGACAGGCCCCTCAGGGGCGTGGATGCAGGTGCGGACCATCTCGCCTCGCGCCTCGGACACCTCGCCCGTGCGCAGGTCCCGGATCTTGCCCGAGCAGAGCTTGCCCACGCAGGTGTGGCAGATGCCCATGCGGCAGCCGAACGGAAGCTCGAGCCCGGCCTCTTCGCCGGCCACCAGGATCGGCTGGCTGCCGTCGGACTCGGCCTCGGTGTCGGATTTCAGGAAGCTGATCGTGCCGCCCTCGCCGTCGCCGGCGTCGCCGCCGATGACGGGCTGGAAGCGCTCCATGTGGAGCTTCTCGCAGTCGCCCTGCTCGTCGACGTACGCCTCGAAGGCGTCGAGCATGTCGCCGGGCCCGCTCATGTAGATCTCGCGCTCGCGCCAGTCGGGACAGAGCTCGTCGAGGTCCTGCGGGCCGATGCGGCCGTGCTCGCCCGTCAGCTGGATATGCAGGCGGAAGCCGTCGTTCGACGCGTCGATCTCGCGCAGCCGGTCGCCGAAGAGGATCCCGGCCTCGGTGCGCGCCGAGTGCAGGTGCACGACGTCGCCGATCTCGTCGCGGCGGTCGAGGTCGCGCAGCATCGACATGATCGGCGTGATCCCGCTGCCGGCGCTGATGAAGAGGATCTTCCCCGGCGTCCGCTCGGGCATCTTGAACACGCCCTCGACCCCGCCGAGCCGCACGATCGTGCCTGGCCTGGCCTCGCGGACGAGCCAAGGCGTGACCGTCCCCTCCTCGACCAGCTTCGGCGTGATCGAGATGTAGCCGTCGGGCCGTCCGGGCTCGGAGGTGAGCGAGTACGCGCGCCAGTGGTGGACGCCGTCGACGACGAAGCCGATGCGTAGGTACTGGCCGGGCTCGTGGCCCTCCCAGTCCCAGCCGGGGCGGATCACGACGGTGACCGCGTCCTCGGTCTCACGGTGGATCTCCTCGATGCGCCCGCGCAGCTCGCGGGTCGACCACAGCGGGTTGATCAGCTCGAGGTAGTCGTCGGGCAGCAGCGGCGTGAACAGCACGTTCGCCGCGCGCATGAGCCGCCGACGGGTCGTCGAGACGTTCGGCCGGGCTCCGCGCTCAGCCATCAGGTGTGCTCCTCCTGCACCGCATCGACCTGAACATACCCACGATTGAGAACGACTGTCACCGGTTGGTCACACAAGGCCTCGTGACTACCCTGCAGGGCACGGATGGCAACGTCTCGCACGATCCAGCGGCGGCGGTCGCGCGAGCGTGAGCTCGTCACCGCCACGCGTCGGCTGTTCGACGAGCGCGGCATGCAGGACGCGCCGATCGAGGAGATCGCGCGCAGCGTCGGCATCGCGCGCGGGCTGATCTACCGGGTCTTCTCCTCCAAGGAGGAGCTGTTCGTCCTGACCATCACCGACTACCTGGACGAGCTGCACGACGCCCTGCGCCGGGCGATCGCACCGGCGGACGAGCCGCTGGCGGCGCTCGAGCGCTGCAGCGCGGCGTTCGCCGGGTTCTGCCAGACCTACCCGGCGTTCCTGGACTGCTCGCTGTCGCTCATGCACCGCCCGGCGGGCGACCTGCGGGAGATGATCTCCGAGTCGGTGTGGCTGCGTCTGGGCGACGGGATGGCGGGCTGCCTCGGTCAGGTGGCCGACGTCCTGCGCGACGGCGCGGAGTCGGGCGCGTTCACCGTCGAGGACCCCGACTACGCCGCGAACGTCCTCTGGACGCAGACGCTCGGGACGATGCACCTCGCGCGCATCCGGGTCGGCGTCCGGCGCGTCGACGGCGAGCCGGGTCTGTTCGCGGTCGAGCCCGAGCGGGTCGTCGCCAGCTGCGTCGCGAGCGCGCTCGCGACGGTCGGCGCTAGCGCCGCCTGATCGCGGCGACGTCCTCGCGCAGGGCGCCGAGGTCGGTCTCGTCGTCCAGGCCACGGGCGATCGCCTCCGCGATCGCCGGCATGTCAGCCGCGGTGAACCCCTGGCGGGTGACGCTCTGGGTGCCGATGCGGATCGCCCCTGCGGGATCGGGCGCGTCGTGCGCTGGGCAGCCGATCTCCGAGAGGAGGATGTTCGCCGCGGCCAGCCGGCGGGCGGCGCGGGTGCCGCCGCCGTGCGCGCGGACGTCGATCGCGACATGGTGGGAGTCGGTGAAGTCCGGCGGCGCGCCGAGGACGGGCAGGTCACGGGCGGCGAGCGCTCGCGCGAGCGCCCGGGCGCTCGCGATGCACACGTCGGCGTAGGCGCCCGCGGAGCGGGCGTGCTCCAGCGCGGCGGCGCCCAGCGGGAGCAGCCGGGCGATGTCGTAGTTGGCGGTCAGGCCGGGGTAGACCGCGGTCGCCAGGCGCTCGGCGAGCGCCTCGTCGTCGGTCGCGAGCACGCCGCCGGCCGGGCCGCCGAAGGATTTGTAGGTCGAGAAGCTCATGAGGTCGGCGCCCTCCTCCAGCGGCGCCTGGAAGCGTCCCTCGGCGATCAGGCCCGCGACGTGGGAGGCGTCGTAGAGCAGCCGCGCGCCACGGGCGTGCACCTGCTCGGCGATCGCGGCGACGCGATGGGGGCGCAGCATCAGGCTGCCGCCGATGACGACGAGCACCGGCGCGTCGCGCTCGAGCATGGGCTCGAGGCGGTCGAGGTCGACGTCGAGCGCCTGCGTGTCGTAGGGCAGCTCGACGACTTCGAGGCCGCGCACCCCGGCGACGCCGATCGCGTGATGGCTGAGGTGGCCGCCGGCCCAGCCGGGCAGCACGGCAATCGTGTCGCCGGGCCGCGCGAGCGCGGTGTAGGCGGCGAGGTTGGCAAGCGTGGCGCTCGTCGGGCGGATCTCCGCGAAGCGCGCGCCCATCACCTCCGCGACCGCCGTCGTCACCGCGACCTCGACCACGTCGAGGTGGTCGAGCCCGGCCTGGTACTTGTCGCCGGGGTATCCCATGCTCGGCTGGCCGCTGAGGAGCGCGCCGATGCCGTCGTTCGCAGCGGCGGCGGCGGCGGCCGGCGGCGGGACGTTGCCGCCGGCGTAGAGCAGCAGCGCGTCCTGGTCGACGTTGCGCGCGTGCTCGCGGGCGGCGGCGGCCGCGGCCCTCAGGGCCTCGGCCAGGCCGGACGGGAGGTCCGACTCGACCGCGTCGAGCCGGGCGCGGGCGTCCGGCGACGCCCACGGCGCCGTGCGCGGACGCGGGCGCGGGCGCGGATCGGCCACGCTCAGCCGCCGGCGAGCACGACGTCGTAGCCGTCGCCGCGCAGCACCTCGACGACGGCGTCGCGATGATCGCCCTGCAGCTCGATGACGCCGTCCTTCGCCGATCCGCCGACGCCGCAGCGCTTCTTCAGCCGCCCCGCGAGCTCGCGCAGCCCGGCATCGTCCAGCGGCACGCCGGACACGGTGGTCACGGTCTTCCCGCGCCGCCCCGCGACCTCCCGCCTCACCTTGACGCGCCCGCCGGCGGCGGCGGGCCGCGCCGCGGGCTCCTCGCGCCGCTTGCGCAGGTCCCCGTCGCCGCTCGACCACACGACATCACGATCACGCCCACCCATC
>DATBDM010000186.1:0-4105 GCA_036269915.1 Solirubrobacteraceae bacterium | reverse complement strand
ACCGCAAGCTGTTGCCGGCTATCTACAACCTCGCGCACGAGGGGGCGCTGCCCGAGCGCTTCAACCTCATCGGCGTCTCCCGGCGCGAGCAGTCCGACCAGGACTTCCGCGACTTCGCGCGCGAGTCGATCTCGGAGTTCTCCCGCCGCGAGGCCGACGAGAAGGTGCTCGGCGGCCTGCTCGAGCGGCTCTCCTACATCGGCTTCTCCTTCGACGACCAGGCGGGCTACGGCAAGCTCTCCAAGGCGCTCGACGAGCTCGACGGGGAGGCGCACCCGCTCAACCGCGCGTTCTACCTCTCGACCGCGCCGGAGTTCTTCGGCGTCATCACCGGCGCGCTGAAGGAGGCGGAGCTCAACTACCGCTCCGACAGCGACGTGCGGGTGATCATCGAGAAGCCGTTCGGCACCGACCTCGAGTCCGCGCGCGAGCTGCAGAAGCAGGTCTCCTCGGCGTTCCGGGAGCAGCAGGTCTTCCGCATCGACCACTACCTGGGCAAGGAGACCGTCCAGAACGTGATGGCGTTCCGGTTCGCGAACTACATGTTCGAACCGGTCTGGAACCGCAACTACATCGACCACATCCAGATCACCGCGGCCGAGGACCTCGGCATCGGCTCGCGCGCCGGCTACTACGACGGGGCGGGCGCGCTGCGCGACCTCGTTGAGAACCACATGCTGCAGCTGCTGACGCTCGTGTGCATGGAGCCGCCCGCGTCCTTCGAGGCCAACAAGGTCCGCGACGAGAAGGTCAAGGTGCTGCAGGCCATCACCCCGCCGACCGTCGAGGAGGTCGCGGCCAACACGGTCCGCGCGCAGTACACCGCGGGCGTGATCGGCGGCGAGCGGGTGCCGGGCTACCTCGAGGAGGAGGGCGTCCCGGATGACTCCACGACCGAGACCTACGCCGCACTCAGGCTCGAGGTCCACAACTGGCGCTGGGCCGGCGTGCCGATCTACCTGCGCACCGGCAAGCGGCTCTCGCGCAAGGTCACGGAGATCGCCGTGCAGCTCAAGCCGGTCCCGCATCTGGCGTTCGCCTCCAAGGGCTCGGTCGGGGTGCAGCCGAACCAGCTGATCCTCACGATGCAGCCCAACGAGGGCGTGTCGCTGTCGCTGGGCGCGAAGATCCCCGGCACCCAGATGCGGATCCGGCCCGTCAACATGGAGTTCCTGTACGGGACCTCGTTCATGTCGCAGTCGCCGGAGGCCTACGAGCGGCTGATCCTCGACGCCATGCGCGGCGACGCCACGCTGTTCACGCGCAACGACGAGACGCTGTCGCAGTGGGCGATCATCGATCCGATCCTCAAGGCCTGGGACGAGGACCAGCAGCCGCCGCTGCAGACCTACGAGGCCGGCACCCCCGGCCCCGCCGCGGCTGTGGACCTGATCGGCGAGGGGCGCCACTGGAGGGGCCTCTGATGGACGAGGTCTGGCGCGAGCAGGACACGACGCCGGCCAAGATCGAGGCCGCGCTGCGCAACATGATCACGCAGCGCGGCGGCGAGGAGGGCGAGGAGTCGCGCGCCTTCGTGCCCGCCCGCGTGCTGAACCTGGTCGCGATCGTCGACGCGGAGTTCCGCGGTGAGATCGAGAACCGGCTGCAGCGCGTGGGCCGCTTCCACCCGTCGCGGCTGATCCTCTGCGCGGTCGAGGAAGGGCGCAGGCGCATCGACGCGTGGGCCGGGATCGGCACCGACGACGCCGAGGCGCGGCCCGGGCACATCGCCGTCGCGCACGAGCGCGTCGAGCTCACGATCGGCCAGCAGCACGTCGCCAAGCTCGACACGATCGTCGACCCGCTGCTGGTGCCGGACCTCGCGACGATGGTGTGGGCGCCGCACGGCCACGACGACGGCGTCGACGCGCTGCGCCGGCTCGCCCAGATCATCCTGATCGACTCCCAGGACGGGGCGGACGCGGCCGACTCGCTGGACCGCGCCGCCGACCTCGCCGACGACTCCTACGTCGTCGACCTCTCGTGGCTGCGCTCGACGCCGTGGCGCGAGCGCGTGGCCGCGATCTTCGACCCGCCGGACATGCGCGCGCTTCTCGGCGGCGTCTCCGGTGTCACCGTCCGCCACCGCGAGGACTCGCTCGCCTCGGCGCTGCTGTTCTGCGGCTGGCTGTCCTCCCGGCTGGGCTGGAAGCCCTCGCGGCTCGCGAGCGCGCGCGGGCTCGTCTCGGGCCACGCGAGCACGCGCCGTCAGGAGATCCGCATCCGCCTGCAGCCCGTCGACATGAACCCGCCCGGGCTCGACGGCGTGACCATCGACATGGCCTCGGGCGCGAGCGTCTCGCTCGACCGCGGGCCCGGCGGCCTGCGGACGGTGCGGCGCTCGCGAGACGGCAAGGAGCAGTCGTGGACCGTGCTCGGCGCCTCGCGCGGCGAGGCCGGCATCCTCGGCGAGGGCGTCCGCCAGGCGCTGCTGCGCGACCCGACCTACCGCCCGGCGCTGAGCTGCGCGCAGGTGATGGCGTGAGCCGCGCCGAGCTCCGGGTCCTCGAGGACCCGGCGGCCGAGGTCGCGCGGATGCTCGGGGAGTCCGCGCGCGCAGGTGCCCACATCGTGCTCACCGGCGGCTCCTCGCCCAAGCGCGCGTTCGAGCTCGCCGCCGAGGCGGGCGACGACTGGAGCGGCGCGACCGCCTGGTTCGGCGACGAGCGCTGCGTGGCGCCCGACGACGAGCGCTCGAACTTCTCGCTGGCGCAGTCCGCGCTGCTCTCGCGGTTGGACGCGCCGCCGGCCGTGCACCGGATGGAGGGCGAGCGCGGGCCGCACGAGGGCGCCGACGCCTACCAGGCGATCGTCCTCCGCGAGCTCGGCGACACGCCCGCCTGGGACCTCCTGATGCTCGGCCTGGGGCCGGACTCGCACTGCGCGTCGCTGTTCCCGAACCGGCCGGAGAAGGACGTCGACGACCGCCTCGTGGTCGGCGTCCCCGAGGCGGGGATGGAGCCCTGGCTGCCGCGGATCTCGCTGACCGTGCCGGCGATCAACGCCGCGAAGCGGGTCGTCTTCCTCGTCACCGGCGAGAGCAAGCGCGACGCGGTGCGGCGCGCGTTCGTAGACGAGGACCCGGCGAGCCCGGCGGCCCGGGTGCGCCCGGCGGGCGAGCTGCTGGTCCTGCTCGACGCGGCGGCGAAGCCGTGAGCGACCACTTCGTCGGCATCGACGTGGGCGGCACGAAGATCGCCATCGCCTCCCTGGCCGATGGCGAGCTGACTGCGTCGAACCTCCTGCACACCGAGCTCGCCGAGCAGGACAAGCTCGTCGAGCAGCTCGCCTCGGCGATCGACGACGCACGCACCGGCGACACCCGTGCGGTCGGGATCGGCGTGCCGTCGCTGGTCGAGTTCGAGACGGGCCGGATCGCCTCCAGCGTGAACATCCCGCTCCAGGACGTGCCGCTGCGCGAGCTGCTCTCCGAGCGCACCGGGCTGCCGGTCTACGTCGACAACGACGCGAGCTGCGCGGCGCTCGCCGAGGCCTTCGACGACAACGGCCGGCTGACGTGCCCGCACCTCGTGATGTTCACGATCGGCACCGGGGTGGGCGGCGGGCTCGTGCTCAACGGCAAGCTCTACCGCGGCGCGGTGGGGATGGCGGCCGAGTTCGGGCACACGATCATCGGGCTCGACCTGTCCGACGGCGACTCGCAGGCCGAGGTGGAGTTCCCGCAGGCCGGCTCGCTCGAGAAGCTCGCCTCGGGCCGCGCGCTCGACGCGCTGGCGCTCGACTGCGCCCGCGAGGACGCGAACGCGTTCCTCGGCCTGCGGCTCACGCGCGACGGCGGGGTGACCGGCCACGACGTCGTCGACGGCGCGCGCAACGGCGACGCCGCCGCGGTCCGCGCGCTGGAGATCCTCGGCGAGCGGCTCGGCATCGGCATCGCCAACGCGATCAACACCTTCGACCCGCTCGAGGTCGTGATCGGCGGCGGCGTGTCCGCGGCGGGCGACTTCCTGCTCGGCCCGGCGCGCGAGAACGCGCGCCGCCACGTCGTCCCGGGCGCCGGGTCCAAGACCACGCTGCGCCTCGCGCGTCACGGGCCGCGCGCCGGCGTCCTCGGCGCGGCGCTGATCGCCGCGCAGGAGTGGGC
>DATBDM010000185.1:0-62531 GCA_036269915.1 Solirubrobacteraceae bacterium | reverse complement strand
CATGCTCGCTCCCCTGCTCGCCGCCGCCTTCGCCGCGACGGCGCCATCCATCGCCTACGAGCGCTTCGAGGGCGTCGCCACCATCAGGCCGGACGGCAGCGGCGACCGCGTGATCGTCAAGCACGCCGACTCCCCCACCTGGTCGCCCGACCGCACGCGGCTGGCGTACGTGCTCAAGAACGCCATCTGGACCGCGGGCGCGGACGGCTCGGATCGCCGCCGCGTGATCAGCTTCGCGCGCGGGCTCCCGTTCGACCCCGCGTGGTCGCCGGACGGCAAGCGGATCGCCTACGTCCGCTACACCGAGACACCGCGGCCCGGCGCCGACGACGGCGAGGTCGACGAGCGCCACACGGTCTTCACCGTCCGCACCGACGGCAGCGATCGGCGCATTGTGCACGAGGGCGACGCGCCGGCATGGACGCCTACGGGGAACCACATCGTGCTGGCGAGCGGCGGCGTGCTCGGCATCGTCAAGCCAGACGGCACCGGCTACCGGCGCCTCGTGCGCAGCGACAGCTTCATCTCCGGCCTGGCCGTCTCGCGCGACGGGCGGCGGATCGCCTACCTGCAGTCGCTCGGCACGACCGCGATCGGCGTCTACGACCGCGCGACGGGCCGCAACCGGCTGCTGGTCAAGGACGACCGCACGGCGCTGGTCGACATCGCGTGGACGCCGGACGGCAGGCGGATGGCCTGGATCGAGCACCCGATCCGGCGCTCCGGGACCGTGACGACGCGCCTGTACACGGCGCGCCCGGCCGGCTCCGGGCGCACGGCGCTGTTCGCCTTCCCGACGGGCTCGCTCACCATCGACGCGCTCGCCTGGTAGCCGGGCATCTCACCCGAGTCGAGTGATGCGCGCCCGCGGCGCGCACGCTCGACTCGAGGTCATGCGCGAGCGGCTGATGGCGCTGTGCTTCGCACTCGGCTCGACCTGCTTCCTCGTCGGCCCGTTTCCGGGCTACGCGCAGCTCGTCGGCGCCGAGGCCGACGCCATCACATTCTTCGCCGGCTCGATCCTGTTCACCGCGGGCGGGCTGCTTCAGGTGCGGCTGTCGCGGCCCGGCGCCGACCGCTGGGCCGCCGTCGTGCAGTCCGCCGGGACGCTGTTCTTCAACGTCACGACCTACCGGGCGCTGGACACGGCGCTCTCGAACCCCCACTACGACCGTCTGGTGTGGCGCCCGGACGCCTTCGGCTCGATCTGCTTCCTCGTCTCCGGCGTGATCGCCTACCGCGCCCGAGGCGCCGACGCGGACTGGACGCCGATGGTCAACCTGCTCGGCTGCGTGTTCTTCGGGATCGCGGCGGTCGCGGGCTACGTGGTGCCCGCGACCGGCTCGATCCTCGCCCTCGGCCCCGCCAACTTCACGACCGCGCTCGGCGCTGCCTGCTTCCTCGCCTGCGCCGTGCGCGGCCTCACCGCTCGACGGCCGCCATCGCCGCCTCCGGATAGCGCTCGCCCGCGACGGCCCCGGGCGGGAACAGCTCGTCGAGCCGGCGAAGCTGCTCGCCGGTGATGTCGATGTCCGCCGCGCCGACGTTCTCCTCGAGGTAGGACACGCGCTTGGTTCCCGGGATCGGGACGACGTCGTCGCCTTGCTCGAGCAGCCAGCGCAGCGCGAGCTGGACCGGCGTGGCCTGGATCTCCTCGGCGAGCTCGCGCAGCTGCCGGACGAGCTCGAGGTTGTGCTTGAGGTTCTCCTCGGAGTAGCGCGGGTTCGCGCGGCGGAGGTCGTCCGGGGAGAGGTCGTCGGTGCTGGTCAGCGCGCCGGAGAGGATCCCGCGGCCGATCGGCGAGTAGGGCACGATGCCGATGCCGAGCTCGCGCGCGGTGGGGACGATCTCCTTCTCGAGCCCGCGCGTGAACAGCGACCACTCGCTCTGCAGGGCGGCGACCGGGTGCACCGCAACGGCGGCCCGCAGGGTGGCGGCACTCACCTCGGAGAGCCCGAGGTGGCGCACCTTGCCGGCGTGGACGAGCTCGGCCATCGCGCCGACGGACTCCTCGATCGGGACGTCCGGATCGCGACGGTGCATGTAGTAGAGATCGACGTGGTCGACGCCCAGGCGGCGCAGCGAGTCGTCGATCGCCTGGCGGATCCACTCCGGGCGGTTGTCGACGTAGCGGCGGTCGCCGTCGCGGCGGTTGCCGAACTTCGTCGCGATCTCGAAGTCGTCGCGGCGGCCCGCGATCGCGCGGCCGACGAGCTCCTCGTTGGCGCCGTCGCCGTACATGTCGGCGGTGTCGAGCAAGCTCACGCCGAGCTCGTAGGCCCGGTGGATGGTGCGGATCGACTCCTTCTCGTCGCCCGGCCCGTAGAACTCGGACATGCCCATGCAGCCGAGGCCGAGGGCGGACGTCGTGAAGGCGGCGAGGTTGCGTTGCTGCAGCATTCTTGAATCCTTCCAGTCTTGATACGTTCCTGCATCGTGGAGCTCGAACAGCGCCTGAGGGACGCCGGACTGCGCGTCACGGGTCCCCGCGTCGCCGTGCTCAGGGTGCTCGTCGAGGCCCTCGACCACCCGCGCATCGACCAGGTGCTCGAGCGCGTCCGCGCGAGCGGCACGAGCATCTCCACGCAGACGGCGTACGACGTGTGCGAGACGCTGCACCGCGCGGCGCTCGCCCGCCGCTTCGAGCCTGCCGGCAGCCCGGCGCGCTACGAGGCCCGCGTCGACAACCACCACCACCTCGTCTGCCGCGCCTGCGGCGACACCGCCGACGTCGACTGCGCGGTCGGGCTCGCGCCCTGCCTGGAGCCGTCCGACGGCGCCGGCTTCGCGGTCGACGAGGCCGAGGTGACCTTCTGGGGCCTGTGCCCCGCCTGCCAGTCCGCACCCGAACGAGAGGATCCCGCATGAGCGACGACAAGCGGCTCACCACCCGCCAGGGCCATCCGGTCTACGACAACCAGAACCTGCGCACGGTCGGCTCGCGTGGTCCGGCGACGCTCGAGAACTACCACTTCCTGGAGAAGATGAGCCACTTCGACCGCGAGCGGATCCCCGAGCGCGTCGTGCACGCGCGCGGCGCCACCGCCTTCGGTCACTTCACCGCGACGGGCAAGGTCGGCGACGAGCCGATCTCGAAGTTCACCCGCGCGAAGCTCTTCCTCCAGGCGGGCAAGCAGACCGACGTGGCGCTGCGCTTCTCGACCGTGGCCGGCGGCCGCGACTCCTCCGAGGCCGTCCGCGACCCGCGCGGCTTCGCGGTGAAGTTCTACACCGAGGACGGCAACTGGGACCTCGTCGGCAACAACCTCGGCGTCTTCTTCATCCGCGACGCGATCAAGTTCCCCGACTTCATCCACTCCCAGAAGCCGGACCCGGTCACGTTCGAGCGCCAGGTGCCCAACCGCGTCTTCGACTTCGTCTCCCAGACGCCCGAGGCGCTGCACATGATCACGCTGGTCTTCGGGCCGCGCGGCATCCCGGCGAGCTACCGCACCCAGCAGGGCTTCGGCGTGAACACCTACAAGTGGGTCAACGAGGCCGGCGAGACCGTCCTGGTCAAGTACCACTGGCATCCCAAGCAGGGCGTCAAGAGCTGGACCGCGGACGACGCGTCGGTCGTCCAGAGCCAGGAGCTCGGCGTCCACACCAAGGACCTCTACGACGCGATCGACCGCGGCGAGTACCCCGAGTGGGACCTGTTCGTCCAGATCATGTCCGACGACGACCACCCCGAGCTCGACTGGGACCCGCTCGACGACACCAAGGTGTGGCCGGAGAACGAGTTCCCGCTGCGCCACGTCGGGACGATGCAGCTCAACCGCAAGCCCGAGAACTTCTTCGCGGAGTCCGAGCAGATCGCCTTCGGCACCGGTGTGCTGGTCGACGGTCTCGACTTCTCCGACGACAAGATGCTCGTCGGGCGCACGTTCTCCTACTCGGACACGCAGCGCCACCGGGTCGGCACGAACTACCTGCAGCTGCCCGTCAACGCGCCGAAGAAGCGGGTCGCCACGAACCTGCGCGACGGCGAGATGACCTACCACGTCGACGGCGGCGGTGAGAACCCGAGCGTCAACTACGAGCCGTCGATCACCGGCGGCCTGGAGGAGGCGCCCAAGCCCGCGCACGACGAGCAGGGCCCCGAGTACCGCGCCCGCCTGACGCGCGCGCGGATCGAGCGCCGCAACGACTACACCCAGGCCGGCGAGCGCTACCAGCTCTCCGAGCCGTGGGAGAAGGACGACCTCGTCGCCAACCTCGTCGACGCGCTCTCGCAGTGCGACCGGCCGATCCAGGAGCGCATGGTCTGGCACTGGTTCATGGCCGACGACGAGCTCGGCCAGCGGGTCGGCGACGGGCTCGGCATCTCCGCCGACGACGTCCGTCACCTGCAGCCGCTCGCCACGCAGAACCTCACCGAGGCCGAGCTCGAGCGCGCCCGCAACCTCGGCGCCAACGGGCCGCGCGACGTGTCGGGGCTGACGATGACCCACTGCGTGCCCAACGAGCACGCGGCGGTCGCCGAGCAGCCGGACCTCGTCCCCGGCGACTAGCGGCCGTTGGCCGCGTACGTGATCGCGAGCGTCTCCTCGGCCTGGGACGAGGAGGCGCTCGCCGAGTACCGCCGCCGCAACACCGCGGCCGTGGAGGCCGCGGGCGGGCGCTTCGTCGTGCGCGGCGGCGCGATCGAGGTGCTCGAGGGCTCGTGGGACCCGCTTCGCGTCGTCGTGATGGAGTTCGACGACATGGACGCGGCACGCGGTTGGTACGAGTCGGCGGCCTACCGCGAGGCGATGCCGCTGCGCCAGGGGGCGTCGCGCACGGACATCATCCTCGTCCAGGGCGCCTGAGCCTGTGCGCGTCCTCGACGCCGCGGCGCTGCGCGCGGCGCTGCCCTGGGCGCGCGCCATCACGGCTCTCGAAGCGGCGTTCCGCGACGAGGACCCGGGTGCGACGCCGCCGCGCTCGCACCTGACCGTCCCCGGCGGCGAGCTGCTGCTGATGCCCGCCCACGGCGCTGCCGGGGTCGGCGTCAAGCTGGTCACGCTCGCGCCGGGCAACCCGGCGAACGGGCTGCCCTTCATCCACGGCGCCTACGTGCTGTTCTCGGCCGAGGGGCTCGTGCCGGAGGCGCTGCTCGACGGCGCCGAGCTGACCGCGATCCGTACCGCGGCGGTGTCCGCGCTCGCCACCGACCGGCTCGCCCGGCCCGACGCGCGCTCGCTCGTGGTCTTCGGGGCCGGCACCCAGGCGCACGTGCACGTCGAGGCGATGCGCGCGGTCCGCCCGATCGAGTCGGTGGCGATCGTCGGGCGCGATCCCGCGCGGGCGCGGGCGCTGGCGGACGAGCTCGGCGCGGAGCCGGCGGGCCCCGAGGCGGTCGCCGGCGCGGACATCGTCTGCACCTGCACGACGAGCGCCGAGCCGCTGTTCGACGGCGCGCGGCTGTCGCCGGGCACGCACGTGAACGCGATCGGCGCCTACCGGCCCGACCTGCGTGAGCTCGACGACACCGCCATGCGGCGGGCCACGGTCGTCGTCGAGACGCGCGCGGCGGCCCTCGCCGAGGCCGGGGACGTGATCGGCGCGGGTCTGGGCCCGGACGCCCTCATCGAGCTCGGCGACGTCGTCCGCGGCGCCGCCGGACGGCCGGAGCCCGACGCGATCACCGTCTTCAAGTCGGTCGGGCTGGCACTCGAGGACCTCGCGGTCGCCCGCGCCGCACTCGGCTAGCGTCCAGGGCCATGCGCATGGAACCGGAGGCCATCGAGACCCTGCTCGCCCGCGTCGAGGAGCACGTCGCCCAGTGCCGGGCGGCGGTCGCGACCGCCCGCGAGGGCGATCCGACCGCGCTGGAGGCGCTCGGCACGGAGATCGACGGCATGGCTGCCGCCGTCGCCGAGCTCCGCGCCCAGGGGACCGTCCCGGGGCTCTAGGCCGCCGCCCCCTGCAGCTCCGAGAGCGGGCGGGGCGGCGGGCCGACGTACTTCGCGCTGGGCCGGATCAGGCGGGCCTCGCGCTTCTGCTCGAGGATGTGCGCCGACCAGCCGGCGGTGCGCGCGCAGGTGAACAGCGGCGTGAACAGCTGCGGCGGCACCTCGGCGTGGTCGAGCACCACCGCCGACCAGAACTCGACGTTCGTGGCGAGGACGCGGTCGGGCTTGCGCGCCTTCAGCTCGGCGAGCGCCGCCTGCTCGAGCGCCTCGGCGATCTCGAAGCGGGTCGAGCCGATCTCGCGCGAGGTGCGCCGCAGCACGCTGGCCCGCGGGTCCTCCGCGCGGTAGACGCGATGTCCGAAGCCCATCAGCCGCTCGCCGCGGTCGAGCGCCTCCTTGACCCAGCGCTCGGCATCGCCCTTGCGCTCGACCTCGTCGAGCATCCTCAGCACGCGCGCGGGCGCGCCCCCGTGCAGCGGACCCGACAGCGCGCCGACGGCACCCGACAGCGCCGCGGCGACGTCGGCGCCCGTGGAGGCGATCACGCGGGCGGTGAACGTCGACGCGTTCATGCCGTGCTCGGCGGCGGAGATCCAGTAGGCGTCGATCGCCTTGACGTGGTCCGGGTCGGCCTCCCCGCGCCAGCGGGTCAGGAAGCGCTCGGGGATCGAGGTCGCCTGGTCGACGATCCGCTGCGGCACCGGCGGGCGGCCGATGCCGCGCGCGGACTGGGCGACGAACGACAGCGCCATCACCGACGCGCGCGCGAGCTGGTCGCGGGCATCCTCGCCGGAGGTGTCGATCAGGGCGCCGAAGCCCCACTCGGCGCCGAGCATCGCCAGCGCGGCCTGGACGTCGACGCGGGGGTCGCCCGAGCGCACGGCGAGCGGATGCGGTTCGGCCGGCGGCAGCCCCGGCTCGAGCGTCCCGTCGACGAGCAGCCCCCAGACGTGCTCGAACGGCACGGTGCCGACGAGCTCCTCGATGTCGACGCCGCGGTAGCGCAGGGCGCCGCCCTCGCGGTCGGGCTCGGCGATCTCGGTCGCGAAGGCGACGACGCCCTCGAGCCCGGACTGGACTTCGCTCATGTGATCCTCTCTGTTCTCCCGGCCATGCCGCGGGCGCGGTGACGCCGCGCCTTCTCGACGTTGCCGCACAGGTCCATCGAGCACCACCGGCGGCAGCCGGCGGGCGAACGGTCGTAGAAGCGGGCGGAGCAGGTCTCCGACGCGCAGATGCGGATGCGGGCACGCTCGGCCGGCGTGCCGAGCAGCCGCGCGGCGTCGAGCGCGACCATCCCGAGCGCGCGCCGCGGCGAGTCGCTCGGCGCGCGCTCGCCGAGCACCGGCAGCCCGTCCGGCCCGGGGCGCAGCTGCGGGCGCCCGCCCGCGTAGGCGAGCCACTCGTCGATCAGCGCCAGCGGCTCGGGCGCGGGCACGGCGCCGGCCACGCAGGCACGGGTCGCGACGTCGATCGCCTCCCGCAGGTCGCGCGCGGCGCGCAGCAGCCCCGCCGGGGCGGGCGCGGGCTCGGGCAGCAGCCCGCTCCGCACGAGCCAGCCCACGACGTCGGCGTCGCTCGAGAGGCCGTCGGCGCGCTCGCCGCGCGTGTTGACGAGCTCGAGCGCCGGCCGGCCCGGGGGGAGATCGACGGCCATAACCGCAACATAGCCGCGCAAGGGGTTACGCGCGCCTGCTCGCGATGACCCGCTCATCGGCGAAGGCGTATGGTCAGCGGTCCTACGGCAATGAGCGTGAACGACCTCATGACGCGACCAGTCGCCGAGCTTGCCGCGCTGGTCCGCGGGGGAGAGCTGTCGGCACGCGAGTCGGTGGGTGCGGCGCTCGAGCGCATCGAGGCGCTCGACCCGGCGCTCAACGCGTTCGTGGAGGTCGACGGCGAGCGCGCGATGGCGGCCGCGGCGGAGATCGAGCCCGGCGACGAGCGCCCGTTCGCGGGCGTGCCGATCGCCATCAAGGCCAACACGCCGGTCGCAGGGCTGTGCATGAACTTCGGCTCGCGCTTCATCGCGGGTCACCGGCCCGACCACTCCGCCTATCTGGTGCACCGCCTGCGCGAGGCGGGCTTCGTCGTCGTCGGTTCCACGAACATGCCCGAGTTCGGGATCCTCCCGACGACCGAGCCCCGCCACAGCGGGCCGACCCACAACCCGTGGGACCTCGGGCGCACCCCGGGCGGCTCCTCCGGCGGCTCGGCGGCCGCGGTCGCCTCCGGCATGCTGCCCGTGGCCCACGGCAACGACGGCGGCGGCTCGATCCGGACCCCGGCCGCGTGCTGCGGTCTCGTCGGCCTCAAACCGAGCCGCGGCCGCGTCTCGCGCGGACCCGATCTCGGCGACTCGTTCCTGGCCTGCGACGGCGTGCTGACCCGCTCGGTCGCCGAGACCGCCCAGCTGCTCGACGTGCTCGCCGGCTACGAGGTCGGCGACGCCACCTGGGCGCCGCGCCCGGCCGAGCCCTACGCGACCGTCGTCCGCCGCGCCCCGGCGCGCCTGCGCGTGGCGGTGTCGGCCGACAACGCGCTCGAGGCGCCCGTCGACCCCGAGTGCGTGCGAGCGATGCAGGAGGCCGCGGAGCTGCTCGCCGGGCTCGGCCACCACGTCGAGGAGGCGGCGCCGTCGCTGCCCGGACCGTCCTCGCTCGACCTCTTCATCAACGCCTTCGGACCCGCGATCGCACTCGGGATCAGCTACGGCCAGCTGCTCGCCGGCCGGCCGCCCGAGGAGGACGAGATCGAGCCGCTCTCGCGCGCGATCGCCGACCTCGCCCATGAGCTCGACTCGGTCGGCTACCTGGCGGCCGTCGCCCAGCTGCAGGCGCTCGCGCGCGGCCTGGTCGCGTTCTTCGCGGGCTATGACCTGCTGCTCACGCCGGCGCTCGCGGAGCGCCCGCTGCCCATCGGGGAGTGCAACGGCCTCGGCGAGCGCCCGCTCGAGGACCTCGCCCGCTCCGGGCGCTTCACGCCCTACAACGCGCTGTTCAACGTCACCGGGCAGCCGGCGATCTCGGTTCCGATGGGTCTCGGCCCCGACGGCCTCCCGTCGGCGGTGCAGCTCGTGGCCAAGCCGCTCGGCGAGGACACCCTGCTGCAGGTCGCCCAGCAGATCGAGACGGCGCGCGGCGGGCCGGGCGCGGTCGCCCCATCTCCCATCTAGGCGCGCGGGTAGGCGTCGCGCATCCGCCGCGGGCGCACGCCGAGGGCCTCGGCGTCGGCGGTCCCGCGCGCGGCGACCATCGGGACGGCCAGGCCGAGGACCTCCTCCCAGGTGAGCAGCGCGGCCGGCCCCGAGGACGCCTCGTAGGCCTGCAGCAGCGGCCGCAGGACCGCGAGCGGGATCGGGACGAGGCGGCGGCGGTGGCCGCGCGCGCGCAGCGCGAGCTGGACCACCTGGCGCTCGGTGAGCAGCTCGGGACCGGCGAGCTCGTGGCGTCCGGGTGGTCGGTCGAGCGCCGCGACGACGCAGGCCGCTGCGTCCTCGACCCACAGCGGCTGCACGCGCGCCGCTCCCCGGCCGGCGATCGGCACGGCCGGCAGCAGCGCGAGCCGGTCCAGCCGCGCGACCCGGCGGTCTCCCGCGCCGTAGAGCAGCGAGCAGGCGAGCGTGGTCAGCTCGAGCTCGGCGCCGGCGAGCGCGCGCGCGGCGAGCGCCTCGGCGCGCTGGACGCGCGCGGGATGGTGCGGCGTGGCGCCCAGCCGCATCGACCAGACCATCCGCGTGGCGCCGGCGCGCTCGGCGGCGCGGGCGAGCCGCCAGGCGGCGAGCCCGTCGACCTCCTCGATGGTGCCGGAGGCCTGGTCGCGCGCCGTGCCCGCGAGGTGGACGACGGTGTCCACGCCGCGCAGCGCGCGCCGGTAGGAGGCCGGCTCGGCGAGGTCGCCGATCGCCAGCTGGACGCGCACGCGCTGGTCGCCCAGCCGGCGCTGATCGCGCACCAGGCAGCGCACGTCGGTCCCCTGCGCCAGCAGCCGGCGCAGCACGGCCGATCCGAGCAGTCCGGTGGCTCCCGTCAGCAGCAGCACGCCCGGCAGCCTAGAATCCCGGCTCGCTCCCTGCTCACGAGCACCAAGGACACTCTGAATTCATGGCCTATGTGATCGCCGAACCGTGCATCGGCACCAAGGACAACTCCTGCGTGGAGGTCTGTCCCGTCGACTGCATCCACCCCACCCCGGACGAGCCGGACTACGACCGCGTCGAGCAGCTCTTCATCGATCCGGAGGAGTGCATCGACTGCGACGCCTGCGTCGAGGCCTGCCCGGTCGACGCCTGCTTCGCCGAGGACCAGCTCCCCGAGGAGTGGTCGAAGTTCCAGCAGGTCAACGCGGCGTACTTCTCGTCGTAACGTCGCACGGAGAGCAGCGCTCGCGATCCTGCGCTCGCGGCCCGCGCCCGGCACGGCCCGCGAGCGATGATCGGAGGGCGAACCTCTAGATCCGTGTCAGCCGGCCATGGGGAGGCTCATCCCGACCGGCTGCGGCGCCGCCGGCGGCGCCGACTGGATCGACTGCATCACCGGCAGCGACACCGGCGTCATGGCGATGATCCCGCGGGCCGCCTGGCGCACGGCCTGGGCGGCCGGATCGTCCGGGTCGACCATTGTGAGCGGCACCCCCGCGTCGCTCTGGGCGCGCAGCGGCATCGTCAGCGGCACCGAGGCGAGCAGCGGCACGTCGAGCTCGTCGGCCAGCGACTGGCCGCCGCCCTCGCCGAAGATCGGGTAGCGCTCGCCGGCCGGCGTCGTGAAGCCGGCCATGTTCTCGATCACGCCCGCGATCTCGAGCTTGACCTTGTCGGCCATCTCGGCGGAGCGCCGCGCGACCTTCTGCGCGGTGTCCTGCGGTGTCGTGACGATCATGAACTGCGCCTGGGGCAGCAGCTGCGCGAGCGTCATCGAGACGTCGCCGGTGCCCGGCGGCAGGTCGATCAGCAGGTAGTCGAGCGTCCCCCAGTTGACGTCCTCGAGGAACTGGGTGAGGGCCTTGTGGAGCATCGGGCCGCGCCAGACGACCGCCTCGTCCTCCTTGATGAAGAACCCGATCGACATGACCTTAAGGCCATGCGCCTCGAGCGGCAGGATCTTGCGCTGGTCGGACACCTTGGGACGCTGGCCGCCGAGTCCGAGCATGCGCGGGATCGAATAGCCCCACACGTCCGCGTCGAGCACGCCGACCCGCTTGCCCTCCGCCGACAGCGCGGCGGCGAGGTTGACGGTCAGCGAGGACTTGCCGACACCGCCCTTGCCGGAGCCAACGCAGATCACGTTGGCGACCTCGGCGAGCGCGCCTTCGGGCAGGCCCCCCGGCCGTCCCAGCTTGCTCTGCAGGCCGCTCTTCTCGGCGTCGGTCAACACGTCGAAGCCGACGTTGACGCCGGTGACGCCCTCGACGCCGCGCACGGCGGTGGCGACACCGGTCTGGAAGTGGTTCTTGATCGGGCAGCCTGGGGTCGTCAGGGACACCGTCACGTCGACGACTCCGCCGTCCTTGACGTCGATGGAACGGACCATGCCGAGCTCGACGATGTCGCGCCGCAGCTCGGGGTCGATGACGACCTTCAGCGCCTCGAGGATGGTCTCCTGCGTGGGCATGCCCCCCATTGTGGCAGCGTGACTGCGAAGGTTCTGCGATGCATCGCGTCAACATCGCCACGCCTTCGTTCCAATTCGACGACGAGGACCCTGAGGGCTTCCGCGCGGGGCTGCACCGGCTGGGACGCGAGCTGCCCGCCGCGAGCACCGGGATCAGCGTCTACGAGCTGCCGCCCGGGCAGGCGCTGTGCCCGTACCACTACGAGGCCGGCGAGGAGGAATGGGTGCTCGTGCTGGAGGGCGAGCCGACCCTGCGCGACCCCGACGGCGCGCACCGCCTCGCGCCCTGGGACGTCGTCCTGTTCCCCAAGGGCGCCGCGGGCGCCCATCAGCTGCGCAACGACGGCGACGCTCCGGTGCGGGTGCTGATGTTCTCCGACGTCGTCGTGCCGACGGCGACGGTCTACCCGGACTCGGACAAGGTCGGGATCTGGACGGGCAACCGCGCCGACGACGTGATGGTCCGGCGCTCGAGCGCCGTGGACTACTACGACGGCGAGGCCTGAGCGGGCCAATCGGCCGCGAGCATGGCGTAGAGCACGGAGTCGACCCAGCGGTCGCCGACGCGCTCGACCTGCAGCAGCCGACCCTCCTCGCGGAAGCCGAGCCGCTCCGGGATCCGGCGGCTGGGGAGGTTCTCGACGCCGGCCCGGATCTCGATCCGGTTGACGCGCCAGGCGCCGATCGCGTGGTCGACGAGCGCGCGGACGGCGCGGGTCATGATCCCCCGGCCCTGCTGGTCCTGCGCGAGCCAGTAGCCGATGCTCGTGCTGCGGTGCTGCCAGTCGACACCATGGAAGCCGACCATCCCGATCGGACTCCCGTCGCGCTCGATCACGGTCTGGAAGCCGTCGTTGTCGCCGATCTGGCGCCGCACGGCGCGGATGAACGCGAGCGTCGCGTCGCGGTCGTTGCCGGCCGCCCACGGCATCCAGCGCCCGAGGTACGGCCGGTTCGCCGCGATCAGCGTGGCGAGCGCGTCGGCGTCGGACTCCTCCGGGAGCCGCAGGACCACGTCGTCGGTCAGCGGGTGATGCAGCACGAGTGGCATTAAACGCCGACGACCCGCACAAGGCGGGCCGACGGTTGAGGGAGGAGAGGGTGCTGCACCCACCGGCCCCTCAGGCCGGTGGATCCCACCGGCGGAATATGAGGCCGGCAGGTGCTCCCGCCCGCCGCCCTCTCCGGCCGGCGAGCGGGGGAAGTGCTGCGGTCCTACGCCAGCGACGCCACGCGATCCTTGGCGAGCGAGGCGACGCCGACGCTGGCCTGGACCGCGTCGTCGACGCGCCCGGTGACGACCTTGCGACGGTTGCGGACCTCGCGCTCGAGGCGCGTGCGCGCCTTGCGGACGTCGCGCTCGAGCTGGTTGCGGGCGGTGTTGCCGCGGCGCTCGAACTTCTTGAGATCGGACTCGACCTCGCGGCGCGAGCGCTTGATCTCCTTCTCGACGGCCGTGCGCGAGCCGTAGCGGTTGGCGAGCTCGCCGGCGATGCCGACGACCCGGTCACGCGCCTCGATGCCGGCACCGACGTACACGAGCGCGGCGCGCTCGGCGATGCTGCGGCCCTGCTTGGCGGTCGTGCGCGCGGCGGTCGCGTTGGCCTTGGCGGCCTGGCGCGTCTGGTTCCTCGCCGTGGTGCGCGTCCGGCGACCGGTCGACTTGCTCGGCGCCTTGGCGGCGGCCGTGCTGCGCGTCGAGGTCGAGCGCGAGGCGCTGCGGGTCGACGTGCTGCGCGACGCGGCGCGCGGGCGGGTCGACTTGGCTCGCGTGCTCGTGCTGCGCGTCGCGGTCGACGTACGAGCCGGCTTGCGAGCCGTAGAGGTCTTGGCAGTGCTGGTCGTGCTGTTCGTGCTGGTCGTGCTGTTGGCGGTATCGGCCATGGGTGGCGATTCAGCCCCTCTCTCAGGTGGCAAGAACGAATGTGTGTTCTCCGTGCTCATCGAAGAGCGTACCCGTCGAACATATGTACGTAAACCCCGGCCCCGCGGTCGTTACAGGGCGGGACTCCTAGAACGTGTGTTCGTCGTCACAGACCGCCGCTCAGGCGGTGCGGGGACCGAGGCCGAGGCGCTCGGTGCGGGCCAGCCAGGCGAGCGCGTCGTCGAGCTCGGCCGAGGTCGGGAGTGCCTCGGGGCCCGTCCAGGCACGGTTGAGCGCCTCGATGCCGCCGAGGCGCACCACGGCGTCGCAGAACGCCTTGCCCTGCTCGTACTGGCGCATCTTGAGGTCCATCCCGATCAGCCGCTCCAGCAGCCGCAGGAAGCCGGACTTCTCGCGCCGGCGGCGCTCGAGCGCGGAGCGCATCGACGGCAGGTCCTCGAGCAGGTCGGCGCCGACGGCGTCCATCACGTGCTCGGCGTAGCCCTCGAGCAGCGCCATGAACGACTGCGCGCGCTCGAGCAGGTCCTTGCGCTCGGGCGAGAGCCCGAAGGAGATCAGGCCGCCCTCCTTGAGCTCCTCGCCCAGCTCGCGCAGGCGCGACATGTCGGTGAGCTTGGAGAGGTCGGCGAAGCGCGAGAGGTCGGGCAGCTTGAGGTCCAAGAGGCCGCCGGCCTGGACGTCGAGGCCGTCGAGCAGCTCGTGGACGAGGCCCGCCAGGTAGGAGCGCAGCCACGGGACGCCGCCGAACTGCAGGGCGTGCGTGGTCTCGTGCAGCGCGACCCAGCGCAGCAGCTGGTCGGAGTCGGCCTCGAGCTGGTCGCCCGCGTGCGCGAGGTTCGGGGCGACGAACAGCAGCCGCGCGGGCTGGTCGGGATCGAGCACCGGGAACTCGTACTGGCCGAGCACGCGGCCGCCGAGGAAGCCGGAGATCGCGCCGGCCTCGGCCGCCAGGATCCCGCTCGCGGCGCCGCCGAGGATCCCCATGCGCGAGCGCGCCTTCTCGACCGCGGGCTCGAGCACGCCGCGCATCGAGCCGAGGTTCGCGTCGATCCACTGACCGCGATCGACCGCCTCGGCGACCGGCAGCGGGCCGTCGGCGACGAGGCCGGTGTACGCGCTCACGAGGCGCTCCGATTCCTCCGCGGGGCCCGCGACCTCACGGTAGGGCGCGGGGTCACCGGAGGGCTGCAGCCCTGAGATGCCTCGGGCGACCTGCCCGGCGAGCGACCAATCGATCATGCCCCTCATGGTGGCACGCCCTGATCAGAGGTAAGTAAGCGCTACGCCATCGGCACGGCCGACAGTGCGCGCAGCGCCTCCGGCGTCCGCGCGGCGACGACCGGCGAGTGCGGGGCGAGGTCGAGCGGCGCGGCGAGCGGGTCCTCGTACGCCGTGAAGGCGACGAAGCCGCCGGATTCGCGCACGATCAGCTGGCCCGCGGCGGCGTCGACCGCGCGGCAGCGGCGCAGGCTCATCATCCCGTCCAGCCGGCCGCCGGCGACCTGGCAGAGCGACGAGGCGATCGCGCCGATGGCCCGCAGCCGGTGGGCCACGTCCTCGAGCGCGCTCGCGCGCGCGGCGACCCAGCGCGGATCGGCCGACTCGACGCCGACGACCTCGAGCCGGTCGCGCACCCGCCGCTCGCCGAAGTCGCGGTCCACGCGGGCGTCGTTGAGCCACGCGCCCTCGCCGCGCAGCGCGTACCACTCCTCCCGCGGCCCGAAGTCGACGACGTAGCCGAAGTGCACGTCGGCCATCGTCGGGCCGTCGGCGACCGCGATCGACACCGCGTGGTGCGGAAGGCCGCGCTTCGCGTTGAGCGAGCCGTCGATCGGATCGACGACGACCACCGTGCCGTCGCCGCCGAAGTCGATCACCCCGCGCTCCTCGGACACCGCCGTGAAGCGCGCGCCCGCGGAGTGCAGCGCGTCGAGCTCGCGGAAGACGATCTCCTCCGCGGCCGCGTCGATCTCCAGCGTGCGGTCGCCGCCCTCTCCGCGCGTGCCGGTCTCGCGGACCCGCTCGGCGATCGTGGGACGCTCGGCCAGCATCGTCCTCAGCCCTGCGGCCGCGCGGCGCGAGGCGCCCAGCCAGTCGGGGCTCGAAGGCTCCATCGCGCCGTATCCTACGAAGGTGCCCGTGGCCACGACGCCAACCCCTGCGCAACGCGCCGCGATCGAGCACGCGGGCGGTCCGCTGCTCGTCGTCGGTGGCGCCGGGACGGGCAAGACCCACGTGCTGGCCGAGCGCTTCGCGTGGCTGGCGACCGAGGCGCCCGAGCGCCTCGCGCCCGAGTCGATCCTCGTCCTGGCCTACTCGCGTGACGCGGCCGACGAGCTGCGCGAGCGCCTCGAGGATCGCCTCGCCGGCGGCTACGAGGAGCTGGCCGTCACCACCTTCCAGTCCTTCTGCGCGCGGCTGCTGCACGACGAGGCGCTGGAGGCCGGGCTCGACCCCTTCGCCACGCCGGTCGCGCCGGCCGACCGCCTGGCGATGCTGCTCGAGCGCATCGACGAGCTGCCGCTGCGCCACCACGACCTGCGTGGCAACCCGAGCGCGTTGCTCGGCTCCGTCGTCGGCCGCATCGACCGGCTCAAGGCCGAGCTCGTCTCGAGCGAGGACTACGCCGCCTGGGCCGCGACGATCCCGGACGAGGTCGAGGCCGACCGGGCGCGCGCCGCCCGCGAGCGCGAGTTCGCGGCGATCTATGCCGCCCACGACCGCATGCTCGCCGAGGCCGGGACGCTCGACTACGGCGACCTCGTCCTGCAGGCCTTCCGGCTGCTGCGCGAGCGCCCGCACGTGCGCGCCCGCGTCGTGGGGCGCTGGCGCCACGTGCTCGTCGACGAGCTCCAGGACACGAACTTCGCCCAGGGCCTGCTGCTGCGCGGGCTCGCGGGCGAGCACGGGAACGTCACCGCGGCGGGGGACGACGACTCCTCGATCCACCGCTTCCGCGGCGCGGCGACGAAGAACCTCGTGCGCTTCCGCAGCGAGTGGCCCGGCGCGACCGAGGTGCGCCTGGAGACCTCGATGCGCGCCGGGGCGCGGCTGCTGCAGGCGTCGGCCGCGGTCGTCGAGCCGATCGAGGAGCGGCTGCCGAAGCCCGTGGCCGCCCGGGAGGACGCGCCGCCCGGCGACGTCGCGTTCTGGCGCTGCGCGACCGAGCGCGCGCAGGCGCAGGCGGTCGCCGCCGAGGTCGAGCGGCTGATCGCGCGCGGCGAGGCCGCGCCGGAGGACATCTGCGTGCTGGTGCGCTCCGTGCGGGGCGAGGGCCAAGCGGTCGGGCTCGCCTTCGAGGAGCGCGCCGTCCCCTACCACCTGTCCGGCGCCGCCGCGTTCTTCCAGCGCGCCGAGGTGCGCGACCTGCTCGCCTGGCTGCGGCTGCTGGTCGACCCCGGCGATGCCGGCGCGGTCGTGCGCGCGCTCGCGCGCCCGCCGGTCGAGCTGCGCGCCATCGACCTCGCGCGCGTCACCCAGATCGCCCGCCGGCGCAAGCTCGACATGGTCGCCGCGCTGTCGGCGGCGCTCGAGTCGCCGCAGATCCCACCCGAGGCGCGCGATCGCATCACGCACTTCCTGCGCCTGCATCGCGGCGCGGCCGAGGCGATCGACTCGACGCGCCCGGACCTCTACGTGCACCGGCTCGTCGAGCGGCTCGGGATCCGCCGGCAGCTGCTCTTCGCCGCCTCGACCGAGGTCGTCGAGCGGCTCGTCAACCTGGCCAAGTTCGCCGAGCTCGCGTCCGCCTACGTCCGGCGCACGCCACAGGCGACCGCGCGCGAGTTCGCCCGCTCGATCGCCGCCGTGGCCGACGCCGGGCTGCGCGAGGAGGAGGCGACCGCCGGCGAGCATCCGCGCGGGGTGCAGGTGATGACCATGCACGCCGCCAAGGGACGCGAGTTCGGCCATGTCTACGTGCTCGGGCTGATGGCGGCGCGGATGCCGGGCGCGCGCCGCCGCGCGCTCGAGCCGATCCCCGACGCGCTCATCAAGGAGGCCCTGCCGCCGGACTCGCGCGCCGTCCACCACGCCGAGATGCGCCGGCTGCTGTACACCGCGATGACACGCGCGCGCAGCCGGCTGGTCCTCGCCTACCCGGAGCGGACCGAGAGCGGCGCGGTGCAGCCGGCGTCACCCTTCGCCGAGGAGGCGCGGATCGCGGTCGGCGGCGAGTGGGAGGCCCAGGAGGAGGAGCTGTTCGGCCCCGCGGAGACGCTGCAGTCCACCTTCCGGCTGCTGCGCGACGAGCTGCTGACGACGGTCGCGCAGGTCGGCGGCCGGCTCGGCGAGCTGCGCTTCGACACCGACCTCGACGTCTCCCACGCGGTCGTGCGCTACCTCGAGCTGCTCAAGCTCGCCGCGCTGCTCGAGCGCACCAGGGCCGGCGAGCAGTCCGTCGCCGACGCGCTCCCGGAGGTCAACGCGCGGCTGTTGCAGGCGGCGACCTCCGAGCAGCGCGAGATCCTCGAGACGTCCGCGCTCGACGAGTACCTGCTCGACGCCGAGCGCGACGAATCGCTGCGCCAGCGCGCGATCGCCCAGCGCTCGGAGCCGTCGCTCGAGCCGTTCCTGCCGCGCCGCGGCGACGGCCTGGTGCTCAGCGCGTCGGATATCGAGACCTACCGGACCTGCCCCCTGAAGTACAAGTTCGCGCGCGTCTTCCGGATCCCGTCGGAGCCGACCATCAACCAGCGCTTCGGGATCCTCGTCCACCAGGTGCTGGAGCGCTTCCACGCGGATTCGTCGCACGGAGGTTCTCCGCGGAGCCTGCGGAGCGGAGAACCGCAGGGCGAAGCCCATGATCCCGGCCTCCCGGAGCTGCTCAACCTCCTGGACGCCGGGTGGCGCCGCGGCGGCTTCGGCGACTCCGAGGAGGAGCGCCAGCTGCGCGGCAAGGCGACGTCGGCGCTCGTGCGCTACCACGACCGCTTCCGCGACGAGGACGCCGAGCCCGTCTGGTTCGAACGCTCGTTCCGGTTCCGCATGGGGCCGCACCTGCTGCGCGGGCGCGTCGACCGCGTCGACCGCCTGCCCGACGGCGGCTACGAGCTGATCGACTACAAGACCGGCCGCCCCAAGACCCCGGCGCAGCTGCGCGAGGACGTGCAGCTCTCGCTCTACGCGGTCGGCGCACGCGAGTCCTGGCAGCTCGACGCCGCCCAGCAGGCCTACTACTACGTGCTCGACGACGAGAAGGTGCCTGTCGAGCGCTCCGAGGAGGACCGCGGCTGGATCACCGACACGGTCCACGAGGTCGCCGAAGGCATCCTCGGGCAGGGCTTCGAGCCGACGCCGAGCTACACGGCGTGCTCGATGTGCGACTACCGCATCGCCTGCCCGGCGGCCGAGCGGTAGCGCACGCTCCGCGGCAGCAGCAGCGGGGTCGCGAGCAGCAGCACGCCGGCGAGCGCGATCGCGGCGCGCGGGCCGGCGAGACCGGCGAGCAGCCCCCATACGGCGGTCATGGCCGCGATCGCGGCGCTGCTCGTGACCGACCAGGCGGCCAGCGTGCGGGCGACGAGGTCCGTCTCGGTCTGCTCGAGCCGCTCGGTGGCGAAGACCGGGTTGAACACCCCCACGCAGGTGACCAGGCCGAGCTGCACGACGATGACCAGCGCGAGCCCGGCGGCGCCAGGGCGGATGAACGCCAGGCCGAGCGACCAGCACGAGCGCAGCGCCCCGGCGACCAGCATGACCGTGTGGCGGCCGTGGCGGGCGACGAGTGGGCGGACGAGCCGCGCGCCGGCGAGGCCGCCGAGGCACGGCAGCCCGAACGCCAGCCCGTACTCCCACGGCGCGAAGCCGAGGCGCCCGAGCATGAGCACGGCGATCAGCGGCGCGGTGGCGAGGATCAGGCCGTTGACGAGGACCGTGTTGAAGAACAGCGGGCGCAGCGCCGGGTGGGCGAGGATGTGCCGCCAGCCCGCGAGCAGGTCGTCTGCCCGCAGTCGCGATCCCGCGGCGCGCACGGGATGCGGCTCGCTGCCGGCGATCGCGCGGATGCCCAGTGCCGAGAGCAGGTAGCTGACCGCGTCGGCGACCACGGTCGTCACGGGACCGAGCAGCCCGATCGCGGCGCCGCCGAGCGGCGGTCCGAGCGCCGTCGCGGTCCAGGCCGTCGACTCGAAGCGCGCGTTGGCCGCGAGCAGGTCCTCGCGGCGCACCAGGGTCTTCAGGCACGCGCCGGCGGCGGCCTTGAAGGCGATGTCGGCCGCGCCGACCACGACCGACACGACGAGCAGCTGCGCGAAGCTCAGCCATCCGAGCGCGAACGCGGCAGGGACGCTGAGCAGCGCCGCACAGCGGGTGAGGTCCATCGCGATCATCACGCGCCGCTTGCGCCGGAGCTCGACCCACGGGCCGAGCGGCACCGCGACCGCGGCCGCCACCGCGAGCCCCGTGGCGGCGAGCGCCGACACGGCGGCGGGACCCGAGTGCAGGACGAGGATCGCGATCAGCGGGAACGCGTCGAACGCGAGCCACGTACCGAACGTGCTGACCGCGTACGCCGCCCACAGCCGGCCGAACGGCCGTCCCAGCCCACCTCCGCCGTCACGTCCCGCGCGCCGCACGACCTGGCAGCTTCGCCCCCGCGGCGGACGGACGCTCGCGGTCCGCTCATCTGGCCCTGGCACCCTGCTCCGCGTGCTGGCCACGAGCAGCCTCGGGACGCTCGGCCTCGCCTTCGGCGCGGGCGCGCTGGCCATCGCGCTGCTGCTCTGCGGCCTGCTCGCGATGCTCGGCGCCGACGACCGGCGCGGCCTGCTCGGCCTCCTGCGCCATCCGCTGCGCAGCGCCTTCGCCGAGCCCGACCGGCCCGACGAGGACGACGACTAGGCCGAGACCTCGAGGCGCTCGAGCGGGGTCGGCTCCCCGCGCGCGCGGCGGCGCGCGGCGGCGATCTGCTCCGAGGCGATCACCGCGACGAGGACGAGGACGAGCGCCAGCGCGAGCACGAGCGCCGGGAGCAGCGTCCCCACCAGGCCGACGACGACGCAGGCGATCGCGCCGCTGAGGCGCCGGACGCTGATCGTCCGTGTCATGCGCAGCCGGAAGAGCGTGTGCGCGAGCAGGTAGATCGCCGGGCCGGCGGCGACCGCGGCGACCTCGGGCCCGTGCAGCTTCTCGGTGGGATGGGCGATCACGAGCTCGTCGCCGACCGCCGAGACGATCACGCCGGCGACCATCACGACGTGCAGGTAGGTGTAGGCGTCGCGCGCCATCGCCGTGCGGCGCGAGCCGGCCAGCTCGAGGCGGCGCTCGGCGATCCGCGCGACGTAGTCGAAGTACAGCCACCACAGGGCCGCCGTGCCGAGGAAGGCGAGGGCGAACGCGGCGAGCGTCGCGGCGTCGAGGTGCAGCTCGGAGGTCGTCGCGCCCGTGATGACGATCGACTCGCCGAGGGCGATGATGATGAACAGCTGGAAGCGCTCGGCGAAGTGCGCGGTCCCGACGGTCCAGGCCTCGCTGGTGATCCGGCGCATGCCCGGCACCCGGTAGGTGACCAGCGGCGCGACGTAGTCGACGCACAGCGCCGCGACCCACAGCAGCGTGCGCGCCGTGCCGTCGGCGAAGGCGCCCGCGATCCACAGCACGCCGGCGGCGGCGAACCAGATCAGGATCCGCTCGGCGCGTTCGCGCTCGCGCGTGCCGGGCCCGGAGGCCACGAAGGTGAGGAACAGGTGGCGGCCGACCTGGATCGCCACGTAGGAGCCCGCGAACAGCCCCGCGCGGCTGCCGAATGCCTCCGGGATGGCGATCGCCAGTACCAGCGACGCGAGCATGATCGCGATCAGCAGCGCCCGGACCGCGATCGACTCGGGATCGAGCTCGTTCGTGACCCAGGTCGTGTAGTTCCACGCCCACCACACGACGAGCAGGATCAGCGCCGATTGCCCGGCGCCGGTCCAGGTCAGGTGGTTGAGCAGCAGGTGCGAGACCTGCGTGACCGCGAAGACGAAGACGAGGTCGTAGAACAGCTCCAGCGACGTCGCGTGCTGGCTCTCGGCCGAGCCCTGGCGCTGGAAGCGGCTCATGCCGCGGAAGGCTACGCCGGCCCCGCGGGGCCGCCCGGACCGCCGCGCTGGCGCAGGAAGCGCTGGAACTCGCGCGCGAGGACGTCTCCGCTCGGGAGCTGCTCGGGGTCGGTGTCCCCCTCCTCCTCGTCGGCCGCGCGCTCGAGCCGCTCGACGAAGGCCTGGACGTCGGGATCGAGGTCGACGGCACGCGAGACCTGGCGGTCGTAGTCGCTCGCGGCCTCCTCGAGGTCGGAGGCGTTGACGGTGACGCCGACCAGCGTCTCGAGCCGGCGCAGGATCGCCAGCGCGCCCTTCGGGTTCGGCGAGACGGCGACGTAGTGGGGCACGGCGGCCCACAGCGAGGCCGACGGCATGCCGGCGTCCGCGCACGCGGCGTGGAGCACCCCGACGATCCCGGTCGGACCCTCGTACGTCGGCGGCTGCAGGTCCATGCGCTCGATCAGGCCGAGGTCCGAGGCCTGGCCGGTGACCGAGACCGGGCGGGTGTGCGGCACGTCGGCGAGTAGCGCGCCGAGCTGCACGACCAGCTGGACGCCGAGCGCCTCGGCGAGCTCGACGACCGCGTTGGAGAAGGTCTGCCAGCGCATCGACGGCTCCGGCCCGGAGAGCAGGATCAGGTCGCGCGGTGCGCGCGGGATGCGCGCCTCGTAGACCTCCCACTCGGGCCATTCGATCGCGCGCGAGAGGCCGTCGATGAGCTTGACGTTCGGGCGCACGGACTGGAAGTCGAGGAACTCCTCGGGGTCGATCGTCGCGAAACGTGTGGCGTCGAGGCTGGCGCCCATGAACGTCAGCGCGGACGAGGCCGACTCGCCGGCGTCGTTCCAGCCCTTGAAGGCACAGACCAGCGCGGGGGCTCGCAGCCCATCCGGTCGGCGTTCCCAGCGCAGCGGCTGCATCCGTTTCACGGTAGCGAGTCGGTGCGTCCGCGCCGGCGACCATCATCACTCGGCGTGACCGCGGTGCAGGCCGACTCCGAGCCAACCGTCGCCGGCCTGCGCGCCGGCGACGACGTCGACGCGGTCTTCGCCTGCTCGCGCAAGGACCGCCTGACCGCCCGCTCGGGCACGCCCTATCTGGCGCTCGAGCTGCGCGACCGCACCGGCGCCATCCAGGGCCGCGCGTTCCGCGACGCCGACCTGCTCGCCGGCCGCTTCGAGCGCGGCGACCTCGTGCGCGTGCGCGGGCGCGTCGAACGCTTCCGCGACGAGCTGCAGGTCGAGGTCCGCGCGATCGCGCGCGCCGAGGCGGCCGAT
This sequence comes from Solirubrobacteraceae bacterium, assembly GCA_036269915.1. Taxonomy (GTDB): domain Bacteria; phylum Actinomycetota; class Thermoleophilia; order Solirubrobacterales; family Solirubrobacteraceae; genus DATBDM01. The sequence goes on along the minus strand of DATBDM010000185.1, from coordinate 39,842 downwards.
CCCGCCGCCTTCCTGCCGGTCGCCTACCGCGACGTCGACGAGCTCGAGGGCTTCCTCGAGCACCTGGCGCGCGAGGTCCACGACCGCGAGTACGCCGGGCTGCTCGAGCGCGTGCTCGCCGACGAGCCCCTGCGCGCCGAGCTGCGGCGCGCGCCCTGCACCCGCGGCGGGCACCACGCCTACCTCGGCGGCCTGCTCGAGCACACGGTCGCCGTCGGCACGCTCGCGCTCGAGGCGTGCCAGCTGCACCCCCGGCTGAACTCCGACCTGCTGATCTGCGCCGCGCTCGTCCACGACCTCGGGAAGACGCGGGAGTTCTCCTACGGCGCGGAGATCGCGCTCACCGACGAGGGCCGGCTGCTCGGACACGTCGTCCTCGGCCAGCAGATCGTCGACGCGCACGCGACGGCGATGTCATCCGAGCGCCGGCTCGCGCTCGCGCACTGCATCCTCTGCCACCACGGGCCCGACAGCGCACCGGGGCGGCGCTTCGGCTCCGCGGAGGCGCTCGCGCTCTACCGTCTCAACGCGCTCGACGCGAGCGTCAAGGGCGCGCTCGAGCACGGACTGCCGAACTAGGCGCTCACGACCACGCGACCCTCGCGGCCTGGGACGAGCGTGATCGACCGGCGCGTGACCGGCTCGGACTCCGGCCGGTCGGGGACGAGGCGCTCGACGCCGGCGGCGACGGCGCGCAGGACCAGCTTCATCTCGAGTAGCGCGAAGCTCGCGCCGAGGCAGCGGCGGACGCCGCCGCCGAACGGGATCCAGGTGTAGGTGCCGGCCGGACGCTCGAGGAAGCGCTCCGGGCGGAAGGCGTGCGGCTCGGGGTAGACGTCCGGGCGCCGGTGGACGAGGTGGATGCAGGGCGCCACCGAGACCCCGGCCGGCAGCTCCCAGCCGCCGATCTCCATCGGCTGCTGGAGCCTGCGCAGGACGATCGGGAGCACGGGGCGCAGCCGCAGGGTCTCCTTGATGACGGCGTCCAGGTAGTCCTCGTCGCCTTCGCGCAGGCGCTCCCACGCGACGGGATGGCGGGCGAGGCGCTCGAGCGCCCACGACAGCGCGGTCGCGGTGGTCTCGTGGCCGGCGACCAGCAGGGTCAGCAGCTCGTCGCGGATCTCCGCGTCGGACATCGGCTCACCGTCGTCGTGGCGCGCCTGCACGAGCAGCGAGAGGACGTCCTCGCCGGGATCCGCCCGGCGCCGGTGGATCTGCGCGCGCAGCTGCTCCTCGACCGGTCGCATCGCAGGGTCGAAGAAGCCCGTGCGCTCGATCCGGTCCGGTCCCGAGACGACGACGCGCAGCATCTTGCGCGGGTCCATCGACCAGTCGAGCATCCGCCCGAGCGCGTCCTTGAGCCGCTGGTCGCGCGAGCCGAAGATCGCGCGCATGACGATGTCGAGCGTCAGCGCCTGCATGCGCGGGCGGACCGCGACGACGGTGCCCGCGGGCCACGAGGCGACCTCGCGCTCGGCGGCCTCGGTGATCAGCCCGGCGTAGGCGGCCATCCGCTCGCCGTGGAAGGCGGGCAGCATCAGCTTGCGCTGGGACAGGTGTGCCCGGCCGTCGAGCAGCAGCACCGAGCGCGGCCCGAGCATCGGGCGCAGGATCGCGTTGGCCTCGCCGGCGTGCAGCAGCGCGGGGTCGCCCGTGAAGACCTGCTTGACGGCCTCGGGATCCGAGAGCATCACCCATGTGCCCTCGTGGGCGAGCTTGAGCGTGAAGGCGTCGCCGTAGCGGTCGCGCAGCCGCTCGAGCCACGGGCCGGGCCGCGCGACCCAGCCGAGGGTCTGTAGCGCGACCGGCAGCCGGGGCCCGGGCGGGAGCGTCATACACCGACGCTACCCGCCCGGGACGGCGTCTGCCTAGAAGGCGCCCGTGCCCTTCGGCGTGCCGAGGCCCGTCGGGCCGTCGAAGCCGGCGACGGCGGTGCAGAGGTACTGCACCGAGCAGGAGCCGTTGGAGCCACCGACGACGTCGTTGAGCGCCGTGGTGTGGCTGTAGGGATAGGAGCCGTAGGTCGTCGACGCGCCGTTGCCGGCCAGCGCGTAGACGCTCGCGACGATCGGCGCCGAGACGCTCGTGCCACCGAACCGCAGCCAGCCCCTCGAGCCCTGGTAGGCCGTCGAGTCGTAGACGGCCACGCCCGTGCTCGGGTTGGCGACCGCCGACACGTCGGCGACGGTGCGGCGCGCGCAGCCCGTGTCGTGCTGCCACGAGGGCTTGGCGACATAGGACGAGCAGCCCGAGCCGGCGCCCGACCAGGCGGTCTCCGTCCAGCCGCGCGCGTTGGAAGCGCGGGTGAGCGTGGTGCCGCCGACCGCGGTCACGTAGGGCGAGGACGCCGGGAACTCGGTCCCGTAGCCCGCGTCGCCCGAGGACACCGTGATCGGGATGCCCTTGTGGTCGTAGTGGCCCCCGTAGAGCGCGCTGGTCTCCTGCGAGAACTCCGACCCGCCGTAGGAGTTCGAGATCGTGCTCGCGCCGAGGTTCGCGGCGGTGTCCTCCGCCGCCGCGAGGTCGGTGAACGCCGACGAGTTCGCCTCGACGAGCAGGATGTGACAGTTCGGGCAGATCGCCGAGGCCATGTCGACGTCGAGCGAGATCTCCTGCGCCCAGCCCGCGTTGGCGCGCGGCGGCGTGGTGCCGCCGGTCTGGTTGACCTTGCGGAAGCAGCCGTTGGCGGTCGTGCACGAGCTCAGCCCGTACTGCGACCGGTAGACGGTGAGGTCCGACGCGGTGGTCGGATCGTCGTAGGCGTCGACGATGGCGACGGTCTGGCCCGCGCCTCCCGACGACGGCAGCGCGTAGGCGCTGCGCAGATCCGACGGGCCGTAGCCGGCGGGCGCCGTGGTGGCGGCCGGCTTGCCCCTCGCGTCGGTCACGACCTCGGCCGAGCACGCCGCGCTCGTGCCGTTCCGCGCCGCGGGACAGACCCGCTCGTGCGACTTCGCCTGTGCGGCCGAGCCGGTCGCGAGCAGCGCGACCAGCGCCGCGGCCCCCACCGCGGCTGCATTCTTCATGCGTCGTTCCAAGACGCCCTCCCTTTCCCCCTGCGGGATCGAAGTGGCGCGGACTGTAAGGACCAGAAGATGAAAGAACGCTCATCCGCCTCACGGATCCGTAGCGTCGGCCGTCTGATGGTCATGCAGCAGACGATCCTCCCCTCCCCCTTCGGCCCGATCCGGCTGCGCGCCGATGACGTGGGCCTGCGCGAGCTCGCCTTCGCCGAGTACGCCGAGCCCTCCGGCGCGCCGCCCACCGGCCTGCTGGCCGAGGCGAGCGACCAGCTCGCGGCCTACTTCGCCGGCGAGCGGACCACGTTCGACCTCCCCCTCGCGCCGGTCGGGACCCCGTTCCACGAGCGCGTGTGGGCGCTGGTCTCCGCGATCGGCCACGGCGAGACGGCGACGTACGGCGAGCTCGCGGCGCAGCTCGGCGTCCCGACGGCCGCCCGTGCGGTCGGCGCCGCCAACGGCCGCAACCCGATCGCCATCGTGATCCCCTGCCACCGCGTCGTCGGGGCACGCGGCGCGCTCACGGGCTACGCCTACGGGATCGACCGCAAGGCCGGGCTGCTCGCGCTCGAACGCGGCGCGCGGCCGCTCCCCGTCGGCGTGTGACGACCGAGCTGCGGCTGCCCGCCCGCCCGCCGTTCGACGCCGCGGGACTGCTCGCGCACGTCTCGGCGCGGGCGATCCCCGGCGTCGAGGCAATCGAGGACGGCGAGTATCGCCGTGCGCTGCGGCTCCCCCACGGCGCTGCCGTCGCGGGCCTCGCGCCCGGCGAGGACGGCGTCCGCATGCGCCTGTGGGGCGCCGACCCGCGCGACGTCGACGAGGCGGTGCGCCGCTGCGCCGCGCTGCTCGACCTAGAGCTCGACCCGGCCGCGGTGCTCGCCGTCCTCGGCGACGCGCCCGTGGTCGGGCCGCTGGTCCGCGCGCGTCCCGGGCTGCGGCTCCCCGGCACGACCGATCCCGCCGAGCTGGCCGTGCGGGCGGTGATCGGCCAGCAGGTCTCCGTCGCCGGCGCCGCGACCGTGGCGGGGCGGCTCGCCGCGGAGCACGGCGAGCGGCTCGCGGTCCCGGTCGGAACGATCGCCCACGCCTTCCCGGCCCCGCAGGCGCTCGCCGCGGCCGACCCGGCGATGCTGCCGATGCCGCGCTCGCGCGGGCGGGCGATCGTCGGCCTGGCGGCGGCGCTCGCGGCCGGCGACGTCGATCTGTCGCCGGGCGCCGACCCGGAGACGGTGGGCGCGCAGCTGCTCGCCCTCCCCGGCATCGGGCCCTGGACCGCCGACTACGTGCGCATGCGCGGGCTGGGCGACCACGACGCGTTCCCCGCTGCCGACCTCGGCCTGCGCCGAGCGCTCGAGCGCCTCGGGCGCGACGGCTCGCCGCGCGCCGCGCTCGCGCTCGCCGAGGCCTGGCGACCGCTGCGCGCCTACGCGGCGCAGCATCTGTGGTCGGGGACTGGTCGCACCGATCATCGTGGATGACTCGGCGCCTCTGGCGAACGGCCACGGTGGCGAGGCGCCGCGAGAATCGGTGGGAGCAGGCCTAGTAGCCGGCGGCGCGGTCGACGATCCCCAGCAGCTCCTCTCCATTCGCGAAGCGCTCGACGTTGGCGCGGATGCGCTCCGCCGCGTGGCGGACCTCGGCCTCGGGCGCAGTGGCGACGTGCGGGGTGATGAGGACGTCGGGATGCGACCAGAGCGGGTGGCCCGCGGGCAGCGGCTCGGGCTCGGTGACGTCGAGCGCAGCGCCGCCGAGGCGGCCGGCCTGGAGCGCCTGCACGAGCGCGTCGGTGTCGACGAGCGAGCCGCGGCCGACGTTGACCAGCCACGCATCCTGGCGCATGCGGGCGAGCTCCTCCGTACCGATCAGCGGTGGCGCTCCCGGCGTCGCGGGGGCGGCGAGGACGACGACGTCGGCGCGCTCGAGCGCCTCGCCGGTGCGGTCGGCGGCCAGCGTCTCGTCCGCGCCGTCGACCGGATTGCCGCGACGGGTGACCGCGATCACATGCGCGCCGAGCGGCGTGAGCATCGCGATCAGCGCGCGGCCGATGCCGCCGGCGCCGACGATCGCGACGGTCCGGCCCTCGATGCTGCGCGTGCGTTCGCGCAGGTCGTCGTCCCACTCCCGCGCCCGCGCCGCGTCGCCGATCCGGTGCAGCCCGGCGAGCACGAGGCCGAGCGCGTGCTCGGCGACCGGCTGGGCGAAGGCGCCGGCCATCGAGGTCACGACCGGCCCGTCGGGCAGCGAGCCGACCCAGCGCTCGACGCCCGCGGCGGGCAGCTGGATCCAGCGCACGCGGTCGGGCAGATCGTCGGGGAGCGGGGCGCGGTCGAGCCAGATCACGCCGTCGGCGGCGTCGAGCGGGCCGACCTCACCGCCGCCGGCCGCGACGGCGGCGGCGAAGGCATCCGTGGGCTCGGGGAGGATCGCGATCGTGGGAGCCATCGCGAGCGCTCCTACCCCGAGCGGCGTGCTCGACTACAGCCCGAGCACGAGTTCGAGGACATCGTCGACTGCGCGTTGCTCGTCCGGGGCGAGGTGGCCCGCCTCGATCAGCGCCGTGCGGACTGCCTCGGACTCGTTGCGGCCTTCGCGCATCAACGCCGCGAGGGCCGGCTCGGAGGCATCGTCGAGCCGGGCGCGGACCACGCGAGAAGCCATGCGACGGCTGTAGCACGTGGTGTGCCACAAGCAAGCTCGCCACACGACGGCGGTAGGTTGACCGCGGAGCGGCCCGGGGCTGGTGCCCCAGCCGGTCTTCAAAACCGGTGAGCCGTGGCAGCCCCACGGTGGGTTGGTTCGATTCCAGCGCCGCTCCGTCCCGCCGACCGCTACAGCCGGTCGAGTGTCGGCACGTCCGCGGTCGCGGCCAGGCAGCTCGCCAGGTACAGCGCCACGCCGACGTCGCCCGTCCACAGCGAGAAGCGACCGCGGCCGTGGGCCGCGCGCTCGCGCTCGACCTGCTCGGCCGCGTGCATCGCGAAGGCGCGGGCACGGGCGAGCCAGGCCTCGTCGCCCGTGCGCTCGAAGAGCTTGAGCAACGCGTAGCCGTTGCCGGCGGTTCCGTGGCAGAGCCCGGGACCCTTCGCGAGCGGCCCGGTGCGCCACGTCAGCTCCCCGCCCGCGAGCAGCACCTCGCCGAACGCCGCGTCGCCGGCGCCGACGCGCCCCAGCGAGGCGACGATGCCCGGCGCGCCGTGGCACCACTGCGTGCGGATCGGCTGACCGGGCCGCCTGGGCGGGTCGAGCGTCGGCGGCCACTGGGCGAGCTCGCCCTCGCGCTGCGCGGTCGCGAGCACGACGGCGGCGACCCGGCGGTCGAGCTCCGCGCGGCGGCCGTCGTCGAGCAGCGGACCGCTCGCGAGCGCGAGCACGTTGCCGGCGAACCCGTGCGCCGGCCCGACGTACCGCGCACGGCTCCCGTAGAGGTCCTGCACCCAGACGGGATCGGCCCAGGCATCCCAAAGGCGATCGGCCGACTCGCGCCACGCCTGCGCCCAGCGCGCGTCGCCGGTCCGGTCGTGCATCGCGCGTGCGGCCAGCATCGTGCCGGGCGAGCCCCACATCAGCTCCCAGGTCGGGTTGGCGGCGTTGACGCGCACGCACTCGAGCAGCCGGTCCTCCTGCGCGCGCTGCGGCGCCAGCCGGTGGGCGACGAGCAGGATCCCCGCCTCCCCCATCCACATCGATGGGACCGTCCCGCCCCCGGTGTTCTCGGGGAAGTCGGGCGACGCCAGGTAGCGCTCGTGCAGCCCGGCGGCGACCGGCGCCCAGTCGCGCCGCGGCGCGACGACACCCGCGCGCGCGAGCTCGTCGAGCGCACAGATCACGCCGCTCGCGCCCAGGTAGAGCGAGGCGACGGCCGGCAGCGGACCGCCCTCGAGGTCGCGCGGATGCGCCGGCCACAGCGCGTCCGGGTCGTACGCCGCCTCCGCGTCCTCGGCGATCGCCCGGATCGCCTCTTGCGCGCGCGAGACGCTCCAGGGGCGGTCGGTCAGGGGCTCGTGGCTGGCGGGATCGAAGAGCACGCCGCGGTGGGCTAGAGCTCGGGCTGGAGGCGGTAGTAGGCGACCCGGCGGCCCTCGCGCTCCTCGATTCGGATCAGCTCGTAGAGCCACCCCTCCCGAGGCACCGGCAGCTCGAACACCGGCGCGTGCAGGAAGGCCGGATCGCGGTCGCGGTTGGGGTTGCGCCAGACGTAGATCTCGCCCGCAGGCTCGCCGAAGCACTCGCGCCAGCAGCGCGACCGCGCCGGCCCGTCGTCCAGGACCACCCGGTGCTCGGTGAACGTATCGGCGCTCACGGGTGCGACGGTAGCGGTCGGGCCCGACGACTGCGCGTAGGCGGGGGTCGAGGATCGCGGACGGCGGTCGATCACCGGGTGGCACCGGCGCTCGCGGCGGAGCTCCTCCACGCGATGCCCGGGCCGACGCCGACACCTGAGCTGCTCCCTGGGCTCGCGAAGCACGCGCGACCCGTGGTGGCTCCCAGGTCGCGGTCGCAGACCGCTCGGTAGCGTCCCGCCCATGAGTTCCCGGACGGCGGCCGACCGGGCCGTCCTCGGCGCGCGCATCCGCACGCTCGACCCCGAACGACCCTGGGCGCAGGCCGTCGCGATGCGCGACGGCGCGATCGTCGCCGTCGGCTCCGACGCCGAGGTGCGCGAGGCCTGCGACGCCCGCACCGAGCTCGTCGACGGCACCGGCCTGGTGATCGTCCCGGGGCTCACCGACAGCCACCTGCATCCGGTCTGGGCGACCGACTTCGCCGTCGGCGTGAGCGCCGAGGGACTGCTCGACCGCGACGCCTTCGCGGCCGCGCTGCGCGGCGAGCGCGAGCGGGTCGGGCCCGAGGCGATCGTGCGCGCCTGGAGCGTCGACTACGCGCTGCTCGGCGGCGCGATGGACGGCGCGCTGCTCGCCGAACTGGCCGGCGGCCCGGCACTCGCGGTCTTCCACGACCTCCACACCTACCTCGCCACGCCCGACCTGCTCGAGCGCGCCGGCGTCACCGGCGAGGAGCAGTTCCCGGACGCCTCGGAGGTCGTCGTCCGCGACGGCCGGCCGACGGGGGAGCTGCGCGAGTTCTCGGCGTACTTCCGGCTCGCCGACCGCCTGCCCGGCGCCTCGCCGGAGGCCCGGCGCGCCCGCGTGGTCGAGGTGCTCGCGGAGCTCAACGCGCTCGGCCTGACCGGCGCGCACGTGATGGACGGCAGCCCCGGGACCTACGACCTCCTGCGCGAGATCGAGGCCCGCGGCGAGCTGACCATGCGGCTGATCGTGCCGCTGTGGGTCAAGCCCGAGCACGGCGACGAGCACCACGCCGAGTGGGCCGGCCACGTCGGTGCACACGGCGAGCTGTGGCGTGGCGGCACCGCCAAGTTCTTCGTCGACGGCGTCGTCGAGACCGGCACGGCGTGGCTGGAGGAGCCCGATGCCGACGGCGACGGGCTGCACGCCTACTGGCCCGATCCCCAGCGCTACGCCTCGGCGGTCGCCACCTTCGCGGACGCGGGCTTCGCCTGCACGACGCACGCGATCGGCGATCGTGCGGTCCGCGCCGCGCTCGACGCCTACGCCGCCGCCGGGCCGCCCGCGCGCGGCCTGCACCGCATCGAGCACCTGGAGACGCTCGGCGACGCGACGCTCGAGCGGCTCGCCGCCGAGTCCGTCGCCGCGTCGATGCAGCCGCTGCACATGCGCTGGCGTCGCGCCGACGGCGCCGACGAGTGGGCGCGGCGCCTCGGCCGCGAGCGCGTCGCGCGCGGCTTCCGCACCGGCGACCTGCTGCGCTCCGGCGCGATCGTCGCGCTGGGGTCGGACTGGCCGGTCGCCCCGGCCGACCCGCGGTACGGGCTCGCGTGGGCACGCCTGCGCCGTCCGCCGCGCGCGCGTGACGCGCCCGTGTTCGAGCCCGCCCAGCGCATGGACGCGGAGCAGGCGCTCGCCGGCTACACCACCGCGCCGGCCCGGATCGCGGGCGAAACCGACCGCTCCGGGCGCATCGCGCCGGGCTTCCGGGCCGACCTCACGGGCCTCGCCTCCGATCCGGTGGCGACGCCCGCCGACGACCTCGTCGACGTCCCCGTGCGGCTGACCGTGGTCGCCGGGCGGGTCGTCCACCGCGCATGACGAGCGTCCCGCCGGGGCAGGGTGAGGGCATGGCTCCGATTCCCGAGCACTTCACCGCGACCACCTTCGCCAACGGCGAAGGCATCGTGATGACGCTCGCCGGCGAGCTCGACATGAAGGGCACCTTCGTGTTCGAGCCGCGGTTGGACGCGCTCGTCGCGGACGCCCCCGAGGCCGTGACCTTCGACCTGCGCGGGCTGACCTTCGTCGACTCCACCGGGCTCGCGGCGCTGATCGCCGGCTACCAGCGGCTCGAGGAGTCCGGCGTGCGCAGCCGCTTCCTGCGTGGCTCCGACGACGTCCAGCGCATCTTCACCATCGCGGGCTTCGACGGCGTGCTGCCGTTCGAGGACGCTCCGGCCGACTGACCGGCTCATCGCGCGGCCGCGCCGTGCCGATGGGGCTGGAATGGCCATCCAGCCGCACCGGCTCGTGCTCGCCCTGGTGATCGTCGCCGTGGCGCTCTTCAGCCTCGCCCGTCACCACGCGCCTACGGCCGACGCGGGCGGGAGCGTCCGGCTCGACACGAGCGGCGACACGATCGCCATCAGCGACGACCAGCGCGCGGCCGGCCTGACGTGGGACCCGGCCGTCGCCCCCGGTGACCGCGCCTGGATCGAGCAGGCGATCGCGACCGCCCGCCCCGAGGCGCAGCGCCTGATCGCCGAGGTCGACGGCCTGGTGACGATCCACACCGCGCCGCTCGGGCCGATGATCATGGGCGCGACGAAGCCCGGGCCCGATCGGTTCGACGTCTTCTTCAACATCACCCAGCTCGACGGCGAGCGCGCGATCGACCGCAACGTCGTCGTGCTGCACGAGCTGGGCCACGTGATCGACTTCTCGCTGATCGATCCCGCGCTCGACGGGCGGCTCGACGCGGGCATCCCGCGGCCGGACTCCTGCGGCGGGACCGGCGGCCCGACCGGAGCGTGCGCCCCCGCCGAGGAGCGGATCGCCGACACCTTCGCCAAGTGGGCGCTGGGCGGCGCCGTCTCGGCGGTCGGCGCCGGCTACCAGATCCCGGCGCCGCCCTCGATCGAGGACTGGGGCAGCCCGCTCGGCGCGATCGCCGCCCGCCTGCCGGCGTCTACCGGCCCTTCTTGAGCCGGAACGTCGCCGTCCACTGCCAGGTGACCTCCTTCTGGCCGCCGTAGTGGTACAGCCCGTCGGCGCGCGCGAACGGCCCCCAGCTGCCGACCCAGGACTTGGCGCCGCGTACGGTGAACTGCTTCGTACCGAGGAACTTCTTCGGGTAGGCGTCGGCGTCGACGTCGATCAGCGACGGCCCGTCGCCGCCCTTCCACTCGAGTGACGTCAACGCGCCGTCGGGGCAGTCGACGTGCGGGTCCGAGACGACGATCGACGGGTACAGCTCGCGCTTGCCGCGCCAGGCCATGCCGACCTGATCGGTCCGCGTGATGCGACCGCAACCCGTCGCGGGCTCGGTCACGTCGGGGTTGGCGGCGTCCCACGGCCCGGCGTAGACCGTGCTGAACGCGCCCTGGCGCTGGTAGGCGACCTTCACGGCGGGCTGGTCGGAGCCGAGGCACAGCGACGGCGGCCGGCCGTGGATTCCGCGGATGTTCATGCAGGTCTGCGGACCCCGGGTGTCCACCCAGACGGTCGCCGCGCCGTCGCCCTTGGCGTCGCGCGTGCACATCGCGCCGGTGAGCTCGCAGTCGTCCTGGTAGGACTCGGCGTAGCTCCACTTCTCCTTCATCACCGCGTGGAACTGCATCGCGTAGGTCGCCGAGCTGCGGACCTTCGGCTTGGACTTGGCCAGCGCGGGGGCGGGGGCGGCCGCGACGGCCACGCCGAGGCAGGCGATGACGGCGGCGGCGGGGAGTCGTCTCAGCATGCCCCGGACCGTACGGACGGCCCGGCGTTCTCACATCGGGGGAACCCCTAGTGCGTGCGCTCGAACCGGCCGGGCCGGTCGGGGGCGTCCTCGGGCTGCGAGCGGTAGGGCAGCTGGATGTCGTCCTCGGCGCCCGGGATCCCCGCCTGGATCTCGCGCTCGCGTTCGATCTCGGCGTTGAGCTCCTGGCCGAAGAGCACGGCGATGTTGGTGATCCACAGCCAGACGAGGAACGAGATGACGCCGCCCAGCGTGCCGTAGGTCTTGTTGTAGGAGCTGAACTTCGCGAGGTAGAGGGCGAACAGCGCCGACGCGACGATCCACACGATCACGGCCACCACGGCGCCGGGCGAGATCCACTTCATCTTCGGCTGCTTCGCGTTGGGCGAGGCGTAGTAGAGGACCGCGAGCATGAACATGACCACGACGAGCATCACGGGCCACTTGGCGATGTCCCAGACCGTCACCGCGGTCGACGAGAGGCCGACCGCGCCGCCGATCGCGCTGGCCAGCGGGCCCGAGACGATCAGCGCGACGACGAGCAGCGCGGCGAGCATGACGAGGATCAGCGTCACGAGCACCTGGACCGGGCGTAGCTTGAAGAAGCCGCGGCCCTCCTGGCGCTCGTAGATCGCGTTCGAGGCGCGACTGAACGCGCCGACGTAGCCCGACGCCGACCACAGCGCCAGCGCGATGCCGACGATCAGCCCGAGTCCGGCCGAGCCCTTGGAGCCGGTGACCTCGTTGATCGGGCCCTTGAAGGTGTCGATCGCCGACTTCGGGCCGAGCGACGACAGCGTGTCGGTGAGCACGCGTGTGATCGTCTGGGGGCTGAAGACGAGGCCCACGATCGACACCATCGCGATGATCGCCGGGAACAGCGCGAGCAGCCCGTAGTAGGTCAGCGCGGCGGCCCAGTCGGTGATGTTGTCGTCCTTGAACTCCGAGACGGTGCGCTTGAGCGTCGCCATCCAGGAGCGCTTGGGGAGCTTGCCGGGGTGGTCGGGTCCGGCCTTGCGGACGTCATCAGCCATGGACACGGGCTGCCCGGTCGCGCTTGGAGATAAGCGTGGGGTCAGGCGCGGTGCTCGTTCGCGGACCAACCGCCCTCGTACGCGTGCGCCGCGCCGTCGGCCACGACGACGATCCGATCGGCGATCCGGTCGAGGAAGTACCGGTCGTGGGAGATCGCGACGACGGTGCCGTCGTAGCGCTCGAGCGCGCCCTCCAGCGCCTCGATCGAGTCGATGTCGAGGTGGTTGGTCGGCTCGTCGAGCAGCAGGCAGTTCGGCGCATCCTGCATCAGCAGCAGGAACGCGAGCCGCGTTCGCTCGCCGCCGGACAGGCTGCGCACGGGCCGCCGCGTCTGCTCGTAGTCGAAGAGGAAGCCCATCAGCGCCCGCACGGCGTCCTCCTCCGAGAGCGAGCGGCCGGCGCGCAGGGCGTCGATCACGGTGGCGTCCAGCGGCAGGCCCGCCGCGGCCTGGTCGAGGTAGCCGAGGGTGATGCCGTCGCCGATCCAGCGCGTGCCCTCCGCCGGCTCCAGACGGCCGCCGAGCACCTTGAGCAGCGTCGACTTGCCGCCGCCGTTGGGCCCGACGACGCCCACCCGCTCGCCGCGCATGACGGTGAGCGAGACGCCGAGCAGCACGGGGTCATCGGCGTAGGAGGCATCGACGTCCTCGAGCGCGACGACCCGTTGGCCGCCCCGGCTGGCGGAACGCAGGGCGAGCGCCATCTTGCGCCGCTCGAAGACGGGGCGGTCGACGCGGTCGATGCGGTCGAGCATCTTCTGCTTGTTGCGCGCCTGGGTCGCCGCGCGCGGGCTGACCGTGATGTGCGCCCAGTGCTCGAAGCGCCGGATCATCTCCTCCAGGCGCGCGATCTCCTTCTGCTGGGTCACGTAGGCCTGCTGCTGTCGCTCGAGCTCGAGCTGGCGCGCGACGGCGTACGCGGAGTATGCGCCCGGCCAGACGCGGATGCGCCCGCTGTCGAGCTCGGCGATCGAGGTCACGCACTCGTCGAGCAGGTGGCGGTCGTGGGAGACCATCACCACCGCACCCTCGAAGCCGGCGACGAGCCGCTCGAGCGCGGCGCGCCGGCGCATGTCGAGATGCGACTCGGGCTCGTCGAGCAGCAGCACGTCGGGCCGGCGCGTGAGCGCGGCGGCGAGCGCGACGAGCTTGCGCTGCCCGCCCGAGAGCTCGCGTGTGGGCAGCTCGAGTGCGGTGTCGGGGAGGCCGAGGTCGGAGAGGCGACCGCGCGCGTCGCCTTCGATCCGGTCGCCGCCCTCGTCGTGCCAGCGCGCGAGCAGGCGCTCCTGGTTGGCGAGCACGCGGGCCATCGCGTCGAGATCGGCGGCGAGCGCCGGGTCGCCGAGCCGGCGCTCGACCGCCGCGATCTCGGCCTCGAGCTCCTGGAGCTCGGGCCGTGCGGCGCGCACCGTCGCGAGCGCGTCCCGCTCGTCGCCCTCGACCTCTTGCGGCAGCATGGCCAGCACGAGCCCGCGGCGGCGCGTGACCGTGCCCGCGTCGGCGACGTCCTCGGCGGAGAGCAGGCGCAGCAGCGTCGACTTGCCGCCCCCGTTGGGGCCGAGCACGCCGATCCGCGCGCCGCCGGTGACGTCGAGGTCGAGCCCGTCGAGGATGCGGCGTCCCCCGAAGGACTTGACCAGCCCGCGCGCGGCGAGCAGCGGGACCGACGCCGGCGGGCTAGTCCGTTGCGCGGAAGCGGTCACGCGCCTCCTGCAGGACCTGCTCCGCCACGCCGCGGCCCTCCCACCCGTGCACGGTGACCTCGCGCCCCTCGGGCTGCTTGTACATCGAGAAGAAGTGCTCGATCTCGTTGCGCATCTGCTCCGGGACGTCGCCGAGGTCGTCGATGTGGCTCCAGCCCGGGTCGTCGCACGGGACGCAGAGCAGCTTGTCGTCCTGGCCGCGCTCGTCCTCCGTGCGCAGGATCCCGACCGCCCGCACGGGGATCACGCAGCCGGGAAAGGTCGGCTCGGAGACGACGACCATCGCGTCGAGCGCCTCGCCCTTGGGCGAGCGGGTGTCCGGGACGAAGCCGTAGTCGGTCGGGTACACGACCGAGGAGAAGAGGAAGCGCGCGAGCTTGATGCCGCCCAGCGCCTCGTCCCACTGGTACTTGTTGCGGGAGCCCTTGGGGATCTCGATCAGGCAGCGGAGGGACTCCTCGGGCATGGGCGAACCATAACCACACCATGCGCCAGTTCCGAGAGTTCCTCCTGCGCGGCAACGTCGTCGATCTGGCCGTCGCCGTGATCATCGGCGCCGCGTTCGGCGCGGTCATCGCCGCCCTCGTGGCCGACATCATCACGCCGTTGATCGCGGCGATCGGCGGCCAGCCGGACTTCTCCGGCCTGTCCTTCACGATCAACGGATCCGTGTTCCGCTACGGGCATTTCCTGAACGCGGTGATCTCGTTCCTCATCGTCGCGGCCGTCGTCTACTTCCTCGTCGTCAAGCCGGTCGCCGCGCTCATGGAGCGGCGCAAGGCCGGACTCGAACCCGAGCCTGAGGCCGTCCCCGAGGACGTCGTCCTGCTCGGCGAGATCCGCGACCTGCTGAAGACGCGGGGCGGCGCGGCCTAGCGCCGCTGCTCGCCGGGCGGCTGGCGGCCGTCGCGGCCGACGTAGCCGCCGGCGGCGCCGACGGCGAAGTAGGTCGCCTCGTCCTCGGGCGAGGTGTTGCGCAGGCTGCGGATCGTGGGCGGGGAGACGCGCACGACGCCGCCCCGGCGCAGCGTCACCTTCTGGCCGGGGTCGCCGAGGGTGAACTCGATCTCGCCGTCGAGCACGAGGTACAGCTCCTCCTGGCGCTCGTGGTAGTGGCGCCCGGTGGTGTAGTTGGGCGGCAGCACGACCGCGTTGACGCCGAACTCCTCGACGCCGAGCTCGGCGCGGACCTTGCGGAAGCCGGGCCCATCACCGAGGTCGTCGAGGTTCGCCGCCGCCCAGCCCTCCCCCTTGCGTACGTCCGGCATGTCGCTCCTCTCATCACGATGGGGACGGGCGGCATACTAGGGGCGTGCCAGGCCCGACCGCCACGCTCGAGGAGCTGCTGCGCCCGCTCAAGCAGGATCCCGCCGGGAGCGCGATCCTGCTGGACGTCGACGGCGTGCTGGCGCCCATCGTGCAGCACCCGGACGATTCCCACATGCCCGAGACGACCCGCCGGCCGCTGATCGACGTGGCCAAGCGCTACGGCGTCGTCGCCTGCGTCTCCGGCCGCCGCGCCTCCGATGCCCGCCGGATCGTCGCGCTCGGGTCGATCGCCTACCTCGGCTCCCACGGCTCCGAGGTGCTGCTGCCCGGCTCGATCGCGCCCGCGCTGGACTCCGAGCTGCAGGCCTGGACGGAGCGCGTGCAGCGCTTCAGCCGCGACGCCTTCGACGAGGAGCTCAAGCGCCTGCGCGTGCGCCTCGAGGACAAGGAGGCGATCGCGGCCTTCCACTGGCGCGGCGTCCCCGACGAGGAGGACGCCGAGGCGGCCGTCCGGCAGGTCGCGAAGTCCGCCGAGGCCGCCGGCTTCGTCACGCACTGGGGCAAGAAGGTGCTGGAGATCCGGCCGCCGGTGCGGATCGACAAGGGCGCCGGGATCGTGCACCTGCTCGCCGATCGCGACCTCACCGCGGCGCTCTACGTCGGCGACGACGTCACCGACCTCGACGCCTTCCACGGGCTCGGCGAGCTCCTCGAGCGCGGGCGCCTCGGACACGCGGTGCGGATCGGGGTGCGCTCCGACGAGGGGCCGCCGCAGCTCGAGGCGGAGGCCGACGCGATGGTCGACGGGACCGACGGCGTGCGCGACCTGCTGCACGCGCTGCTCGACTGACACGCGCGTGCGGTTCGGCGACCTCCTTCGCGCGACGGTCCTGCTGAGCGCGGGCGCGGCAACGCTGCTCGCCGTGGTCGCGGTGATCGGCATCGGGCAGGACGCCGAGGCGCCGCTGATCGCGTTCTGCGCGATCTGGTGGGTGCTCGCGGCGCTCACCGGAGTGGCGCTCGGCGGTCGCGCCGAGGCGGCGATCCAGCGACTGCTGGCCGGCGCGCGCTCGCAGACCTCGCTCCCCGAGCTCCAGCCCGGGCGGACGCTGCTCAACCGCCTCTGGCCGCTGCTGATCTCGACGATCGGCGCCGGGGTGCTCGGCGTCTGGGCGCCGCAGGTCGCTGCGATCGCGGCCGGCTTCGCGATCGTCTGGGCGCTCGCCTGGCGCCGCCAGGAGCAGGCGGTCGCCGCGGTCGAGGAGCGCGACGGCGTCCGCTTCTACGTCGACCGCACCTCCCCGCTCTCGCCGATGCGGCTCGTGCGCACGCCCGGCTTCGGCGGCCGGTTCCTCCAGTCGCCGGGATAGCGCCAACCGCAGGGTCAGACCCCATGGGTCGCATCCGCTGAGATCGCCGTGGCGTGAAGGGGTCTGACGCCACTCGCGTTCAGCGCAGCAGCGACGCCAGTCCCACCAGGCCCGGCGCGATCACGAGCGCTGGGAGGTAGTTCGCGACCTTGACGTCCTTGAGCGAGAGCAACTTGAGCGAGATGCCGATGATCGTCACGCCGCCGGCCGAGTTGAGCACGGCGAGCGCCTCGCCCACGAGGACGTCCGAGAAGAAGCCGGCGCCGAGCGAGATCGCGCCCTGGTAGACGAGGATCGTGATCGCCGAGAGCCCGACGCCCCAGCCCAGCGTCGAGGCGAGCGCGATCGCGGCGAAGCCGTCGAGCACCGCCTTGGTGGCGAGCGTCTGGTAGTCGCCGGTGAGGCCGTCCTGGATCGAGCCGACGACCGCCAGGGAGCCGACGCAGAACAGCAACGACGCGTCGACGAACCCCTCGGCGATCGTCGAGTGCTCCGACGCGCTGAGCCGGCTCTGGACCCATCGCCCGAGCTGCTCGAGCCGGCGCTCGATGCCGATCCACTCCCCGACGAGCCCGCCGAGCAGGATCCCGCCGAGCACGTACAGCGGGGTGCCGCGCGTCGTGTGCGGCCCGCTCCAGCTCAGCGCCAGTCCGACGCCGATGACCAGCGTGACCATGCCGAGCCCGAACAGCACGCGCTGCTGGGCGGACTCGGTCAGTCGCCCGCCGACCGTGATGCCCAGCAGCGTGCCCAGCAGCACCGTGCCGATGTTGATGAACGTCCCCGTCACGCGATGCGCCAGCATGCCAGGCGGGTGCCCGCCGGCGAACTGCGGCTGGGTCGGGAGCGGCTTCGAGCTGCGGCGAGCGCGGACAGCGTCGAACCCGTCGCGCGACGGCCCAGCCGGTGTTGACGGTCGCCGGCGCTACGCGGACCGGGCGCGCTTGCGCATCGGCGCGAACTCCGCCCACGGCCGGGCGTTGGCGACCTGCTCGCGGGTCAGCCACGCGCGGCGGCCGGTGGCGACGCCGTAGCGCAGCAGCTCGAGGTTGCGGACCGAGTGCGCGTCCGAGTCGATCAGGATCGGCACCCCGGCCGCGGCCGCCGCGCGCGCGTGCAGCTCGTCGAGGTCGCGCCGGTCGGGCGCGGCGTTGATCTCGAGCATCGTGCCGGTCCGCGCGGCCGCCTCGATCACGCGCTCCATGTCGAGCGCGTACGGCGAGCGGGTCTCGATCTTGCGCCCGGTCGGGTGCCCGATCGCGTCGATCAGCGGGTGCTCGATCGCCGCGATCATGCGGTCGGTCATCTGGCGCTCGTCCATGCCGAAGGAGGTGTGGATCGAGGCGATCACCCAGTCGAGCTCGGCGAGCAGCTCGTCCGGGTAGTCGGGCGAGCCGTCGGGGAGGATGTTCGACTCGGTGCCGACGAGCAGCTCGAAGTCGTCCCAGCGCGCGTTGAGCTCGCGCACCTCCTCGATGCGGCGCTTCAGGTCGTCGGCGGTGACGTTGTTGCCGAACCCGTGCGAGGCCGAGTGGTCGGTCAGCGCGAGGTACTCGAGGCCGCGCGCCCGGGCGCCCTCGGCCATCTGCTCGGCGCTCTGCCGGCCGTCGGAGAGCGTCGTGTGGCTGTGCATGTCGCCGCGCAGGTCCTCGAGCTCGATCAGGCGCGGGAGACCGGGGCCACCGGCCACCGCCGCCTCCAGCTCGCCGCGCCCCTCGCGCAGCTCGGGCGGGATCCAGTCGAGCCCGAGCGTCGCGTAGACCTCCTCCTCGGTCGCGCAGCGGATCGTCTCGCCGGTCGAGTCGTCGAGGATCCCGTACTCGGAGACGTGCAGCCCGCGCCGGACCGCCGACTCGCGCAGCCCGACGTTGTGGGCCTTGGACCCCGTGAAGTGCTGGAGGACGTTGCCGAACTGGTCCGGCTCGACGACCTTCAGGTCGATCTTCAGGCCCGAGTGCAGCGTCCCGCGCGCGCTCGCGTCGCCCGAGGAGTCGACCGAGTCGACGATCGGCAGCTCGCGCAGCGCCGCGATCAGCGCGGCGGGATCCGATGCGGTCGCGATCACGTCGAGGTCCTTGACCGAGTCGGCCTGCCGGCGCAGCGAGCCGGCGGCCTCGACCTTGTCGGCGGCCGGCAGGGCGCGCAGCGCGCCGACGACCTGGTCGGCGAGCGGGATCGCGCGCGAGAGCAGCACCCTCGGCGCCGGGCCGCCGTTGTCCTCATGGTCGGCGAGCACCCGCAGCAGGTTCTCCTCCACGCGCGCTCCGAAGCCGCGCAGCCCGCGGATCCTCCCCTCCTGGGCCGCGGCGCGCAACGCGTCGAGCGAGTCGACGCCGAGCTCGTCGTAGAGGCGCTTGGCGCGCTTGGGCCCGAAGCCCGGCAGGTGCATCACCGAGATCAGCCCGATCGGGATCTTCGCCCGGAGCTTGGCGGCCGCCGGGATGTCGCCGGTCTCGTCGAGCGCCTGGAGCTTCTCCTCCAGCGTCTTGCCGATCCCGGACAGCTCGGTGACGCGGCCCTCGCGCGTGAGCCCGAGCACCGAGACGCTCGCCTCGCGCACGGTGCGCGCCGCCGCGCGGTAGGCGAGCACGCGGTACTGGACGGCTCCGTCGAGCTCGTAGAGGTCGCCGAGCTCCTCGAAGGCAGCGGCGATCTGGGCGTTGGTCAGGTCGGGCACCGCCGAGTAGGCTACGCGGCCGCCATGGCCGGGTCACCGTGGGTCGTCCTCCCCACCTACAACGAGGCCGAGAACATCGAGTCGATGGTCCGCGCGGTGCTCGCCGCGCTGCCCGGGGCGCGCGTGCTGGTCGTCGACGACTCCTCACCGGACGGGACCGGTGTGATCGCCGAGCGGCTCGCCGCGGAGCTGCCCGCGGTGAGCGTCCTGCACCGCCCCCGGAAGGCCGGGCTCGGCCGCGCCTACGTCAGCGGCTTCGCCCACGCCCTCTCCGGCGGGGCGACGCACGTGATCGAGATGGACGCGGACTTCTCGCACGCGCCGGAGGACCTGCCGCGGCTGCTCGCCTCGGCCCACGCCGGCGCCGACCTGGTGCTCGGCTCGCGCTACGTCGCGGGTGGCGGGGTGACCGAGTGGGGCCTCGTCCGGCGCGCGATCTCGCGCGCGGGCTGCGGGTACGCGCGCCACGTGCTGGGTGTGCGCGTGCGCGACATGACGGGCGGCTTCAAGTGCTTCCGGGCCGACGCCCTGCACGCGATCGCCTACGAGACCGTGCGCTCGCAGGGCTACGCGTTCCAGGTCGAGCTGACCTTCCGCGCGCTGCGTCGCGGCCTGCAGGTCGACGAGCTGCCGATCACCTTCCGCGAGCGCCAGCTGGGCGAATCCAAGATGTCCTGGCGAATCGCATGGGAGGCCGCGGTGCTCGTGCCGCGGCTGCGCTTCGGCCGGCGCCGGGTGCTGCGAGCGCCCGCGATCGCGGCCGTGGCGCCGTCCGGCTCAGGTGAGCCGGACCAGCTGCCGATCCACTAGGCATGTCCACCGAGCAGCTCGCCTTCGTCCAGGGTTGGGACGACACCCGCTCCGCGCTGCGGCGCTGGCGCTCCGCCCCGCTCTCCGTCCTGAGCCCGTGGGTGCTCGGCGCGTTCGCCGTCGCCGTCGCGCTGCTCGTCGCCACCTACGTGGTCGCGCGGCTCTCGACGCCCGACACGATCTCGGTCAGCTTCCCCGGCTACACCCAGCCGGCCACCGCGGGCGATCTGCTCTACGTGCTCGAACGCAACGCGCTCGTGCTCGCGCTGCACGCGATGGCCTGCGTCGCGGGCTTCATGGCCGGCTCCTCGATGCCGCAGGTGGCCGAGGGCTACAGCGGCATCGTCCGGCGGATCCACCAGCACGCCGGCCCCGCCGCGATCCTCTTCGTATGCGCCGCGGTCACCTTCTCGCTGGGGACACAGGCCTACGCGCTCGGCCACCAGGCCGCGAACCTCTCCGCGCTCGTCGGCCATGGGCCGGGCCTGCTGATCGTCACGCTGCTCCCGCACGCGCTGCCCGAGCTGACCGCGCTGTTCCTGCCGCTCGCGGCGTGGACGATCGCCAGCCGCCGCGGCGACTGGCAGGACCTGCTGGCGGCCACGTTCGTGACCGTCGCGATCGCGGTCCCGGTCCTCGTCGCCACCGGGGTGATCGAGACCTACGTGACGCCCGCCGTCATGCGGGCGCTGCTGTAGGCCGGGCATCCGGGAGATCCCGGAGCAGGCTCCGGGTCATCACCACTACCCGCGATCCGGCGGAGCGCCGACAATCCCGGCCATGACGACCACGACGCCTCCGCTCGCCCGCGCCCGAGCCGCCCGGGGACGACGCGCTGCAGGCGCTCACCCCGCGCGAGCGCGAGGTGCTCCACCACCTGGCGCGCGGATACGCCTACAAGCGCATCGCGCTCAAGCTGGGCATCAGCGCCCGGACGGTCGAGTCGCACGTGCGCGCCGTCCTGCGCAAATTGCAGCTCAGCTCGCGCCACGAGGTCAGCCACTGGGCCGCTTCGCGCGGCCTGATCGGGGAGGATGAGGGGACCTGAGCCCCGCGAAGGGCCGCTATACTTTTTGAAGCGACACCCCGTCCTGGAGAGGAGCTCCACCCCCGAATGGCCGCCAACATCAACGACGTCACCGACACCACCTTCCAGATCGAGGTCCTCGAGTCAGAGACCCCGGTCCTCGTGGACTTCTGGGCGCCGTGGTGCGGCCCCTGCCGCGTGATCGCCCCGTCGCTCGAGGAGATCGCGGACGAGCAGGCCGAGTCGCTGCGCATCGTCAAGGTCAACGTCGACGAGAACCAGCAGACCGCCGCCCAGTTCGGCATCCTGGCGATCCCGACGCTGCTGCTCTTCCGCAACGGCGCCGAGGCCAAGCGCATCCAGGGCGCGCTGCCCAAGAAGCGCCTCGAGGCCGAGCTGGCCTCCGGCCTCGCCTAGGACCCGAACCGCAGAAGCCGCATCCGAACGGCCCGCCCCGCGGGCCGTTCGCCGTTAACGCGCCGCAGTTCGACGGTCGTCGGGCCGCCCCGGGCGAGCACGCGGTCATCGGTCCCGCCGGCATGGCCGGGGCGCAGGCCGTCGACGGTGGCGAGCGCGCCGGCCCAGTCGGCGGCGGAGGCGGTGGATGCCGTGCCGAGGACGGCCGCGACGGCGAGCAGGCAGGCGCTCGCGCGACAGAGGAGGGTCACGGGGCCGTGATCGGCAGCCCGGCGGCAGCTACGCAGCCGCGGGTCAGGCTTCCGACGCGGCGCGCCGAACGGCGATGGTGAGCGGGCGGCCCTCGATCGTCGCCTCGCTCGCTCCGTCGAGCCCGTTCTCGTAGGAGACGGCGAGCGCGAGCGTCTCGCCGGCCAGGTAGGCCTCGTGCTCGCGCACCGCCTCGAGCAGCGTGCCGTCGCCGCCGAGCGCCAGCTCGATGCGATCCTCGACCTGCAGCCCCGCGGCCTTGCGCGCGTTCTGGACGGCATGCACGACCTCGCGCGCGATGCCCTCGCGGCGCAACCCATCGTCGAGCTCGAGCTCGAGCGCCACCGCGTGCGAGCCCTCGCGCTCGAGCTGGTAGCCCTCGGGCGCACGCATCGCGAGCAGCAGGTCGTCGGCGTCGAGCTCGTGGTCGTGGCCGTCGACGTTGATCCCGACGCGGCCGCCGCCGCGCACGACGCCGGCGACGTGGGCGGGAGCGAGCGACGCGACCGCCGCCGCGACCTGCGGCATCTGCTTGCCGAAGCGCGGGCCGAGCGCGCGGTAGTTCGGCTTGACCTCGTAGGAGCCGAGCTCGTCGGCCTGCGCGACGTAGCGCAGCTCCTTGACGTTGAGCTCCTCCAGCACCGTGCCCGACAGCCGCTCGATCGCTTCGCGCTCGGCGCCGGCCGCCACGACCACCGCCGCGCGCAGCGGCTGGCGGACCTTGAGCTTGGACTGCCCGCGGGCGGCGAGGCCGAGGCGGACGGTCTCGCGCACGACCTCCATCGCGGCCTCCAGCTCCCGGTCGCGCTCCACCGCCTCCGGGAAGTCGCAGAGGTGCACGGAGGGCTCGGCGCCGTCGAGGTTGCCGTAGATCTCGTCGGCCAGGAACGGGCAGAACGGCGCGAGCAGCTTGGAGACGCCGAGCAGGCAGGTGCGCAGCGTCGCGATCGCGGCGGGGTCGCCGTCCCAGAAGCGCCGGCGCGAGCGGCGCACGTACCAGTTCGAGAGCTCGTCGACGTAGCCGGCGATCGCCTGGCCCGCGCGCGTGGCGTCGAACGCGTCCATGTACTCGCGCACGGTCTCGATCGTCGCGCCGAGGCGCGAGAGCGCCCAGCGATCGAGGTCGGTGCTCGGCGGGGCGTCGAGCTGCTCGACGTCGTTGGCGTTCGCGTAGAGGACGAGGAAGCCGTAGGTGTTCCACAGCTGCAGCAGGAACTGCCGCAGCGCGTCGCCGACCGTGTCGACGTCGAACCCGTAGCCCTCCCACGGCTGCTTGGAGGTGAGGAAGTACCAACGGAACGCGTCGGCCCCGTGGCGCTCGATGACGTCCCAGGGCGCGACGATGTTGCCGAGCGACTTCGACATCTTCTTGCCCTCGGGGTCGGCGATGTGCCCGAGGCACAGCACGGTCTCGTAGGGCGAGCGGTCGAAGAGCAGGGTCGAGATGGCCAGCAGCGAGTAGAACCAGCCGCGGGTCTGGTCGATCCCCTCGCAGATGTAGTTGGCCGGGTACTGCGCGTCGAAGCGCTCCCCGTTCTCGAACGGGGCATGGTGCTGGGCGAACGGCATCGAGCCCGAGTCGAACCAGGCGTCGATCACCTCGGGGACGCGGCGCATCGGCTCGCCGCACTCGGCGCAGTCCCAGGTCAGCTCGTCGACGTAGGGGCGGTGCGGGTCCGGAAGCTCGGCGCCCGCCTTGCCCTCGACCTCGGCGAACGAGCCCATGCACTCGGCGTGGCCGTTCGCGCAGCGCCACACCGGCAGCGGCGTGCCCCAGTAGCGCTCGCGCGAGAGCGCCCAGTCGACGTTGTTCTCCAGCCAGCGCCCGAAGCGGCCGTGCTTGATGTGCTCGGGATGCCAGTCGACGGTCTCGTTGGCGGCGAGCAGGCGGTCGCGCAGCGCGGTCGTGCGGATGTACCAGCTGGCGCGCGCGTAGTAGAGCAGCGGCGTGCCGCAGCGCCAGCAGTGCGGGTAGGCGTGCAGGAGGCGCTCGGCGCGCAGCACGCGCCCGCGCGCCTCGAGTTCGGCGATCAGGTCGTCGTCGGCGTCCTTGACCCAGCGGCCGGCGTAGGGGCCGATGCGCTCGTCGAAGGTGCCGTCGGGGCGGACGGGGTTGACGACGTCGAGGCCGTTCTCCTCGCCGAGCCGGAAGTCATCGGCGCCGAACGCGATGGCGGTGTGGACGATGCCGGTGCCGTCCTCGGCGGAGACGAAGTCGGCGGCGAGGACGGTGTGGCCCTTCTCGCCGTACTCGGCGGCGGCGATGAAGCCGAACGGCGGCTCGTAGGCCGCGCCGACCATCCGCTCGCCCGGGAAGCGGTCGACGACCACGGCCCCCTCCCCCAGCACGCGCTCGACGAGCGGCTCGGCGAGCACCGAGCCGTCGGTGGTGCGGACGTAGGTCAGCTCGGGGTCGACGGCGACGGCCGCGTTGGAGACGAGCGTCCAGGGCGTTGTGGTCCAGACCAGCATCGTGTCGCCCGGGCGCAGCGCGGATCCCTCCGGCGCGGACGTGACCGGGAAGCGCACGAAGATCGACGGGTCCTCGACGTCGCGGTAGCCCTGCGCGACCTCGTGGGAGGACAGCGCGGTGCCGTCCCGCGGGCAGTAGGGGACGACCTTGAAGCCCTCGTAGAGCAGCTCCTTGTCCCACAGCTGCCGCAGCGCCCACCAGACCGACTCCATGTACGGTGCGTCGAGGGTCCGGTAGGGGTGCTCGAGGTCGACCCAGTAGCCGATCCGCTCGGTCAGCGCCGTCCAATCCTCGAGGAACTCGAACACGCTCTCGCGGCACTGGCGGTTGAACTCCGCGATGCCGTACTCCTCGATGTCCTTCTTGTTCTTGAAGCCGAGCCTCTGCTCGACCGCGACCTCGACGGGCAGCCCGTGGCAGTCCCAGCCGCCCTTGCGCTCGACGTAGCGGCCGCGCATCGTCTGGTAGCGCGGGAAGACGTCCTTGAAGACGCGCGCGAGGACGTGGTGGGAGCCCGGGCGGCCGTTGGCGGTCGGGGGGCCCTCGTAGAACACCCACGGCTCGGCGCCCTGCCGGCGGCGGACCGACTCGCCGAACACGTCGTGCTCGCGCCAGCGCTCCAGCACCCCCTCCTCGAGCTGGGGGAAGGAGACGGACTCGGGCAGTGGGCGGAACGGCGGCATCGGGACCGGTGATAATAGGCGGGGTGGCGAAAGCGCTGATCGCCGTCGGAGTGGCGCTGGCCGTCCTCATCGGCGGCCTCGGGCTCGCGGTCTACCTGACGCGCGACGAGGACAACATCCAGGTCGACAACATGCTGGCCGAGAACCTGACGAAGGCGATCGCGCTGGCGCAGTCGGACACCGGCGGGCGAGTGGTCGTCCCGCGGCTGACGGGCTTCGACTGGGATCGCATCCTGCTCGTGCGGGCCGACACGCCCACGAAGGCGATCTCGGCGCGCCTGGGCTACCCGTGGACTGGCGTCATCGGCTTCCGCACCGGCGACCTGTTCCTCTTCATGCGCGGCAAGCGCGTGGTGCGCTTCGCCGACTACCGCGGCGACGGCCGCTTCGCCGGCTTCACCCGGCCGTTCGCGGTGATCCCGCGCCACCGCGCGGTGCTGCGCGTCCGCGACCTCGTGGTCACGCCCGGCGCCTAGCGGGGCGAACGCGCGCCGCGACGATCCGACGTTCCGGCGCGGCGGACCCGCGCCTCCCCACCCGGCGGGGTTGACGTTTCGCGCCTAGCGTCCCGGCCGGTTCGCGCGGCGGGCGCGGCGCTGCGCCTTGCCGCGCGCCCGCGCCTTCTGCTTGACGTGCGGCGGCTTCGGCCGCGGCGCGCCGTCGATCGCGAGCGGCTCGGCCGTACTGCCGTGATGGCGCTTGCTCGGCAGGGAGCGGCGGGCGTCGCGCGCGATCCACAGCCCGATGAAGAGGAACGCCAGGAGCAGCGCGGCCCCGATGATGAAGAGCGTGGTCCTCCCGGTCGTCGATGACGTCGGGTCGGGCGTCGGCGTCACGGTCGGCACCGGCGTCGACGTGGGCGACGCCGCAGTCGGCGGCAACAGGTCGTTGCCCTGGGCGAGCGCCGACGCGGGCGCGAGCAGGGCGAGGAGGATCACGGCGGAGGCGACTCGGCGCAGCATGCCGGCGAAGGTACTACGCGGGCGCGCCGGTGAGCGCCCATCGTCCGCCGGCGAAGCGCGCGCCGCAGGTGATCGCGCGCACGGCGATCAGCGCGGCGAGGCCCCACCAGACCCCTCGGATCCCCCAGCCCTCGTGCAGCGCGAGCAGCGCGATCGGGATGTAGACGGCCGCCGCGGCGAGCATCGCCCACATGATGAAGCGGGTGTCGCCGGCGCCGATGAGGATGCCGTCGAGCGCGAACACCGCGCCGTTGAGCGGCATCATCGCCGCGAAGATCACCCAGATCTCCCGCGCGCGCTCGCGCACGAGCGCATCGCCCGTGAACAGCCGCGGGATCACCTCCGCGAGCGCGAGCAGCCCGACGCCGAACACCGCCCCGGCGACCACCGACCACAGGATCACCCGCAGGGCCGCGGCGCGCGCCTCGGCGCCGTCTCCCGACCCCAGCGCCCGGCCCACGAGGACCTGCGCGGCGATCGCAAGCGCGTCGAGCACGAGGGCGAAGAAGATGAACAGCTGGAAGGCGATCTGATGGGCGGCAAGCGACGCCGGCCCGACCCGCGCCAGCACCGCCGAGGCGACGAGGAACGAGCCGAGCAGCGCGGACGTCCGCACCGCGATCTCCGCGCCGACGCGCATCAGCGGGCGCATCGCCGCCGGGTCCGGGCGCTCGAGCCCCGCGCGCCGCTGCACCGCGACGAAGGCGAGTCCCATGCCCGTCTGCGCGATCACGGTCCCCCACGCCGAGCCCGCGAGCCCCCAGTCGAAGCCGTAGACGAACAGAAGCTCGAGCGCGACGTTGACCGCATGCGCGACGACGAGGATCTTCAGCGGCGTACGCAGATCGCCCATCCCGCGCAGGAAGCCCTGGCCGGCGGAGGCGATCATGAACCACGGCGCGCCGAGCGCGGAGATGCGCAGGTAGAGCTCCGCGCCCGCCGCGATCGCCCCGCGGCCGCCCATCAGCGACACCGCCGGCCCGGCGAGCGCGGCGATCGCGACGGCGAGCACGAGGCCGATGCCGAATCCCAGCCACAGCGCCTGGGAGCCGACGGCCGCGGCGTCGGCGTCGCGGCCCGCGCCGTGGAAGCGCGCGACCCGCGCGGTCGTCCCGTAGGTGAGGAAGTTGAAGACGGTGAACGCGGTCGAGAGCACGGTCGCCGCGATCGCGAGCGAGGCCAGCTGCTGCGTGCCGAGGTGCCCGACGATCGCGGTGTCCACGAGCACGTACAGGGGCTCGGCGGCGAGCGCGCCGAGCGCCGGCAGCGCGAGCGCGAGGATCGCGCGGTCGTGGGCACGACGGTCGCTCATGTGGTCCGGCAAGCTACGACACGCCCGTGAAGCTGCGCCTCTACCACCACCACGACGGCGCGCGGATCGCCTACCGCGAGTCCGGGACAGGCCCGCCGCTCGCGCTTCTGCACTCCAAGGGACTCTCGCACCGCGAGTGGGAGCCGGTCGTCGACGAGCTCGCCCACCGCTACCGCGTCGTGCTCCCCGACCTGCCGCTGCACGGCGACTCCGAGGACCGGCCGCACCACCCGTACACGCTGGAGTGGACCGCCGACGTGCTCGGCGGGTTCCTGCACGACGTCGGCGGCCCGCGCCCGCTCGTCGGCGGGCACGAGCTCGGCGCGATGATCCTGCTCGAGGCGATCCACCGCGGCTCGCTCAGCCCCGGCAAGCTGGTGCTGATGTCCGCGCCGCTGCACCGGCGCCCGGAGCGGACGGCCGGCGAGCGCGCGCTCGCCGTCGCCACGCGTGCGGCGGTCGTGCCCGGCGTCGACCGGCTCCTCTCCCACAGCGCACGGCTGGTGCTGCGGCCCAAGCTCGCCGACGGGCTCACCGCGACCGGCAACCGCGCCGCGCGCGACCTGCTGCGCCACGCGCTGATGGGCATCGGCGGCAACGCCAACCGCGTGCGCGGATGGGGACGCGCCGTACGCGGCTTCCCGCACGGCGAATGGAGCGAGCTGCTCGATCGCTATGCGGACCTCACCATTCCCACGCTGCTGCTGTGGGCCGACTCGGACCCGCGCCATCCGCTGACCATCGCCGAGGAGGCGCTCGACCTGCTGCCCGACGCCCAGCTGCGCGTGCTCCCGCGCACCGGGTTCCTGCTCGCCTACGACGACCCCGTCGGCGTCGCACGCGAGCTCGCGGCGTTCTGCGGCTAATCGCTACGGTTTGTCCCATGTATGACCTTGAGCGCCCCGAATCGTGCTCGATCGGGCGGGCGATGGAGATCCTCGGAGAGCGCTGGACGTTCTTGATCCTGCGCGAGTCGTTCTACGGCGTGCGGCGCTTCTCGGACATGCAGCGCAATCTCGGGATCGCGCGAAACATCCTCTCCGCGCGCCTGCAGACGCTCGTGCGGGCGGGCATCCTCGAGCGCCGCCGCTACCAGTCCGAGCCCGAGCGCTTCGAGTACCGCCTGACACCGGCGGGTCGCGATCTCTATCCGGCGGTGATCACGATCATGCGCTGGGGCGACGCGCACCTGCTCGGCGACGATGGCCCGCCGGTCGTGCTGCGCCACACCTGCGGGCACGAGGCCGAGCCCGAGCTGGTCTGCAGCCACTGCCGCAAGCCGATGCACCCGCACGACGTGACGCCCGAGCCGGGCCCCGGCGCGCGCCACGTCATCGAGCCGCTCGAAGCGGCCTAGTACCTCGGTCACGAGCGCGCCAGGTCGCCCGTCCGCAGCAGCTGCGCCTGCAGCTCGCGCAGCCGCGGCGCGGGCGCGATGCCGAGGTCGTCGCGCAGGCGTTCGCGCAGCGCCTCGTAGACGCGCAGCGCCTCGGCCGGGTTGCCGCGCGCGGCGAGCAACCCCATCAGCAGCGCATGCCCGCGCTCGCGGTACGGCGCACGCGCGACGAGCTCGCGCGCGGCCCGCTCGCCGGTGCCGAGCTCCGAGCCGCCGAGCCCGAGCGCGATCGCCGCATAGGACTCCAGCGCGGACGCGAGCACATCCTCCATCCGACGCCGGCGCTCGAGCACCCACGGCGCGTCGGCCCAGGGCACGAAGCCACGGCGGGCGACCGCGAGCGCGACCTGCGCGGGCCCCCAGCCGCCGGCCCAGTCGCGCCGCGCGACCGCCGCCTCCGCCCGGTGCAGCGCCGCCTCGGCCGCCTCGACGTCGACCCACGCGTCCGCGGGCAGCACGAGCCGCACCAGCCCGCGCCCCTCGAGCGCGCCGGGTCCGAGCGCCCGGCGCAGGCGCGATAGCAGCGCGCTCAGGGCGCTGTCGGCCGCGGCGCTCGGCCCCCGCGGCCACAGGGCATCCTTGAGCTCCTCCCGTGGCAGCGCGCGCCGGCGGTGGACGGCGAGCAGCACGAACAGCTCCCGCCCGAGGCCGCCCGGGAGCGCGGCGGTGACGTCGCGGCCGTGGAGCTCCACCGCGAGCATCCCGCACAGCTGGAGGCGGGTCGGGGGGTTGTCGGGCAAGGTGGCGGCAAGGAGAATCCCACAACGGCGCAAGGTGCTGGGAATAGCTTCGGGTCTCTGACGTCATGACCAAGGTCATCCGCTGTACGTGCGGCTTCCTCGCCCGCGGCACCGACCCCGGGGAGGCCGCCGATGCGCTCGAGGCGCACCTCCGCGCCGACCACCCCGAGCTCGCCGCCAGCGTCCGTCGCGAGGACCTCGAGTCGATGGCCGAGGAGGCCTAGTCCCCCCAGGAGGTCCGATGACCACCATCACCCAGCTGTCCCCGGCGCTCGACGACTTCCGCGGAGAGCTGATCCGACCCGACGACGAGCGCTACGACGCCGCGCGCGCCCTCCACAACGGCATGTTCGACCGCCACCCGGCGCTGATCGCGCGCTGCGCGGATACGGGCGACGTGGTCGCGGCGCTGCGGCACGCCCGCGCGCAGGGCCTGCCGGTGGCCGTCCGCGGCGGGTCGCACAACGGCGGTGGCTTGGCCAGCGTCGACGACGGCGTCTGCATCGACCTGTCCGCCATGCGCGGCGTGCGCGTCAACCCGGCGGACGGCACGGTCGACGTGCAGGGCGGCGCGCTGCTCGGAGATGTCGACCACGCCACCCATGCGTTCGGGCGCGCGCTGCCGTCCGGCATCATCTCGACCACCGGCGTCGGCGGCATCACGCTGGGCGGCGGCATCGGGCACCTCTCGCGCTCGGGCGGCCTGACGATCGACAACCTCGTGGGCGCCGACGTCGTCCTCGCCGACGGGCGCGTCGTACGGGCGAGCGCGGAGCAGGAGCCCGACCTCTTCTGGGCGATCCGCGGCGGCGGCGGCAACTTCGGCATCGTCACGAGCTTCACGTTCCGCACCCTGCCTGTCGGCAACGTGTACGCCGGCCCGATGCTCTGGCGCCCGGAGCGCGCCGAGGAGATCATGCGCGCCTGGAGCGAGTTCCTCCCGCAGGCGCCGCGCGAGCTGGGCGGCTTCTTCGCCTTCCTCATCGTCCCGCCCGTCGACCCGTTCCCCGAGGCGCTGCGGATGAAGCCGATGTGCGGCGTCGTGTGGACCTACGCCGGACCGCCGGCCATGGGCGACGAGGCGCTCGCGCCGATGCGCGCGCTCGAACCCGATCTCGACGGCGTCGCCGAGGTGCCGCTGCCCGCGTGGAACTCCGCCTTCGACGGCCTGTACCCCGCCGGGATCCAGCAGTACTGGCGCGCGGACTTCATCGGCGAGCTCAACGACGAGGCCATCGCGCAGCACGTCGAGCACGGGCCGACGCTGCCGTCGGTGTCCTCGACCATGCACCTGTACCCGATCGACGGCGCGGTGCACGACGTGCCCGTGGACGGGACCGCGTTCGCGGCGCGCGACGTGCGCTTCGCGATGGTGATCCTCGGCGCGGACGGCGATCCGGCCAGGGCCGGCGAGCTGCGCGACTGGGTGACCGCCTACCACGAGGCGGTGCATCCGCACGCCGCCCGTGGCGCGTACGTGAACTTCATGATGGAGGAGGGCGCCGACCGCGTCCGCGACACGTACGGGCCCAACTACGACCGGCTGCGCCAGGTCAAGCGCGACTACGACCCGGACAACGTCTTCCACGTCAACCAGAACATCCCGCCCGCCTAGGACCGGGCGCGAGCGTGCGTCGGCGACCCATGCCGGCCGCCGACGCACCACCGCTCCCTCCGGCCCGGATCGTCGCCTACCACGACTCGGGCCGCTGGGCCCGTGACACGACCGACGTCGTCGACCGCGCCCGCCGGTTCGTCGACCGGCGGCGCGCGGCGTACGCGCGGTCGCGGTCGTGCTCGACGTCGACGACACCGCGCTCTCGACCTACGACTGCATGCGCCGCGCGGGGTTCGACCGCGAGCGGGCGCGCTGTGGCGAGCGGCGGCGGCTGCGCGCCTTCAAGGTCCCGAACCCGATGTACGTGACCCGCTGACCGAGCGCTAGCGTTGTGGATCAGAGCTTCGAATTCCCCTCGTGAAAGGACCGCGATGAGCGTGCAGGAGGACACTTCGCCCCAGCTGTGGGGCGGCGAGACGACGAAGGCCGTCGCCAACTTCCCGGTGTCGGGCGAGACGGTCCCCGTCGCGGTCATCCGCTGGCTCGGTCGCATCAAGGGCGCGGCCGCGCGCGCCAACGCCGAGCTCGGCCTGCTGGACGCAGACGTCGCGCAGCGGATCGCCGCCGCGGCCGACGAGATCGCCCAGGGCCGGCACGACGCGCAGTTCCCGATCGACGTCTTCCAGACCGGCTCGGGCACCTCGTC
Organism: Solirubrobacteraceae bacterium; assembly: GCA_036269915.1. Lineage (GTDB taxonomy): Bacteria > Actinomycetota > Thermoleophilia > Solirubrobacterales > Solirubrobacteraceae > DATBDM01. The sequence goes on along the minus strand of DATBDM010000185.1, from coordinate 8,444 downwards.
GAACATGAACGCCAACGAGGTCATCGCGACGCTCGCCGGCGACGGCGCGCATCCGAACGACCACGTGAACATGGGGCAGTCCTCCAACGACGTCTTCCCCAGCGCCGTGCACCTCGCCGCGCTCGACGAGGCGACGAACCGGCTGCTGCCCGCGCTGGAGACGCTCGAGCAGGCGTTCGCCGCCAAGGCGGAGGAGTTCAAGGACCTCGTCAAGTCCGGCCGTACGCACCTGATGGACGCGGTCCCGGTCACGCTCGGGCAGGAGTTCGCCGGTTACGCGGCGCAGATCCGGCTCGGTCGCGCGCGCATCGAGGCCGCCCTCCCCCACGTCGCCCAGATCCCGCTCGGTGGCACGGCGACCGGCACCGGCCTGAACACGCACGCGGAGTTCGCCGAGAAGGTCCGCGCGACGCTCTCGAGCGACACCGGCCTGGACGTCCGCGCACCGGAGGATCCCTTCGAGGCCCAGGGCAACCGCGACGCGCTCGTCGAGCTGTCCGGAGCGCTGAAGGTGGTCGCCGTCTCGCTGACCAAGATCGCCAACGACCTGGCGTTGATGGGCTCCGGCCCGCGCGTCGGCATCGGCGAGATCTTCCTGCCCGAGCTGCAGAAGGGCTCGTCGATCATGCCGGGGAAGGTCAACCCGGTGATGCCGGAGGTCGTGCTGCAGGTCTCCGCGCAGGTGATCGGCAACGACACCGCGATCACGATCGGCGGCATGCAGGGGCAGTTCGAGCTCAACGTGCGAATCCCGCTGATCGCGCGCAACCTGCTCGGCTCGATCGCGTTGCTCTCCTCGGCCGCGCGGCTGTTCGCGGAGAAGTGCGTCTCGGGCATCGAGCCGAACGTGGCCGGCCTCGAGGCCTCGGCCGAGGGGACGCTCGCCGTCGCCACCGCGCTGAACCCGTTCATCGGCTACGACAAGGCGGCCGAGATCGTCAAGGACGCCTCGGCGAGCGGCCGCCCGCTGCGCGAGGTGGCGCGCGAGCACGGCGTCGACGACGCCACGCTCGACAAGGCGCTCGACCTGCGCAGGATCGCGGCCGGCTCCTCGGCCCAGGCCTAGGCACCGGTGGGCCGCGTCCTCGCCGAGCGGCCCGCCGCGGCCGCCGTGGCGGGGGCGCTGACGATCGCGTTCTCCTCGATCCTGGTGAAGCTCGCCGACGTGGCCCCGTCCACGGCCGCGATCTTCCGCTGCTTCTATGCGCTGCCGCTGCTCGGGCTGCTCGCCTGGCGCGAGGACCGGCGGCTCGGCGCGCGCCCGTGGCGCGAGCGCCGGCTTGCCGTGCCCGCGGGCATCTTCTTCGCCGCCGACCTGATCCTCTGGCATCACGCGATCGAGGACGTCGGCGCCGGGCTCGCGACGGTGCTCGGCAACCTGCAGGTCGTCGTCGTGCCGTTCGCCGCCTGGGCGCTGCTCGGCGAGCGGGTCTCGCGCCGGTTGCTCGCGGTGCTGCCGCTCGTGTGCGCGGGGATCGTGCTGATCTCCGGCGCGTTCGAGAGCGGCGCGTACGGCGAGCACCCGCTGCGCGGCGTGGTCTTCGGGATCGGGACCGGCGTGACCTACGCCGGCTTCATCCTCGTGCTGCGCCACGGGTCCGCGGACCTGCGCCGGCCGGCCGGGCCGCTGTTCGACACGACCGCGGTGGCGACGCTCGCAGCGCTGTGCGCGGGGGTCGTGCTGGGCGAGGCCCACCTCGTCCCGCGATGGCCGTCGGTCGGGTGGCTCGTCCTGCTGGCGCTCTCCTCGCAGGTGCTCGGCTGGCTGCTGATCACGGCCTCCCTGCCGCGGCTGCCGGCGGCGATCACCTCGGTGACGCTCACGATCCAGCCGATCGGCTCGCTGATCCTCGGCGCGATCCTGCTCGGCGAGTCGCCGACCTGGCTGCAGCTGCTCGGCGGTGCCTGCATCCTCGCGGGGCTGGTGGCGGTGGGACTGGGCGCGCGGTCGGCGCGGCGCGCGGGCGTGACGAGCGAGCCGGCGCGGGCAGCGGCCTGACGTCGCTCCTATCCCTCCGGCGACCCCGCGATGTTGACCAGCCAGGCGACGCCGAAGCGGTCCACGCACATGCCGAAGATGTCGCCCCACGGCGCCTTCTCGAGCGGGACGGTCACCGAGCCGCCGTCGACGAGGCCGTCCCAGAAGCCGCGCAGCGTCGGCTCGTCGTCGCCGCTCAGCGAGACGCTGATGCGCGAGCCCTCCTGGAACTCCATGTGGCTGGGAGTGTCGGCGCCCATCAGCACGAGGCCGTTCGGCGCTTCGAGCTGGGAGTGCATGACCAGCTCCGCCTCGGCCGGGTCCTGGGACATGCCGGACTCGCCGAAGGTCGAAAGCGTCAGCTCGCCGCCGAACACCGAGCTGTAGAACTCCATCGCGGCGCGGGCGTCGTCGCGGAAGGAGATGTAGGGGTTGAGGCGTACGGTCATGACGCTCGACCCTACGCCGGGCGTCCCTCAGGCGCTAGGGCGCCAGGCGCGACTCGGTCCAGCCGCCGTCGGCGCCCCGCAGGAAGCTGCGGCGGTCGTGCAGGCGGTCGGGGCGGCCCTGCCACAGCTCGACCGCGTCGGGGCGGAGCAGGTAGCCGCCCCAGTACGGAGGACGATCGACCCCGCCGGACTCCGGGAACCGTGACGCCGCCTCGTCCACGCGCGCCTCGAGCCACTCCCGCGACGGGATCTCGCGACCCTGCGGCGACGCCCACGCGCCGAGCCGCGCGCCGCGGGCCCGCGACGCGAAGTACGCGTCGGAGTCGGCCTCCGGCAGCCGCTCGACCGGGCCCTCCATCCGTACCTGGCGCTGCAGCGGGTGCCAGTGGATCGCCAGTGCCGCGCGCGGGTTCTCCGCCAGCTCGCGACCCTTGCGGCTCTCGTAGTTGGTGAACACCCGCACGCCGTCGGCGTCGATGCCCTTGATCAGCACGAAGCGCACCGACGGGCGGCCGTCCGGCGTCGCCGTGGCCAGCGCCGCGGCGTTCGGCTCGGAGAGACCGGCCGCCACCGCCTCCCCGTACCAGTCCGCGACGAGCCCGAGCGGATCCACCTACATCGCCATCGCGACGTACTTGATCTCGAGGTACTCGTCGATGCCCTCGCGCCCGCCCTCGCGCCCGAAGCCCGACGCCTTGACGCCGCCGAACGGCGCCGCGGGGTTCGAGACCAGCCCCTGGTTGAGGCCGATCATGCCGGTCTGCAGCTTCTCGCAGACGCGGAACGCGCGCTTGACGTCCGAGGTGTAGACGTAGGAGACGAGGCCGAACTCGGTGTCGTTGGCCGCGGCGATCGCCGCGTCCTCGTCGTCGAAGCCGATCACCGGGGCGACCGGGCCGAAGATCTCCTCCTTGAGCAGCCGCGCGTCGCCGGAGACGCCGGCGAGCACCGTCGGGTCGTAGAAGTAGCCTGCGCCGTCGCGCTCGAGGCCCCCGACGAGCACCGATGCGCCCTTGCCCTTGGCGTCCTCGACGAGCTCGGCGACCTTGGAGCGCTGGGTGTCGTCGATCAGCGGGCCGACCGTGACGTCGTCCTCGGTGCCGCGGCCGACCTTCATGTCGCCCAGCCGCCTGGCGAGCTTCTCGGCGAACTCGTCGGCGACGGCGTCGGCCACGTGGAACCGGTTGGCCGCCGTGCAGGCCTCGCCGATGTTGCGCATCTTGGCGATCACCGCGCCATCGACCGCGGCGTCGACGTCGGCGTCCGCGAAGACCAGGAACGGCGCGTTGCCGCCCAGCTCCATCGAGGTGCGCAGCAGGCCCGGCGCGGACTGCTCGACGAGCTTGATGCCGACCTCGGTCGAGCCCGTGAAGGTGAGCTTGCGCAGCCGCGGGTCGCCGATGATCGGCTTGGACACGTCGGAGGACTTGCTCGAGGTGACGACATTGAGCACGCCCGCGGGCAGGCCTGCCTCCTCGAGGATCTTCGCGAGCGCGAGCATCGAGAGCGGGGTCTGCTGCGCGGGCTTGATCACCATCGTGCAGCCCGCGGCGACCGCAGGGCCGATCTTGCGCGTGCCCATCGCCATCGGGAAGTTCCACGGCGTGATCGCGTAGCACGGCCCGACCGGCTGCTTCATCGTGATCAGCCGCCCCTGGCCGTTGGGTGCGGTCGCGAAACGGCCCTCGATGCGCACCGCCTCCTCCGCGAACCAGCGGAAGAACTCCGACGCATAGCTGATCTCGGCCTTGGACTCCGCGATCGGCTTGCCCATCTCGAGCGTCATGAGCAGCGCGAGCTCGTCGACGCGCTCGTTGATCGTCTCCCACGCACGGCGCAGGATCTCGCCGCGCTCGCGCGGCGGGTGCGCCGCCCACTCCTCCTGGACCGCGACGGCGGCATCGAGCGCAGCCTTCGCGTCGTCGGGCGTGGCGTCGGCGATCTCGACCAGCGACTCGCCCGTCGAGGGGTCCTCGACCGACAGCGTGGCGCCGCCGGAGGCGTCGCGCCACTCACCGCCGATGAACAGCTGGTGGGGCGCCGAGTCGACGACGGTCCTCTCCTGATCTGCAGTGATGCTCATGCCGCCACCGTTTCCGTTCCGAGTTCGTGCGAGATCGCCACGTCGGTCGAGTAGTCGATCGGCACGACGATCAGGGAGGGGAGGTCGAGCGAGAGAGCCTTGCGCAGGTGGAGGCTCAGGTCGTCGACGCTTTCGCAGCGCCAGGCCGGCATGCCGAACGCATCGGCCAGCTTGACGAAGTCCGGGTTGGTGAAGTCGGTCCCGAAGTGGCGGCCGAACTTCTTGTCCTGCTTCCACACGATCGAGCCGAACTGGGCGTTCTCCCAGATCAGGTTCACGATCGGGGTCTTCAGTCGCACCGCGGTCTCGAGCTCCTGCACGTTCATCAGGAAGCCGCCGTCGCCGTTGACGGTCACGACGTGCCGGTCGGGATGGACGAGCTTGGCCGCGATCGCCGTCGGCAGCGCGATGCCCATGCCGGCGAGCCCGTTGGCGATGAACACCGTGTTGGGCTCGTGCGCGGGGAACATGCGCGAGATCCACAACTTGTGCAGCCCGACGTCGGAGATCAGGATGTCGCGGCGCCCGAGCGCCTTGCGGATCTCCCACAGCACGCGCGGGGGCTGGAAGGGGAACGCGTCGTCGTCCTTGGCCGCCTCGAAGCGGCCGAGCACGATGTCGTCCAGTCGCGACGGGGGCACGTCACGCGGATACTCGCGCAGCTCCTCGGCCAGCCGGGTGAGGATGTGGTAGAGGTCGCCGACCAGGTCGACGTCCGTGATGAAGTGCTCGTCGACCTCGGGCGGGACGGTGTCGATGCAGACGATCCGCTTGTTGCCGCGCGGGTTCCAGTTGACCGGGTCGTGCTCGACGAGGTCGTAGCCCACGGTGATCACCACGTCCGCGTCCTCGAAGCCGGCCAGCGCGTAGTCGCGCGACTGCAGCCCGACGGTGCCGAGCGCGTAGGGCGAGGTGTAGTCGACGCAGCCCTTGCCCATGAACGTCTCGGCGACACCGATGCCGGTCGCGCGCGCGAACTCCCGCAGCGCGGCGGCGGCACCCTCGCGCGCCACGCCGTTGCCGGCCAGCACGATCGGGTTCGCGGCCGAGCGGATCAGCTCGACCGCGCGCAGCAGCTCCTGCGCGCCGGGCTCCAGGCGTCGCGGGCCGGCGCCGGTCGGCAGCGGCTCGCGGTCGAGCATCTCGGCCATCACGTCCTCGGGCAGCTCGACGTGGGTCGGGCCCGGCTTGGACTCCTGGGCGACCTTGAACGCCTTGCGGACGATCTCGGGGATCGTCGAGGACGCGTTCAGGCGCGCGTTCCACTTGACCACCGGCTTGAACATCGACACCACGTCGATGTGCTGGTGGGACTCCTTGTGCATCCGCGCCAGGTCGGCCTGGCCGGTCAGCGCGACGAGCGGCGAGCGGTCGAGGAAGGCGTCGGCGACGCCCGTGACGAGGTTGGTCGCGCCCGGGCCGAGCGTGCCGAGGCACACCCCCGCGCGCTGCGTCAGCCGTCCGTACATGTCGGCCATGTACGCGCCGCCCTGCTCGTGCCGCACGGGCACGAACGAGATCGAGGACCCATCGAGCGACTCGTTGAGGTCCAGCGTCTCCTCGCCGGGGATCCCGAAGACGTAGCGGACGCCCTCGGCCTCCAGGCATTCCACGAAGAGGTCAGAAGCCTTGCGTTGACTCATCTCGGAGTGCAGTCTTGCCGATTCACCTCGCAACTTCTCTCCGACCCCGGTGTCGCTCTAACCTGAGGGCGCCCGGTCGTCCTCCCACTCGCCATGCCCTCCCGTCCCGTCATCGTCATCGCCGCCGTCGCCGCCCTCGGCGCCGCCGCCGCGCCCGCCCAGGGCGCGACCAGGTTCACGATCCGCGGCGCCGGCTTCGGCCACGGCGTCGGGATGAGCCAGTACGGGGCGATGGGGTACGCGCAGCACGGCGCGCGCTACGACTCGATCCTCGCCCACTACTACACGGGCACGCGCCTCGGGACCACCTCGCCGGCGCAGCCCGTGCGGGTGCTGCTCTCCTCCTCGCTCGGCCCGACCTTCACCGGCGCCTCGCGGGCCGGCTCGAAGACGCTGTCGCCATCGAAGACGTACACGGCGCGCGCGAACGGGCTCGGCTCGATCGACCTGCTGCACAGCGGCAAGCGCGTCGCGACCTTCACCGCGCCGCTGCAGGTCGCCGGCGGCGACGGGACGCTGATGACCGGCGGCCGCCGCTACCGCGGCACGCTGACCTTCGCGCCCGACCCGCTCGGCGGCGTCGACGTGATCAACACGCTCGGGCTCGAGGACTACGTCCGCGGCGTCGTCGCCTGGGAGTCGCCCTCCTCGTGGCCGGCCGAGGCGCTCAAGGCGCAGGCCGTCGCCGCCCGCACGTACGCGATCACCACCCATCGGTCCGGCTCGTTCGACCAGTACGCGGACACGCGCTCGCAGATGTACGGCGGCGTGAACGCGGAGACGAGCGCGACCGACGCCGCCGTCGCCGCGACCCGCGGGCAGGTCGTCACCTACCAGGGCCGCCCCGTCACCACCTTCTTCTTCTCGACCTCCGGCGGCCGCACCGAGGACATCGAGGACAGCGTGCTCGGCGGCTCGCCGCAGCCGTGGCTGAAGTCGGTCGAGGACCCCTACGACTCGGTCTCCCCGCGCCATCGCTGGGCACCGCAGACGATGACGCTCACCCAGGCGGGCGCGAAGCTCTCCGGCCTCTACCGCGGCAAGTTCCGCGGGATCACCGTCGTGCGCCGCGGCGTCTCGCCGCGGGTCGTGCTCGCCGATGTCGTCGGCACGCGCGGGAAGACGCGGGTCAGCGGCGCGACGCTGCGCTCGCGCCTCGGCCTCTACGACACCTGGGCCTACTTCACCTCGATCGGGGTCAAGACCACCAAGCCGGCGCCGCGGCCGAAGTCGGATCCGAGCAGCGGCGGCGCGACCGCCTCGAGCGTCCGCGTCCTGTCCGGGCGCGTCATGCCCGCCCACCGCGGGGCCGAGGTCCAGGTCCAGCGGCGCGCCGGCAGCCACTGGCGCACCGTGCGCACGCCGACGGTCGACGCCGCCGGCCGCTACCGCGTGACGGTCGCGCGCCGCGGCACCTACCGCGTCCTCTACTGGGGCGACGCGGGGCCGAGCACGACCTACTAGCGCGCCCGACGTCGAGTTGCGCGCGGGGGAACATCAGCCCCGGCATCGAGGGCGTGGCCCGTGCGTGGGCGCGCGTCGCGCTGACGCCGACGCGCCACCTACCCCGCCGCGTAGACCCGGGCGAGCGTCTCGGCGACGCAGACCGGCTTCTCGCCGCCGTCGCGCTCGAAGGTCAGCTCGAGCGTCATCTGCGCCCCGCCGGGGATGTCCTCGAGCCCGGCGAGCTTCGCGCTCATGCGCACCTTCGAGCCGACCGGCACGGGCGCCGGGAAGCGCACCTTGTTGAGCCCGTAGTTGACCGCGAAGGCGAAGCCCTCGAGCTTCATGACCTCCTCGGTGAAGCGGGGCGCGAGCGACAGCGTGTAGTAGCCGTGGGCGATCGTCCCGCCGAACGGCGTGTCCTTCGCCCGCTCGGGGTCGACGTGGATCCACTGGTGGTCGCCCGTGGCGTCCGCGAAGGCGTCGATGTCCTGCTGGGTGACCTCGTGCCAGTCCGACTTGCCGAGGACCTCGCCCTCGGCCTCGCGGAGCTCGGCCAGTCCGGTGATCGTGCGCATGGACGCGCACCATATCCTCCACGGCGTGCCCGGACCGCTGCTCATCGCCGACGCCCCGGCCCTCCTCTACCGGGCGTTCTTCGCCCTGCCCGACTCGATCACCGACAACGACGACCGGCCGGTCAACGCGCTGCTCGGATCGGTCAACCAGGTGCTCTGGTGCGTGGAGAAGTACGAGCCGCGCGCCGTCGTCCTGTGCTTCGGCGCCGAGGCCGCGACCTACCGGACCGACGCCTACCCCGACTACCACGCGCACCGCCCGCCGATGCC
>DATBDM010000184.1:0-7396 GCA_036269915.1 Solirubrobacteraceae bacterium | reverse complement strand
ATGCCGCCGGTCGGGAACGACGAGGCGTCGGGCTCGCCCTGGATGAGCTCCTTGCCGGAGAACTCGGCGATCGCGTTGCCGTCGCCGGTCGGCGCGTAGAAGGAGTCGTGCTTCTCCGCGGTCGACCCCGTCAGCGGCTGGAACCAGTGCGTGAAGTGGGTCGCGCCCTTCTCCATCGCCCATTCCTTCATCGCCGAGGCGACGGCGTTGGCGAGCGCGGGGTCGAGCGCGTCGCCGTGCTCGAGCGTGTGCTGGAGCTGCTTGTAGGTCGCCTTGGGCAGCCGCTGGCGCTGCACGATCGGCGAGAAGACGTTGGCGCCGTAGACGTTGGCGCTGGGCTGGGTCAGATCGGTCGTGCCGAGCGACGCCCCGTTGGGCGCCCACTGGGCCGACTCGACGTTGGCGGTGCGCATGCGAGGTGGCATGTCCGTCCGCGTCCTCCTGGTGTCGGGTCGAATATGGATCCTGGGAGCTGCAACCTCGACCCTAGTCCCAGCGGCGCGCCGGTCCTTTGTCCACGTGTACAAACCGCGCGCCCGCGGTTTCGCCAGCGGATCTAGACGGCCGCGATCAGGGCCAGCGCGGTCTCGGCGTCGGTCACGAGCTGGTTGAAGTAGCCCGACGCCGCGCCGGTGACGATGCTGGGGACCTTCACGGCGCCCGCCGCGACCGCGATCGTCGTGGGGATCTCGCGCAGGCGGTCGAAGCCGGTCGCGATCAGCCGCTCGACGCCCGGGAAGGGCACGGCATTGCCGCGCGCGTCGTAGAAGCGCGAGCAGACGTCGCCGACCGACTCGCGCAGCGACGCGGTGCCTGAGGCGATGAAGCGCGGCAGCGACTCGCGCGTCAGCGGCGGGGCGCCGACGCCCATGACGGCGCAGCGCGCCTGCGTCCAGAGCTCGAACACGCGCCGGGTCGAGGGGTCGTCCAGCAGCGTGTCGTGCAGCTGCGGGCCGGGCAGCGCCGGGGCGTAGAGGAAGACGGGGTCGCCCTCGAGACGGACGGCGAACTGCCGGATGATCTCGTTCGGCGCGTACCAGACCTCGGGCTCGTCCTGGCCGCCGATCATCGGCGCGAGCGTCAGGCCGGGCAGGCTCGGCAGCGGCGCCTGCGCCGCCTCCCAGATCGTGCGCCCCGTGGAGACGAGCAGGACATCGCCGCGCTTGAGGCCGGCGGCGCGCAGCGCCGCGGCGAGCGCCGGCGCGAGCGCCTCGCCGACGCTGCCGCGCACCGGCAGCGACGGCAGCCAGGCCCGGTCGAGCCCGAGCACGGCGGCCAGCTGCGTGCCGAGCTCCTCGACGTCGGGGTCGACGGGCGCGATCACCTCGATCCGCACGATGCCCGCGCGCCGCGCCTCCGAGAGCAGTCGCGAGACGGTCGCCCGCGAGAGCCCGAGCCGCTGCGCCACTTCGGCCTGCGTCGCCTCCTCCTCGTAGTAGAGCGTCGCGGCCTGGTGCATCAGCGCGGGGGAGAAGCGGATCCGTGGGACGTCTTCGGCGGCCACCGGACTGCATCTTCTCGCACCGAGCCGAAGTCGTGTGAAATTTTGTGCTGGACATTTGTTCCGAACCGGTCTACGGTTTCCGGTGCAGGTCGCCAACGGAGGAGGGGATGCGCGTGGGAGAGACGATGCAGGCAGTGGTCTGCCATGGCCCGCGGGACTACCGGCTGGAGGACGTGCCGGTGCCCGAGCCGGGTCCGGGCGAGGCGCTCGTGCGCGTCGAGGCCTGCGGCATCTGCGCGTCGGACCTGAAGTGCTTCCACGGCGCCGCGAAGTTCTGGGGCGACGACTCCCGCCCGGCCTGGGCGGAGACCGGCGTGATCCCCGGGCACGAGTTCGTCGGCGAGGTCGTCGAGCTCGACGAGCTCGCGGCGGATCGCTGGGGGATCGCCGTCGGCGACCGCGTCCTCTCCGAGCAGATCGTGCCGTGCTGGAAGTGCCGCTACTGCCTGCGCGGTCAGTACCACCTCTGCCGGCCGCACTCGATCTACGGCTTCAAGCGCGCGCATCCCGGCGGGATGGCGAGCTACATGGTCTACGGCGCGGACGCCCTCGTGCACACGGTGTCCAAGGCCATCCCCGCGTCCCACGCCGCCTTCACCGAGCCGCTGTCGTGCTCCCTGCACGCCGTCCAGCGCGCGGGCATCGCCTTCGAGGACGTGGTGGTCGTCGCCGGCTGCGGGCCGATCGGCCTCGGCATGATCGCCGGTGCCCGCGCCAAAGGGCCGGCGCACGTCGTCGCGCTCGACATGGAGGAGCACAAGCTCGAGCTGGCGCGCGCGTGCGGCGCCGACGTGGTGGTCAACATCGCCGAGCAGGACCCGGTCGCGCTGATCGAGTCGCTGACCGACGGCTACGGCGCCGACGTCTACCTCGAGGGCACCGGCCACCCGTCGGCGGTCGGCCAGGGCCTCGCCGCCCTGCGCAAGCACGGCACGTTCGTGGAGTACTCGGTCTTCAAGGACGACGTCACGGTCGACTGGAGCATCATCTCCGACGACAAGGAGCTCGACGTCCTCGGCGCGCATCTCGGCCCGCATTGCTGGCCCGCCGCCGCGGCGATGATCGAGTCCGGCGCTCTGCCGCTGGACCGGATCGTCACCCATGAGCTCCCGGTCGCGGACTTCAAGGACGGGCTCGACCTCGTGGAGGACGGTCGCAGCTCGGTGAAGGTCTCGCTCATCCCCGCATGAGCGTGTTCGTCAACGCAGGCAAACGAGACGGAGGAGTGCTCGTGAGGTTCACGGTCAAGACAATGGGTGGGCTGGGAGCTGCGGCGCTTGCCGCGACGACGATCGCCGCGTGCGGTGGTTCCTCGTCGGACAGCAGCGGAGGCAGCAGCGGTGGCGGGGGAGGGGCGAGCGGCAAGGTCGCGTTCCTCATGCCCGACCAGGCGTCCACCCGCTACGAGAAGCAGGACCACCCGCTGTTCGAGCAGCGGCTCAAGGAGCTGTGCCCGGGCTGCCAGGTCATCTACCAGAACGCCGACTCGGATCCGTCCAAGCAGCAGCAGCAGGCGACGACGGCGATCACGCAGGGCGCCAAGGTCATGGTCGTCGACCCGGTCGACGCGGCCTCGCTCGCGTCGACGCTCAACCAGGCCAAGTCGCGCGGCATCAAGGTCGTCGCGTATGACCGCCCGTTCCCGAAGTTCACGGTCGACGCATACGTCTCGTTCGACAACGAGAAGATCGGCAAGCTGATCTCGTCGTCGCTGATGGACCACCTCAAGCAGACGGGCGCCGCGAGCAAGGGCGGCATCCTGCAGGTCAACGGCTCGCCCACCGACGCGGCCGCCGGCCTGATCAAGAAGGGCGTCCACGAGGGCGTCGGCCCGAGCGGGGTCAAGGAGCTCGCCGAGTTCGACACGCCCGACTGGGTCCCGGCCAAGGCTCAGGACTGGGTCTCCGGCCAGATCTCGAAGTACCGCGGCCAGATCGTCGGCGTGGTCGCCGCCAACGACGGCACGGGCGGCGGCGCGATCTCCGCCTTCAAGGCCGCCGGCACGAACCCGGTCCCGCCCGTCACCGGCAACGACGCGGAGCTCGCGGCGATCCAGCGGATCGTCAACGGCGACCAGTACAACACGATCAACAAGCCGATCAAGATCGTCGCCTCGGCCGCCGCCGAGGCGGCCTACTCGCTGCTGAAGGGCGAGAAGCCCAAGACGACCACGACCGTGTTCGGCTCGCCGGCCGCGCTGTACACGCCGTTCGTGGTCACGAAGGACAACGTCAAGAAGCAGATGATCGACTCGGGCCTGATCAAGGCCTCGGATCTCTGCACGAAGGCCTACGCCAAGGGCTGTGCCGCCCTGGGGATCAAGTAGGGCGCATGACGGCATCCGCCATGCCCGCGGAGCAGGGGACCGAACCGGTCCTCTCGCTTCGCGGGATCTCCAAGACGTTCGGCGCGGTCGCGGCGCTGACCGACGTCGACCTCGACGTCGGACCCGGCCAGGTCGTCGCGCTCGTCGGCGACAACGGCGCGGGCAAGTCGACGCTCGTGAAGGTGCTCGCCGGCGTGCACACCGCCGACTCCGGCACGATCACCTTCGAGGGCCGGGAGGCGACGATCGTCTCCCCGCACGACGCGCAGGCGCTCGGCATCGCGACCGTGTACCAGGACCTCGCCCTGTGCGAGAACCTCAACGTCGTCGAGAACCTCTTCCTGGGCCACGAGCTCAACAAGAAGCGGCTCGACGAGGTCGCGATGGAGACGCGCTCGTGGGAGCTGCTGCGCGAGCTCTCGGCGAAGATCCCGACCGTTCGGATCCCCGTCGCGTCGCTCTCGGGCGGCCAACGCCAGACCGTAGCGATCGCGCGGTCGCTGCTCGGCGATCCGACGCTCATCATCCTCGACGAGCCGACCGCGGCGCTCGGCGTCGCGCAGACCGCCGAGGTGCTCAACCTGATCGAGCGCCTGCGCGAGCGCGGCCATGGCGTGATCATGGTCTCCCACAACATGGCCGACGTGCAGGCGGTCGCCGACGTCGTCTGCGTCTTGCGGCTGGGGCGCAACAACGGCGTGTTCAACGTCGACGAGATCTCCTCGGAGGAGATCGTCGCGGCGATCACCGGCGCGAGCGACAACGTCGTGTCCCAGCGCGCCAGACGGCGTGCCGGGGCGACACCCGCGACCCCGCAGGAGGGCTGAGGCATGAGCCAGCTCGAAACGCCCGCCCCCGTCGCGCACGATCGCGACGACGAGCGCCTGGTCGGGTCGCACGGCCTGCGCGGCGCGGTCCGGGGCACGGTGGACCGCGTGCGCGCCGGAGAGCTCGGCGCGGTGCCGGTGATCCTCGGCCTCGTCGTCATCTGCGTCGTCTTCCAGGCGCTCAACAGCCTGTTCCTCTCCAGCGAGAACCTGTCGAACCTGCTGCTCGAGAGCGTGCCGACCGGCGTGATCGCACTCGGCATCGTCTGCGTGCTGCTGCTCGGCGAGATCGACCTCTCGGTCGGCTCGGTCAGCGGCGTCGCGGGCGCGATCCTCTGCGTGCTGTTCGTCAACAAGGGCGTGCCCGGGGTGCTGGCGATCGTGCTGGCGCTGCTGGTCGGCGTCGGTGCGGGCGCGCTCTACTCGGTGATCTTCAACCGGCTCGGCGTGCCGAGCTTCGTGATCTCGCTCGCCGGCCTGCTCGCCTTCCTCGGCCTGCAGCTCGCGCTGCTCGGCAGCCAGGGCGCGATCAACCTGCCGTTCGACTCGACGCTCGTGAAGTTCGCGCAGCTGGACTTCGTGCCGCAGGCGGTCGCGCTCGTCATCGTCCTGCTCATCGCCGGCGGGCTGTTCGCGACCGGCTTCTACAACGCGCAGGCCCGGCACAAGGCGCAGCTCAGCGGCGCGTCGAACCAGCTGCTGCTGGCCCGCAGCATCGCGGTGCTCGTGATCGGCCTGGTCGCGGTCTTCTACCTCTACTCCGGCGGCGGCCGCGGCATCGGCTGGATGTTCGTGTTCTTCCTGGTGCTCGTGATGGTCATGCACTACGTGTTCACGCGCACCGGGTTCGGTCGCTCGATGTTCGCCGTCGGCGGCAACGAGGAGGCCGCGCGCCGCGCCGGCATCAACGTGCACCGCGTCTACGCGGCCGCGTTCATCCTCTGCTCGACCTTCGCGGCGCTCGGCGGCGTGCTCGCCTCCGCGCGGCTGGCGGCGGTCAACCAGCAGTCGGGTGGCGCCGACGTCAACCTCAACGCGATCGCGGCGGCGGTGATCGGCGGGACGAGCCTGTTCGGCGGGCGCGGCTCGGCGATCTCGGCCCTGCTCGGGATCCTGGTCATCCAGGCGATCTCGAACGGCCTCACGCTGCTCAACCTCAACTCGTCCTACCGCTTCATGATCACCGGCGGCGTGCTGCTGCTCGCGGTGGCTGTGGACTCGGTGGCGCGGCGCTCGCGAGCGTCGTCGGGGCGCGCCTAGCGGCGCGCGCCGGACGCCCGTACGGCGGTCGGGCCCGGGGCCGGGGATCCCCTCCTCCTCCTCTCCGGTCACGGCCCGGCCGCCGGCCGCGGGCGAAGGCAATACGGTACGCCGGGTGAGGGAGCTACTGGCCGGGGTCGACATGGGGACCGGCAGCACGAAGGGCGTGCTGGCCACGCCCGACGGGGAGGTCGTGGCGACCGCCTCGCGCACGCACGCGATGTCACTGCCGCGGCCGGGCTGGGCGGAGATGGACGCCGAGAGCGACTGGTGGGGCGACGTCGTCGCGGTCCTGCGCGAGCTGGTCGGCCAGGCCGGCGACGACGCCAGCATCGTCGGGCTGTGCGTCTCCGGCCTCGGGCCCTGCCTGCTGGTCTGCGACGAGCTCGTGCGGCCGTTGCGCGCAGGGATCCTCTACGGGATCGACATGCGCGCCACGGCGGAGATCGACGAGCAGACGCGGCGCTTCGGCGCGGAGGCGATCCTGCTGCGCTGCGGCAAGGCGCTCTCCACCCAGGCCGTGGGGCCGAAGCTCGCGTGGATCCGCCGCAACGAGCCCGAGGTGTGGGAGCGCGCTCGCCGCTGGTACAGCGCGCACTCGTTCGTCGTCGCCCGGCTGACGGGCGAGTACGTGCTCGACCACCACACGGCGAGCCAGTGCGATCCGCTCTACGACCTGCACGCTCGCGACTGGGCGACCGACTGGGCGGGCGAGATCGCTCCCGGCCTCGAGCTGCCGCGGCTGGCCTGGGCGGGCGAGACCGTCGGGACGATCGGCGCCGAGGCGGCCGCGCAGACCGGCCTGCCCGAGGGCACCCCGGTGACGGCGGGGACCGTCGACGCGTGGGCGGAGGCGTTCAGCGCGGGGGTGCGCGAGCCCGGCGACCTGATGCTCATGTACGGGTCGACGATGTTCTTCGTGCAGGTGCTCGCGGAGCCGGTCGTGCGGGACGGGCTGTGGACGACCGCGGGCGTCGACCCGGGCTCGTTCACGGTCGCCGCCGGCATGGCCACCTCGGGCTCGCTGACCAGCTGGCTCCAGGGGCTGACCGGCGGCGCGTCCTTCGGGGAGCTCGTTGCCGAGGGGGCCGCGACGCCGCCCGGCGCCGACGGCCTCGTCGTGCTGCCGTACTTCGCCGGCGAGCGCACGCCGATCTACGACCCGCAGGCGCGCGGCGTCGTCGCCGGGTTGACGCTGCGCCACGGCCGCGGGCACCTCTTCCGCGCGGTCTACGAGGGAATCGCCTACGGGATCCGGCAGATCCTCGACCACGTCGACGCGGCCGCCGGCCCGGCGTCGCGCATCTTCGCCGTCGGCGGCGGGACGCAGGGCGGCCTGTGGACCCAGATCGTCTCCGACGTGACGCACCGCGAGCAGCTCGTCCCGGCGCAGGCGATCGGCGCGAGCTACGGCGACGCGCTGCTCGCCGCGATCGGCACCGGTCTGCAGCCGGCCGACGCCGACTGGTCGCGCGTGGG
>DATBDM010000183.1:0-19498 GCA_036269915.1 Solirubrobacteraceae bacterium | reverse complement strand
GTGATGAGCGCGACCCCGTCACCGCCGACGAGCTGGGCGGCCTCGGTCGCCAACGACTGCGGGACGTCGCAGACGTCCTCGATCGAGATCGGGAGATCAGTGCCGGTCAGCCCATCCGCGGAAGCGGTGATGGTGGTCGTGATCGCGTAGAACGCATCGCTGAAGACCAGCGGCGGATCGTCGTCTTGAGCAACTCGCGCGAGCGCGGCGTCCTCCGGCGGGGCCGCGCAGACCAGCGGGCCGCCGGGAACGCCGGGGGCACCGGGGGTGCTGGGCACGCTGGGGACGCCGGGAACACCGGGAGCGCCGGGAGCGGCAGGCGCGCCGGGCTTGATGATCTTCACGATCTCGCAGCCCTTCACCTTGGCCTCGTCGGCCGGGTCGACCCGACAGATGTCCCTCCCCGACCCGCCCATGACGGCATCCGCCCGCCCATCGACGGTGTTCAGGCGGTCGGCGCCCCGCCCTCCTGACAGTCGATCCCGGCCGGAGCCGCCGGCGAGTCGATCGTTGCCGCGCCCTCCCGACAGCCGATCCCGGCCGGAGCCGCCGGCGAGTCGATCGTTGCCGCGCCCTCCCGACAGCCGATCCCGGCCACTGCGGCCCTTGATCCGGTCGTTGCCGGCGCCCGACCTGATCACGTCGGCCCCCGCGGAGCCCACGATCCTGTCGGCGCCCGCAGTGCCGGACAGCCGCTTCGCCTGCGCGGCTCCCGCCGAGGCGAGCATCAACGAGGCGAGGGCGACCACCACGAGCGCGAACTGTCGCCCGCTCAGCCGCAGGAACTGCCGGTCCTGGAAATCCATGATGTTCTCCGTTTTCGTTCCCGCTCCGCCGGTCGGGAGCGGTGGTCAATGGCTCCAGGGTGCGGGCCGCTCCTGTGGTGCGCGAGACCGACTACCGATGACCCGATACGCGAAACGGAGTCTGCGCGCGCGGGTCGCGTGTCTCATTGACCACCTGGTGGGTGGTCAACGCGACACGCTCCGGCTCGCCGACGCTGACCCGCGCCGGTCGCGCATTCGTCACGCGGAGACCGCGTCCAGCGCCGCGACGTCCTCCTCGCTCAGCTCGATCTCGCGGACGGCGACGTTCTCCTCGAGGTGCACGAGGCTCGACGTCCCCGCGATCAGCAGCAGGTTCGGCGCGTGCGCGAGCAGCCACGCCAGGCCGACCTGCGCGGGCGTCGCGCCCACTCGCGCGGCGATCCGTCGCACGACCTCGTTGCCCGCGACCCTGCCGAAGTCCAGCGGGAAGAACGGCACGAAGGCGATCCCGCGCGCGGCGCACGCCTGCAGCAGCGCCTCGTGCTCGCGGAAGGTCAGCGCGTAGCGGTTCTGCACGCATGCGACGTCGACGCGCAACTCGGCCGCGCGGTCGAGCTCGGCGAGCCCGACGTTGGAGAGGCCGACCGCGCCGACCTTGCCGGCCCGGACGGCGTCGGCCAGCACGCCGAGCTTGGCGTCGAAGGCCGCGTCGTCGGCCCGCATCAGGCGCAGGTTCATCACGTCGATGCGGTCGACCCCGAGCCCGATCAGGTTCTCGTCGATGCCCCACGCGAGCTCGGGCGGCGTCGAGGCGTCGATCCAGCTCGCATCAGGCCCGCGGCGCCCACCGACCTTGGAGACGATCGTCATCCCCTCGTACGGATGCAGGGCCTCACGCAGCAGTTCGTTGGCGACCCACGGCCCGTAGTAGGCCGACGTGTCGAAGTGGTCGACGCCGAGCTCGCGCGCGCGCCGCAGCACGGCGATCGCCGCGTCGCGATCGGCGGGCGGCCCGAAGACACCGTCGCCGGGCAACTGCATGGTTCCGTAGCCGACGCGATCGACCTCACGGCCGGCGAGCGAATAGCGAGCGTTCATGCCCTCCATGCTGGGACGCGGGCGGCGCGCTATCCAGGACCTGCCGGTCCCTGGATCGCCAAGGCGACGGACCTGAAAGCGGAGCGCCCCCTTCGCTAGCCTCTCTCCCCGCCCGCACCCACGGGCGCGTTCCTGCTCCCGACACACCCGCCGCAGCGCAACTCCGACGGCGGCCGGAGGGTTACGACACTCGTGCCTCAACGCATCCTGCTCCTCAGCGCGCTCCTGCTCGCCCTCGCCGCCGGCGCGCTCTCCCACACCACCGCCGCCCGCGCCGCCGGACCCGAGATCGGCGTCTCCGACGACCGCGTGCTGCTCGCCGGCGGGACCAAGGCCAAGAAGATGGTCGACGAGTGGAAGCGCAACGGCGTCGACACCGTCCGCATCTACCTGCTCTGGACCCGCGTCGCCCCCGGGGCGAACGCGAAGAAGATGCCGAAGGGGTTCGACCCCAACAACCCGGACGCGTACAACTGGTTCGGCTACGACCTGGCCGTCGACCTCGTCCGCAACGCCGGGATGAACGTCTCGCTGACGGTCAGCGGGCCGGGGCCGTGGTGGGCGTCCACGAACCCGTCGAAGAAGTCCGGCGCCTACTCGCCGAATCCCGCCGCCTACGCCAGCTTCGCGCGCGCCACGGCCACGCACTTCGCCTCGCGCGTCGATCGCTACGTGCTGTGGAACGAGCCCAACAGCGGCGCGTTCCTGCTCCCGCAGAAGGGCGCCGCCTCCGGCAACATCTACCGCAACCTCGTGGTCGCGGCCTATCCCGCGGTCAAGCAGGCCGACAAGGGCGCGCAGGTGCAGATCGGCGCGCTCGCCCCCAAGGGCGCCGCGCGCAAGAACGTGACGACGAGCCCCCTGGTCTTCATGCGCCAGTTCGGCTGCGTCAACGCGAAGTACAAGAAGATCAAGAGCGGCTCCTGCAAGCGCTACAAGGCGCCGACCGGCGACGCGTTTGCCGTCCACCCCTACGGCGCGAAGACTCCGCCGGACTCGCCGCCGAAGCGCGCGGACGACATCAACCTCGCGACGCTCAGCCGGCTCGAGACCTCGATCGACAAGCTCCGCAAGATCGGGCGCCTCAAGGGCCCGCGCAAGATGGACGTCTACGTCGACGAGTACGGCTACCAGACCAAGCCGCCCGACAAGACGAGCGGCATCTCGACCACGCTGCAGGACGCCTACATGCAGCGCGGCGCGTACCTCGCCTGGCGTGACAAGCGGATCAAGCTGCTCGGCCAGTACCTCTGGTACGACGAGCCGAAGGTCAACGGCTCCTACTCCACGTGGCAGTCCGGCGTGCGCTTCAACAACGGCAAGGCCAAGCCGTCGCTGAAGCACTTCCGGATGCCGTTCGCGCTCGACACCCCGCACAACCGCCTGTGGGGCCAGGTGCGCGACGGCGGCCGCCATCGCGTCACGGTCCAGCAGCGCAAGAAGGGGTCCAGCCGCTGGTCGACGATCAAGAAGCCGAACACGGACTCGCGTGGCTACTGGACGCTCAAGCGCAAGCTCAAGGTGGGTTACAGCTACCGCTTCCTCGACGGGACGACGGCCAGCTCGGCCCTCAAGCGCTGAGGCACGCTCGCTCCTCCCCGCGGTCGCCTAGAGGCGGCCGCGGGTGAGGTCGAGCAGCCGACCGAGCACGCGGCGCCCGTCCTGGCGCAGCCCGTCGTGCTCGTACTCGCTGGTCAGCCACACGCGCAGACCGGCGATCCCCTCCGCCGTCGCCTCCGAGAGGGCGCGCGGCACGAACATGTCGTTCGCGTAGACCGCGGCGGCCGCCGGCACCTCGTTGGCGGCGAGCACGGCCGGGTCGTAGAGCCGCGGCCACTCGTGCGCGGCGAGGATCCCGGCCGCCTCGCGCAGCGGCGCGAGCACCTCGATCTCCTCGAACATCCACGGGTAGATGTGCTCGCCGACGAGCGCGTCCGGGACGTCGGCCCCGTCCGGGAGCAGCCGCTGCGCCGCCCAGTCGGTCGCGCCGCCGTCGGCCCAGCAGGGCTCGTGCAGGATCGCGTAGAGCGGGTTGCGCGCGAACGAGGTCTCCGCCTCCAGGTCGTGCCCGAAGCCCGGCGAGTCCGGCGGCAGCTCGAGCAGGTAGTGCAGGCGCTCGGCGCCGTCGGCCATGCCGAGCACGGCGGCCGCGCACTGCACGCGCCGCAGGCTCAGCGGATCGCCGGACGGCAGGCGGAGGTCGTCGTCCTCGAGCCGCCGCGCCAGGGCGCGCAGCCGCTCGCGGTCCTCCGGGTAGCGCGCGAAGTAGTCGTCGCGGCGCCGCGAGACCGACGCGTAGGTGGCGCGGTAGACGTCGTCGATCGCACCCGGACCGAGCGCGGGCACGCCGCCGGTGATCAACGCCTCGCGCAGTCCCTCGGGCGCGAGCGATAGATAGGTCACCACGCAGAGCCCACCGAAGCTCTGCCCGAGCACGCTCCAGGGCTCCGAGCCGAGCGCGTCGCGCAACAGCTCGGCGTCGCGGACGATCGAGTCGGCGCGGAAGTGGGTCAGGTACTCCGCCTGCTCGGCGGGCGTGCGCCCGGGCAGCGTCCCGATCGGCGTGGAGCGCCCGGTCCCCCGCTGGTCGAGCATGAGCACGCGGAAGTCCTTGAGCGCGCGCTCGACCCAGCCGGGCGCGTTGCGCGTCGGTCGCGGCGCCTCGTGGCCGGGGCCGCCCTGCAGGTAGACCAGGTACGGCCGGTCGGCGCCGTCGAGCGCGGCGACCTCGCGCGCGAAGACGGTGATCCGCTCGCCGCCGGGTCGGTCGTGGTCGAGCGGGACCTCGAGCTCGTGCTCGGTGAGGACGATGCCCGGCGCGCGTGGCACGCCGGGCATCCTAGAGTCCGAGCTCGCTGCGCAGCGCCCGCAGCGCCGGGCGCGGGCTGCCGTCGAGGTTGGTGAACGCCGAGTCCCACGGCGAGTTGCCGTCGCGGCGCCACTGGTAGAAGTAGACGCGCCGGATGCGGTGGTAGGAGCGCGCGATGTCGAAGACGCGGCGGACCGCCGCCGCCTGCTTGACGAGGCTCGCGCGGTACTTCGAGACGCGGGAGCCGTGCGCGCGGTGGTCCGTGCGGCGGATGCCGCCGGTCTCGGTGAGCCAGACCGTGCCCTTCACCAGGCGCATGAAGCCGGCGGTCGCACCCGTGCCGCGGTTGGCGTCACGGTAGTTGTGCAGGCCCCACAGGCGCGGGTGGTGCGCGTAGCGCTTGAAGGTCTGGATCCAGGCCGGCATCCCCGGGTCGTCCAGGACGTCGGCGGCGATGATGTTGCAGCGCGGGCAGGCGCTGCGCATGGCGTTGTAGTAGCGGGCGGCCATCCGCGGGTTGCGCGCGAGCGGCTGCGTCTTGTGGTTCGCCTCGTTCCAGGCGCCGAAGTCGCGCACGTCCGGGTAGCGGTAGCGAAGCAGCGCGAAGCTCTGCACGTACTGCGGGATCGTGGGGAGCTTGTGCAGCCCGCTCGGCACCCAGTTGCGGTTGAACGCGATCAGCGGGCGCAGCCCGGCGGCGCGGACGTTGGCCACCCACTGGTCGGTGATCGCGACCCGCGCCGGGTCGCGGTACCAGTCCCAGTTGACGACGTAGCGGGCGGTCTTGAGATGCAGCGCGTCGACGCGCTTGAGGTCGTAGGTCGCGGGATTCTGGTCGCCGAGCCCGACGGTGAAGCGCGCGGACGCGCTCGCGGGGACGGCGAGGAGGCAGATCAGGGCGAGCAGGAGCGGTACGGCACGGCGCATGGGTTCTTCGTCGGCATCGCACCGAGATCCTCAAGTGCCGTGCGGGCCGGACGTCCGAATGCGAACGCCCGGCCACGATCCTCGAGGTCAGTCGCCCTTGCGCTGCGCCTTCGCGCGGCTCGCGGCGTCCTCGAGCCGGGAGGCCTCGTCGGCGGCGGTCAGCGCCTCCTGGCGCTCCTCGATCGCCTTCGACTCCTCCTCGAGGGCTGCGAGCCGGTCCTCGCGGGCCTTCGCCTCGGCGGCCTCGAGCCGCTTCGCCTCGGCGGCGTCGCTCGCCTGCTTGCGCTTGGCCTCCGCCGCGGCGGCGCGCTTGGTCTGCGTCTGCTTGCTCGACGCCGCGCGCTTGCGGCGCGCGGCGGCGGAGTCCTTGGCGGCCTTGCGGGCGCGCTCGGCCTGCTGCTCGCGCTGGGCATAGGCCTCGTCGGCCTGCTCGGCGCGCGCGTCGGCGGCATCGGCCAGCGTCGACGCGCGGGCGCGCTCGCGGGCGGCCTTGCGTCGCCGCGCGGCGTCGGCGCGCAGCGCGTCGTCGCCGGTGACGCTGCCGGCCGCGTCGCGGACGGCGGCCTCGGCGCGGTCGAGCTCGATCTCGGCGTCGCCCGGCCGGCCGTCGTCGCGGCCGCCGACGAGGCGCGCCGCGCGGTCGAGTGGCCAGCGGGCCGCCTTGATGTAGCCGCCGAGGGCGGCGCGTGGAACGCTGCGCAGGTTCATCGCTGCTCCTCCGGATCGATCGCGTCCGCCCGCGCCTCGGCGAGGCGCGCCTCGCGCTCGAGCTCGGCGGCGTCGCGGCGCTCGTCGGCGCGCTCGGCCTGGGCGCGGCGCTGGTCGCTCGCGGCGACGGCCTCTCCCCTCGCCTCCACGGACGCGGCGGCCGCGCGCTCCTGCGCCTCGCGCTGCTCCGTCTGGCGCTCCTGCTCGGCGCGGTCGCGCTCGATCGCGTCCTCGCGCGCCGCGGCGGCCTGCTCGGCGGCGAGGCGCTCGCGCTCGGCCTCGGTGGCGGCGCGGCGCTGCTCGAGCTCGGATTGGGCCTCCGCCTGGCGCGCCTCGGCGTCCTCGCGGCGCGCGTCGCGGGCGGCGTCGACCTGCGTTTCCTGCAGGCGGCCCTCGCGTGCGAGCTCCTCGTTGCCGAGCACGCTGCCCGCGGCCCGCTTGGCCTTGCCCGCCAGCTTGCCGGCGAGTCCTCCGCCGACCCCCTCCGGCCTGTCGTCGCTGCTCATTCTCGGTACCGCTCCTTGATCGCTGGGTCTGGTACTTGTGCGTACCCAGATCAACCCGAGCGGAAGCGCGCCGATCAGGGAGGTGTCACAAGCTTGTTACAATCTCCCCCGACGGACTCCCCAGAATCACCTCCGTCGCTCCCCACGACCAGAAGGATCTCCCATGGCACGACGCCTGCTCTCCGCGATCGCGGACGCCCTGCGCCTCCCCGAGGACGAGGTTGTCCACTTTCACCAGGGCGCCGGCGGCCTCCCCGCCGCCTGCTACGACACGGCCTGCGGCCGGCCGCGACTCTCCACGGAGTAGTCGCACCGCCGCGGGGTCGCCTAGGATGCTCGGCCGCATGAGCTCCGCCCGACCCCGCCGCCGTCGCCCCGCCCCCGCCGAGACCCCTGTCGAGCAGCGCCCCGGCGAGTCGCTGGTCTGGACCGACGGCGCCTGCAGCGGCAACCCGGGTCCCGGCGGGTGGGCGGCGATCGTCGTCGGCCCCGGCGCCGCCGAGCCCGTCGAGCTCTCCGGCGGCGACCGCCAGACGACGAACAACCGCATGGAGTTCACCGCGGCGCTCGAGGGGCTGCGCTCGCTGCCCTCCGGCAGCCAGGCCTGCATCGTCACCGACTCGCTGCTGATGCTGAACTCGATGACCACCTGGATCGCCGGCTGGAAGCGCAAGGGCTGGAAGACCGCCGGAGGCCAGCCCGTCAAGAACCAGGACCTCGTCAAGGCGCTCGACGCCGAGATCGCCCGCCACGCCTCCGTGCGCTGGCACTGGGTCCGCGGCCACGAGACCGGCGCCGCGCACACGCACAAGGCGCTCAACGACCGCGCCGACCGCCTGGCCGTCGCGGCCGCCCAGGCCGCCGCCTAGCCACGGAGACGAAGGTCGACCCTAGGGCTGCGTCCTCGCCAGGCGCCTCCCGACGAGCACGATCCAACCGGCGAAACGTGTCTCACGGACCTGTTTCGCCGGACGCATCGCCGCCGGCGCGATGCGTCCGGCGAGACTGGACCACCACCTCACCACCAGCGGGGTTGACGTTCGCTCAGAGCGCCGGCGCGACAGCGTCGTCGCGCCACGGCAGCGCGCCGCCGGCGAAGGCCTCGACGTCCGCCGGCTCCAGCACCGCCGCCGGCGACCGGTCGGCCGCCGCGAGCGGGCGCAGGCGGGCCAGCGGCAGCGGGGCGTGCGCGCCCGCGAGCACGATGTTGCCGCCGTGGCGGCGGGCGAGCGTCGCCGACGGCGCCAGCGCGCTGACGTGGGCGAACGCCGCCTGCAGACCCGCGAGCACGGATGCCGCCTCGTCGAGCGGGCGCGCGTCGACCATGTTGATCGCCACGAAGCCGGCAGGCTCGACGACCCGCGCGAGGTCCCCGAGCGCCTCCAGCGTCACGAGATGGCGCGGCACGCGCGCGCCGACGAAGGCATCGATCAGCACCGCGTCGGCCGATCCGTCCGGGCGGCCGGCGAGGACCGCCCTGCCCTCCCCCACGTGCACCCGCAGCCCCGGCGCCCGCCTCAGCCCGAGGTGCTCGCGGGCCATCTCGAGCACGTCGGGATCGAGCTCGAGCACCTCCTGGCGGTGAGCGGGATGGGCGGCCGCGAGCGCGCGCGCCAGCGCGCACCCGGCGCCCCCGACGTGCACGACGCGCCGCGCGCCCGTCGCCTCCACGAGGTCGCGCATCCGTCGCAGGTAGTCGAACTCCAGACGCGAAGGATCGGCGAGATCGACGTAGGACGCCTCCATCGAGCCCTGCAGCAGCAGACGCCCGGACGGGTGGCGCGGGTCGCGCATGACCGCGAGCTCGCCCGTGCAGGCAAGCAACTCGGGCGCGGCGCGGCGGCGGCTCACGCGTAGGCTCCTGCCCCGTGGACGACCCGCTCGAACCGGACGCCTACCTGCCGGGCCGCTGGACCGTCGAGCGCGCGGTGCACGACGCGCGCCTCGGCGGCGGGACATTCACCGGGACCGCGACGTTCGCGCCCGACGACCGCGGGCTCGACTGGCTCGAGACCGGACGGCTCCGGCTGGGCGGCTACGAGGGCCCGGCGCGGCGGCGGCTGCGCGTCGCCCGCGAGGACGGCGCCTGGATGGTCCGCTTCGACGACGGCCGTCCCTTCCACCCGCTGGTGCTGCGCGGCGAGCGGTGCGAGGTGACCCACCCGTGCGGCGAGGACACGTATGCGGGCGCGTACGTCGTGCTCGGCCCGGATGCGTTCGACGTCGCCTGGCGCGTGCGCGGACCGGCCAAGGACCAGCAGATCGAGAGCCGCTACCGGCGTAGCGCCTAGGCCGCGTCGAGCGCGTCGCCGTCGGACTCCTCGTGCAAGAGGAAGCCGGCCGCGTCGAGTACCTGGCGGTCGCGCAGTCGGCAGAGCCGCTGGGCGGCGGTCTCGTCGGGCACCCAGGCCCCGACGGCGGCCGTGTCCAGCAGGCCCTTGAGGCCGCAGTCGTCCGGATCGTCCATCGCCTGGCGCAGCCACGCGAGATCGTCGGAGATCCGCCGCGGGCGCTCCGCGTCGGTCGTCGTGTCCTGCCACGGATCGTCCGCGCCGCGCCGCTCCGGCACGCCGGGCGGACGCGTCATCGCGACACCCAGGGCGTTCAGCCAGTCGGGCTGGTTCTGTACGAGTTCCAGGACGGCCATGGTCAGCGAATACCCGCTTTCCGGCGCGCAACTAACACGACGTCAGCTGTCGAGGTGCTCGACGAGCCGGTCGACGAACGCCGCCTGGGCCGGCACGAGCGCGCGGCGGGCGTCGTCGGGCGCGAACCAGCCGGCCCGGTCGACCTCGGGGAACTCCTGCGTCCGGCCCGAGCGCGGCGGCCACTCCACGGTGAACGTGTTCGAGCGGACGGCGTCGGCGTCGAGGTCCCCCTCCGCGGCCCAGGCGCTGACGCGCTTGCCGCTGCGCTGGCGGACCTCGCCGAGCGGCACGAGCGCGCCGACGGGCGGCACCGTCCCGGTCTCCTCCTCGAACTCGCGCCGCGCGCAGTCGAGGGCGTCCTCGCCGTCGGCGTGCTCGCCCTTGGGGATCGACCACGCGCCGTCGTCCTTGCGCGCCCAGTAGGGCCCACCGGGGTGCACGAGCAGCAGCTCGAGCGGGCCGGCGGAGCGGCGATAGAGCAGGATGCCGGCGCTGCGGACGGGCATGGCCGCCCGAACCTAGTGGATCGCCGCGGCCTCCATGGCCTCGACCCGCAGGCCGGGGATGCCGGAGCACAGCAGGAACCGCGGGTTGGCCTGCGTCAGCCGCCAGGCCTGCGTCGAGGAGGCGCCGGCGCGCAGCAGCAGGTGGAAGCCGAGCTGGAGGGTGTGGTCGCGCGTGCCCGGGTGGCCGTCGGAGGCGAGGCAGAACGCGGTGCCCGAGCGCACGATCGCCGCGGCGATCTCCTGCACCTCGAGGCCGTGGTTGCCGAGTAGCGAGCAGACGTTGACCTGCAGCAGCGCGCCGTCGGCGCGGAGGATCTCGAGCCGCTCGCGGCCCTCCTCGAGCACGTCGCGGGCGCGCTCCGGGTGGGCGAGGACAAGGCCGTAGCCGAGGCGCTGGAGGCGCTCGGCGGCGGCGACGAAGTCGTCGTCGACACCGGCGAAGGGGCACTCGAGCAGGATCCAGCGGGCGCCGGCGGGGCCCTGGGCGACGAGCTCGAGCGCGTCGCGGTCGAGCGCCAGCGCGTCCTCGTGAGCGACCTCGCCGCCGGTGTGCAGGCGCACGCGCAGGCCCTCGGCGTCGATGGCGGACTGGAGCGAGGCCACGCGGCCGGCGATCTCGCCGAGGTGGACGTCGGTGAAGCAGCCGGACTTGACGTGCGGGGTGCAGGCGACGTCGCGCACGCCTTCGGCGTGCAGGCGGCGCGCGTGGGCGAGCGCGTCCGCGGTCGTGGCCGCCCCGTCGTCGATGCCGGGGAGCAGATGGCAGTGCAGGTCCACGTAGGACATTGGGGAGCAGCTTCCTTTCGGCGGGTCGTCGGTGCCCGCGGTCGTAGCCGTGATCAGGTTCGCCTTCCAGACTACGAAAGCGCCCTGCACGGGGACGTGTTCTTCTGGTTATTCGGCCGCTCGCGCCGTCTGTGCAGCCCGCGGGCTGGCGGCGCGTACGTGCTGGGCGATCGTGGCCGCGGTGTGCGGGCTCAGATCGGTGAACGCGAAGCGGCGCCCGCTCAGCGACCGGACGGTGAGCGTCGCGACCTTGCGGCGCGGGCGGCGCAGCGCGACGTCGACGGCGACGACGTCGCGGAACCCGAGCGCGCGCACCCGCGCGACGGGCGCGTCGTCGAGCAGCCACAGCAACCGCCGCTCGGTGACCGCGAGGACCGCCCGCGGACTCGCCCATGTCGACACCGGCGTGACCAGCCGCACCGCCTCGTCGGGCTCGAGCGCGGTCAGCAGCTCGGGGCCGAGCGCGCGCCGGACCGCGTCGTTGAGCCAGGCGCCGCGGCCGCGGGCGGCCCGCCGCGCGTACGCGGGAGCGGGCGGCGCGGCGGCCTGGGCCGCGGCGGCGCGCAGCAGGTCGTACGCGGCGTTGATCTCCGCCATGCGCCGCTCGGCGCGCTCGCCGCCGCCGCGGTCGGGATGCCACTGCTTGGCGAGCTCGCGGTAGGCGGCGAGCACCTCGCGCTCATCCGCGCCGGGTGCCACGCCGAGGACGGCGAACGGGTCCACCCGCGGTATTCAAGCGGGCCGTCAGCGCGCGAGCGCGCCGACCACCTCGCGCCACCAGGCGCGGTCGCTCGCACGATCCGATCCGTGCAGCCGCCGGCGCGCCACGGCCTGCAGCTCTCCCGCCGGCCCGATCGCCAGCAGCGCGCCGGTGATCGCGAAGCGGCCGTCCTCGAGCGCGACCAGCGCGCCCGGCTCGTCGCGACGGGTGCGCAGCTGCTCGATCACGCGATGTCCGGCGATCGCGGTCGGGCGCGAGGGATCGCCGTCGGCCGGATCCCACGGGCGCACGCTGGTGACCGACGGGCGGCTGCGCGGCATCGGGCGGCGGCGCTCGGCGAGCTCGAGCGGCCCGGTCCGCCAGCGGGTGAGCAGGGCGCGGAAGTCGACCGCGGCCTCCTGGCGGACGAGCACGTGCAGCTGGTCGCCGGCCTCGACGATCGTCGAGCCGCGCGGCGGGATCGCCCGTGTGCCGCGCACGATCACGTTGAGCAGCGCCTCGCGCGGCAGCCCGAGCTCGCGCACGGCGGCGCCGACGACCGCGTCGCCGTCGCGCACCGGGTACTGGATCGTCTCCGCGCCGAGCCGCCGCAGCAGCGCCGGCTCCACGAGCGGCGCGGGGATCGCCGCCTCGTCGGAGGTCACCCCCAGCAGCCGGGCCAGCGGCTGGATCGTGGTGCCCTGCACGATGGTCGAAAGCAGCACCACGAAGAAGACGACGTTGAAGATGATCGTCCCGCCCACGATGTGCTCGGTGACGGCGAAGGTGGCGAGCACGATCGGGACGCCGCCGCGCAGGCCCGCCCAGCCGAGCACGAGCCGCTCGCGCCAGTTGAAGCCGTGACCGAGCGTGGCGACGAACGCGGCCGCCGGGCGCGCGAGCACGGTGGTGGCGATCGCGATCGCGGTGCCCTCGAGCGCGATGTGGCCGAGCTGCGCCGGGAAGACGAGCAGGCCGAGCAGCAGGAACAGCCCGAGCTGCGAGAGCCACGCGAGGCCCTCGTGGAAGGTGACGATGGTGCGGCGGGCCGGCGTGGCCGCGGTGCCGAGCGCGAGGCCGGTGATGTAGACGGCGAGGAAGCCGGAGCCGTTCAGCGAGTCGGCGGCCCCGAACGCGAGGGCGGCCGCGGCCAGCGAGGAGACCGGATACAGGCCGGCCGACGGCAGCCGGATGTGCTTGAGCGCGTACACCGAGAGCCAGGCGACGACGGCACCCGCGGCGAGCCCGATCCCGAGCGACTGGACGGCGAGCATGACCGCGTCCCAGACGCCCCAGTGCGGATCCTGGATCGCCTCGATGCAGCCGAGCACGAGCACGACGGCGACCGGGTCGTTGACGCCCGACTCCCCCTCCAGCGTGCGGGCGAGGCGTCGCCGCAGCGTCGATCCGCGCAGCACCGCGAAGACCGCGGCGGCGTCGGTCGCGGCGACCGTCGACCCGAGCAGCACCGACTGCGCGAGCGGGAGGTCGACGATCGCCCACGCCGCCAGCGCGGTCAGCGCCGCGGTGCCGATCGTGCCCAGGATCGCGAGCGATATGGCGATGCCCAGCACCGGGCGGATCTCGTTGAAGCCGCTGGTCAGGCCGCCCTCGAAGAGGATCAGCGCGAGGGCGACGATGCCCGCCGTCCGCGCGACCTCGAAGTCGGCGAAGGAGATGAGCCCGAGGACGTCGGAGCCGAGCAGCATCCCGAGACCGAGGACGAGCACCAGGCCGGGCAGCTGCAGACGTCCCGCAGCGAGCGAGGCCACGAGCCCGAGCGCGAGCAGCACCCCGACGATGAGAATCCGTTCACCTTCGCCCACGGCCGTCACCCTGCCAGACTGCGCGGCCGATGCGGATCCTCAGCGTCCTGCACCCCGGTGGCGGCCATTCCGGGCTGCTGCGCGAGCGGGCCGCGAAGGCCGGCGACGAGCTGCTCGAGTGGCGGGCGGCGGACGGCGCCGAGCGACCTGCCGGCGTTGACGCGATCGCGATCTTCGGCGGCGGGATGAACGTCGCCGACGCCGACCGGCTGCCGTGGCTACACGACGAGATCGCGCTGCTCCGCGACGCGCTCGAGGACGGCACGCCGGTGCTCGGCGTCTGCCTCGGCTCCCAGCTGCTCGCCGCGGCGGCGGGCGCGGAGGTCCGGCGGGCCGAGCGTCCCGAGATCGGCTGGTTCGAGGTCGAGCGCACCGCGGCCGGCGCCGGCGATCCCGTGCTCGGCGCGCTGCCGGAGCGCTTCACCGCCTACCAGTGGCACTCCTGGGCGTTCGCGCTGCCGGCCGGCGCGGTCGAGCTCGCCCGCAGCCCCGTCTGCCCGCAGGCGTTCAAGCTCGGCGCCGCCTGGGGCGTGCAGTTCCACCCCGAGGTGACCGACGACATCCTCGAGGCCTGGATCGCCGACGCCGCCAGCGATCCCGACGCCGTCGCGCAGGACTACGCGGCGACGGTGCGGAGCGGCCTGCCCGAGCGCCTCGCCGCGTGGAACGAGCTCGGCCGCACGCTCTTCGACGCGTGGCGGGCGGCCGCCGGGCGCGTCACAGCCCCAGCTCGAGCTGCGCCGCCGGCCGGGCCGTAGGGGCGGCGAGCAGCTCCGGTCCCTCGACGCCGGCCTTGTTGACCGCCGGATTGGCGGGCAGCGCGTCGCAGCGGGCGGCGTCCAGCGGCACCAGCAGCTCGCCCAGCGCGGCGGCGTCGAGCTCGCCGCTCAGCCACGCGGCCTCCTCCTCGGGGCCGGCGAGCACGCACGGCATGCGGTCGTGGACCGGCGCGCAGACCGCGTTGGCGCTCGTGGTCAGGATCGTCGCGGAGTCGACGCGCTCGCCCGCGACGCGGCGCGCGTCCCACAGACCCGCGAAGGCGAACGGCGCGCCGCCGTCGACCGTGTAGCGGAACGGGATGCGCGGCTCGCTGCTTCGCTTGCGCTCAGAGCGCAGCCACTCGTACCAGCCGTCGGCGATCACCAGGCAGCGGCGGTCGGCGCGCTCCATCAGCGCCGCGAACGGGGACTTGGTCGCCGCGGTCTCGCTGCGCGCGTTGATCGGCTCGAAGCCCTTGCCGAGCGCGCGCGCCCACGGCGGGACGAGCCCCCAGCGGACCGTCCGCACGCGCCGCGAGCCGTCCTCCCCCGCCACGATCGCGATCGGCTCGGTCGGGCAGACGTTGAAGCGGTGCAGCGTCTCGGGAACCGGCCCGTCGCCGGCCACGCCGAAGCGGTCGGTGATCGTCCTGCCGACGTTCGTGGTGATGGTGTAGCGACCGCACACGGCCGTACCGAGGTTATCCGGAGAGGACGCGTTCCCAGCTCTGCGGGACGGTCCCGCCGACCGGCGCCAGGGCGCCGCCGCTGTAGGCGAAGCGGACCTTGACGTGGCCGCCGCTGGGGCTCGACGGCTGATCGCCCGTGGCGTAGATGCCGTAGGAGAGGGTCACCCAGCGCGATCCCGAGCCGGCGACCTTCAGGCTGGTGCTCGGCAGCGAGGAGTCCGTGCCGACGAAGCCGCTGGAACGGAAGAAGAACGCGCGCCGCGGGCCCGTCGTGTCACCGGTCCGGTAGCCGATCAGCACCCGCAGCGCGTGGCGCGGGTTGTACGCCTTGGCCGAGACCGGCTCGTAGCCCTGGCTGCGCAGCGTGGCCACCGCATCGCTGCGGGCCTGCTTCTGCGCGGCGGTCAGCGGTGGCGGCTTGCTCGGCGTCGCGGTCGCGCCGCTCGTCTTGGCCTTGGGCTTGGCGGCGACCGGCGGCGGGACGGTCAGCGTGCTCTGCGAGTCGCCGTCGGGCATGATCATCTCGGCCATCGCGATCGCCACCGCGAACAGCGCCACGGTCGCAAGCACCCCGGCGATGCGCCGTGGCCAGCGGATGCGCACCGGCCCGCGGCCGTGCGGGTGCGCCGGAGGGGGCCACGCGCTCATCGCCAGCGATCGTCCCGGCGAGCAGGGGAAAAGTCAACCGGCGGGCGTCGAGCGTCAGCCGAGGAACGTCTGCTGGAGCAGGAACAGGTTCAGGGCGATGATCACCGTCGCGACGATGCTGGCCAGCACCGTCGTGGCGCGGCGGTTGACGAGGTCCTTCATCACGTCGCGACGGCGCGTGAGCAGGATCATCGGCACGAGGGCGAACGGGATGCCGAACGAGAGCACGACCTGCGAGATCACGAGCGTGACCGACGGGTCGAGGCCGAGCCCGAGCACGACCAGCGACGGGGCCATCGTGATCCCCCGGCGCACGAAGAGCGGGATGCGGCGGGCGATGAAGCCCTGCATGACCACCTGGCCGGCGAACGTGCCGACGCTCGAGCTCGACAGGCCCGAGGCCAGCAGCGCGACGGCGAACGCCAGCGCCGCGCCACCTCCGAGCATCGCCTCCAGGCCCGCGTGCGCGCCGTGGATCGAGTCGACGCCGGTCCGTCCCGAGTCGTGGAAGAGCGCGGCCGCGACGATCAGCATCGCCGCGTTGATGATCCCGGCCATGCCCATCGCCAGCACCACGTCGATGCGCTGGTAGTTGAGGAGCTTGCGGCGCTCGCCGGCGTCCTTGGGGCTGTAGCGCGCGGACGTCAGCGCCGAGTGCAGGTAGACGACGTGCGGCATGACCGTCGCGCCGAGGATGCCCACGGCGAGCAGCAGGCTGTCGGTGCCCGAGAAGTGCGGCACGAGGCCTGCGGCGAGCTCGCCCCGGTCGATGTCGACGTGGGTGACGTCGTAGAGGAAGCCGAGCAGGACGATCCCGAGGAAGCCGGTGATCGCCAGCTCGAAGGAGCGGTGGCCGCGCGTCTGCAGCGCGAGGATCGCGAAGGCGACGACCGCGGTGATCAGGCCCGCGGCGAACGGCGGGACGTTGAACAGCAGGTTGAGCGCGATCGCCGCGCCGACGAACTCGGCGAGGTCGGTGGCGATGGCGATCGCCTCCGCCTGCAGCCACAGGCCGATCGTGACCGGTTTGCGGAAGTGCGCGCGGCAGAGCTCGGGGAGGCTCAGGCCCGTGGCGATGCCGGTCTTCGCCGACAGGTACTGCACGAGCATCGCCATCAGGTTCGCGCTGACGATCACCCACAGCAGCAGGTAGCCGTACTTGGCTCCGCCGGCGATGTTCGTGGCGAAGTTGCCCGGATCCACGTAGGCGACCGCGGCGACGAACGCCGGCCCGAGCAGCGCGATGCCGCCCCGGAAGCGGCCCTTGCGGCGCGCCGCGGCAAGCGGTGAGTCCTCGCGCAGCATCCCCGGCGTCGAGATCGGCGCGGCGATCGCGCCGGTCTGGGTGTCGGGGGGCGGAGTCAGCGCTCCACCTCCACACGCATCGCGGCGGCCAGCGTGCCGCCGAGCGCGTGTACCTGCTCGCCGAAGCGCACGAAGATGGGTCCATCGAACGGCTGGCGGTCCACGACCTCGTAGTCGGCACCGGGCGCGATTCCTCGCTCCCCGAGGTAGCGGAGCATCGCCGGGTCGGCGTCCGAGACGCGCGCGAAGCGCCCGACGCTGCCGACGGGCTGATCGGAGAGGCGCTCGGTCGCGCGCTCCTCGATCACGAGGTCGGCCGTCGGGATCGGGTCGCCATGCGGGTCGTGCGTCGGGTTGCCGAGCTTGTCGGCGATGAGCGCCTCGAGCTCCTCCGAGAGAACGTGCTCGAGCACCTCGGCCTCGTCGTGGACCCGGTCCCACGGCACGCCCAGCGACTGCGCGAGGTAGAGCTCGAGCAGGCGGTGGTGGCGCAGGACCTCGAGCGCGACCCGCTCCCCCGCGCCCGTGAGCTGCACCCCGTGGTAGGGAGCGTGCGAGACGAGCCCCAGCTCGCACAGGCGGCGGACCATCCCGGACGCCGAGCCCGGCGTGACCTCGAGGCGCTCGGCGAGCGCGTTCGTGCTGACCGGCCCATCCTCGCGCTGCTCGAGCGCGTAGATCGCCTTCGCGTAGTCCTGTATGGCTGGGGAGAAACTCGAGTCGGTACTGACCACAACTGAGATTATGGCATGCCAAAACCATTGTGGGAATAGCCTGGCGCCGATGGACTCCGACCTGGCCCGCTGGAGCGCCGTCGATGCGTGGTGGGAGCAGCGGCTGCTGCCCGACGATCCGGTGCTCGACGCGGCGCTCGCCGACGCTCGCGCGGCCGGGCTGCCCTCCGCCGACGTCTCCCCGTCCCAGGGCCGCCTGCTGGCGCTCCTGGCGCGCTCGCACGGCGCGCGGCGGATCCTCGAGCTCGGGACGCTGGCCGGCTACAGCACGATCTGGCTCGCCCGCGCGCTGGCGCCCGGCGGGCGGCTGGTCACCCTCGAGCGCGACCCGGCGCACGCCGCCGTCGCGCGGGCCAACCTCGAGCGGGCCGGGCTCGCCGATCGCGTCGAGCTGCACGTCGGGCCGGCTCTCGAGACCCTCCCCCGCCTCACCGGCGAGCCGTTCGACCTCGCCTTCCTCGACGCCGACAAGGCGTCGACGGACGTCTACCTCGACCGCGTGCTCGAGCTGCTTCGCCCCGGCGGCATGATCGTGGCCGACAACGTGGTGCGCGGCGGCGCGGTCGCCGACCCGGGTCCGGGCGATCCGAGCACAGAGGGCATCCGCCGCTTCGCCGCCCGGCTTGCGGACGAGCCGCGCGTCGAGGCGACGGCGATCCAGACCGTGGGAGCCAAGGGCCATGACGGCTTCGTGCTGGCACTCTTGAGCGATTCTTGAGGCTCGGCGCTCTACCCTGCCTGCGTCATGGCATCCCGGGTGGAGCAGAAGGAGCGGGTGCGCGCGGAGCGCCTCGCGGCCGAGGAGTCGGCTCACCGCGCCGACCGCCGGCGCGCGCAGCTGATGCGGCTGGGCCTGATCGCCGCCGTGGCGGTGATCGTGGTCATCGTGGCGATCGTCGCCTCCGGCGGCTCGAGCTCGAGCTCGGGCAGCGGCTCCGGCGGCTCGGACACCGCCGCCACCACGGCGCTGTTCAAGGGCGTCCCCCAGCAGGGGATCACGCTCGGCCGGGCCTCGGCGCCCGCGACGCTGATCGAGTTCGCCGACCTGCAGTGCCCGTTCTGCGGCGAGTACTCCAACAACGGCCTCGCCACCGTCGTCAAGGACTACGTGCGCACCGGCAAGCTGCGCTACCAGCTGCACATCCGCTCGTTCCTCGGGCCGGACTCGGTCAAGGCCGCCGGCGCCGCCGCGGCCGCCACCAAGGAGAACCGGCTCTACCAGTTCTCCGACCTCTTCTACCGCCGTCAGCAGCAGGAGAACACCGGCTACGTGACGCCGACGTTCCTGCGTGGCGTCGCGAACGGCGCCGGCGTCGATCCGGCCAAGGCGCTCGCCGGCGCGGCGAACCCGAGCAGCCAGCCCCAGGTCGCCGCCGCCGAGAAGCTCGCCTCCCAGCTGGGCTCGAACTCCACGCCGGCGTTCTATCTGCGCCTCAAGAGCGGCAGGCTCGTGCCGGTCGAGCCGAAGGCGCTCGACGGCGCGTCGATGTCGGCCGCGATCAACACCGCGCTCTCCGGCTCGTGAGCGAGCGCTCGCTGCGGCGGGCCACCGCTGTGCTCGCGCTGATCGGCGCGGCCATCGCCGGCTACCTCACCTGGGTCCACTACGCCGGCCTGAAGCCGTTCTGCGTCGGCGGCGGCGGATCGTGCGAACGCGTGCAGTCCTCGAAGTGGTCCGAGCTGGCCGGCATCCCCGTCGCCGTGCTCGGCCTGGGCGGCTACCTGCTGCTGCTCGCCTCGCTGCTGCTGCCCGAGGACACGGGCCGCGCGGCGGCCGCGCTGCTCGCGCTCGTCGGCGCCGGCTTCAGCGCCTGGCTGACCTACGTCGAGCTGGCCAAGATCGACGCGGTCTGCCAGTGGTGCGCCGCCAGCGCGGTGATCATGGTGCTGCTGGCGATCGTCTCGGTCATCCGCCTGCTGCGCGTGGAGTGACCGCCAGCGAGGCCGCGAACAGCGCCACCGCGCACAGCGCGACGGAGGCGCCCGCGGCCAGCTGCGCGTGGTAGGAGACGAGCAGGCCGCCGATGCCGGCGAGCGCCGCGAGGGCGATCGCCGCCGCGAGCGCGGACCCGAGCCGCCGCGT
>DATBDM010000182.1:0-1984 GCA_036269915.1 Solirubrobacteraceae bacterium | reverse complement strand
GCGGATCCTCGAGCTTCCCGAGGAGGTGCGCGACCGCTACGACCTGCGCGCGCTGCGGGTGATCGCGGTCAGCGGCTCGGCGCTGCCCGGCCCGCTCGCGACCGCGGCCATGGACGCGTTCGGGGACATCGTCTACAACCTCTACGGCTCGACCGAGGTGGCGTGGGCCACCATTGCCACGCCGGAGGACCTGCGCGCCGCGCCCGGCACCGCCGGACGCCCGCCGCGCGGCACCATCCTCAAGCTCTACGACGAGGACGGCAAGGAGGTGCCGCAGGGCGACACCGGCCGCATCTTCGTCGGCAACGAGATGATGTTCGAGGGCTACACCGGCGGCGGCTCGAAGGAGGTCGTCAACGGGCTCATGGCCACCGGCGACGTCGGCCACTTCGACCGCGGCGGGCGCCTGCACGTCGACGGGCGCGACGACGACATGATCGTCTCGGGCGGCGAGAACGTGTTCCCGGCCGAGGTCGAGGACCTGCTCTCGGGGCTCGACGAGGTCGCCGAGGTGGCGGTCTTCGGCGTCGACGACCAGAAGTTCGGCCAGCGGCTGAAAGCGGTCGTGGTCACCCGCAACGGGGCGAAGCTCACCGAGGCCGACGTCAAGAAGCACGTCAAGTCCAACCTCGCCGGCTACAAGGTCCCGCGTGAGGTCGACTTCGTCGACGAGCTGCCGCGGACCTCGACCGGCAAGGTGCTCAAGCGCGAGCTCAAGGACGACGGCGACCACGAATAGGGCGGCGCTACCGTTGGAGGCATGCCCCAGCGAACCGACATCTTCGATCTCGGCCGGCTGGGACTCTCCTCGGGCGAGGGGCGCCGCCTCGACCTCCATACCGGCCTCGGCCCCTTCCACTACGGAGGGCAGGCCTACGCCGTCGAGCCCGAGCTGATCCCGGTCCAGCTCGACGTCTCGCGCACCACGGCGTCCGGCTACGCGCTGCGCCTGCGCTTCGGCGTCCACCTCTCCGGCCCGTGCATGCGCTGCCTCGAGCCCGCCGACCCGTCCTTCGAGGTCGACGCCCGCGAGGTGCACCAGCCCACCGGCGGCGAGGAGCTCGTCTCGCCCTACATCAACACCGACGAGGAGCTCGACCTCGCCGGCTGGACCCGCGACGCCCTCGCGCTCGAGCTGCCGGCGCAGATCACCTGCCGCGAGGACTGCCTCGGCCTCTGCGCCCAGTGCGGCGCGAACCTCAACGAGGATCCCGGGCACACCCACGAGGCGGCGG
This sequence comes from Solirubrobacteraceae bacterium, assembly GCA_036269915.1. GTDB lineage: Bacteria > Actinomycetota > Thermoleophilia > Solirubrobacterales > Solirubrobacteraceae > DATBDM01. The sequence goes on along the minus strand of DATBDM010000182.1, from coordinate 749 downwards.
TTCCCGACGCCCGCTGGGCGAAGCTCTCCGAGCTGAGGTTCGACTAGCCCTCGGCGCGCCGGCGCTCTTCGCTACCCTTCTGGGCCGCCCATGGCCGTTCCCAAGCAGAAGCAGTCGCACGCGCGCACGAACCAGCGCCGGTCGCAGCACAAGATCACCGCGCCCGCGATCAACACGTGCCCGCAGTGCCGCGCGCCGCGTCGTCCCCATCGGGTGTGCCCGAACTGTGGGACCTACGCCGGCCGCGAGGTCGTCCACGTGCACGACGACCTGCACGACCACGACCACGACCACTAGATCGGACGCCGGCGGTGCCGGGTCCGATCACGATCGCCGTCGACGCCAACGGGGCCGATCTCGGTCCCGCTGAAGTCGCGCGCGGCGCCGCCCAGGCCGCCGAGCGCGGCGTCCGCGTCCTGCTCTTCGCCCCCAGGGGCGAGGTCGGCAACCCCCCCGAGGGCGTCGAGATCGTCGACTCGCCGATCTCCATCGCCAAGGCGGCCGATCCCGCCCGCGCGGTCCGCTCGAACCCCGACGCGTCGATCGTCCGTGCGGTGCAGGCCGTCGCCGACGGCCGCGCCGACGCCGTCGTCTCCGGCGGCTCGACCGGCGCCGCCCTCGCCGCCTCGCTGTTCGGCTTCAAGCGCGCCCGCGGCGTCCACCGGCCCGCGCTCGCCGTCGTCGTCCCCGCGCCCGGCGCGCCGTTTTTGCTGCTCGACGCCGGCGCCAACGCCGAGGTCCGCCCGGAG